>JAOZRW010000009.1:697-63352 GCA_029939995.1 Acidimicrobiia bacterium | reverse complement strand
CTCGTACAGGGCGAACAGTGCGTACATGTAGAGCGGCATGACGAGCAGCGTCGCCACGAGACCCGAGACCCCCGACCAGGTCCAGCCCGACCATCCCGCGATCCCCCATGTGATGGAGAACAGCAGGATCGCCGCCCCGGGCTTCACGGTCGCCGCGACGGCCGGATCGAGTTTGAAACGGCCGATCAGCCAGAGGAGTGCGAGCGGCACGATGTTGATCAGCAGTCCCAAGAGCGCGAACGGCAGGAGGACGATCCCGACCAGCACGTTCCAGCCGATCCGCTTCAGGAACGAACGGCGCTCGCCGAACGACCCGATCATCTGCCGATCGTTGATCCCCGCAGCGTCGAGATCCGTCGTGTAGCGATCCAGCGCCTCCTTGATCCGGGCCTTGGCCTCCGCCGATCGCTGCGAGAGCACGTTCGCGAGTTCCGACTCGGTGCCGTAGTCGATTTCCACGGGAGCGCCCGGCACCGTCCGGAGGGCGATCGACGCGGCCTCCGTGAGCGCCCGCTCCTCCTCCCAATCGGCGTAGTCGGGGGCCGATCTCCGCAGCATCTCCTCGATATCCGCCGTCAGCCGGCGAACCGCCTCCCGATTCGACGCGTCCTGGGGAGTCCCGCGAGGGGAGTACCGGTCGATCTCCCGATCGAGATCCAGAGGCCTTCCCACGTTGACCCAGACTTTGGAACGGAGCGACCCCTTGTCGTCGTAGTGGATTCCGGACGGGATGATCTCGATCCCCTCGACGCCGGAGGCCCTCGCCCCCAACGCGATCCTGGCAGCTCCCGTCTTGACCCGTGCGATCGCAGGGTCGTCGACGGTGACGCCCTCGGGGAAGATCATCACCAGGTCACCTTCGGCGAGCGCATCGTACGTCGACCGGAACATCTGGTCGTTTCCGGCCGGGCCCTCGTCCTCCGGCTTGTGGGTCGGGATCGCCCGCACGAACTTCATGATCTGCTTCGCTACCGGGATGCGCCAGATCACGTCGCGAGCGATGAATCTGGGAACCCGGTCGAGCGCGTACGCCTGGATGAGGGCATCGGCGAATCCGCCGAAGTGGTTCGACACGGTGAGTTGCGGCCCCGACGCGGTGGCACCCGGCCGCCCGCGCACCTCGACGCTCCGGTAGATCAAACGGATCGCAAGACCCGCGATGTTCTTCAGGATGCGCTCCCGGCGGCTCAGAAGCGTTGGGCGATCATCCGTCTTCGCCATCTACTCCCCGGTCTCCTTGAGCCACGGCACCCAGTCGCCGCCGTGATGGTCCATCAAACGTAGCGCATGGTGCAACGCGAAACCGGCTGCCAGCGCCGCTCCCAGGATCACGCCGATGATCTCGATCGGCGGGATCACGAGGTGGAAGAACTCCCGTCCGAAGGGTACGACCAGCACGACGGTGAACAGCGCGAACATCGAACCGACGAGGGCCGCCCGCTTGGGCGTCAACGGGCTGATGAGTTCGATGAGGATCCAGAGGCCGACGAGCACCATCGTGATCGTCGTCGCGCTGCGGTCGACGATCGGATCTCGTGCGAGCGCGCCCGCGGCGGCGTAGACGCCGTACGCCGCCGTGGCGGCGATGACGCCGGACGGTATCGCGAACCGCATGACCCGTCTGAAGGCACCTTCCCGGACCGGCTCGTCGGTGGATTCGAAGGAGAGGAAGAATGCGGGAATCCCGATCGTGAGCGACCCGATCAGCGTGAGATGGCGTGGCAGCAGCGGAAACGACCAGCCGGCGAAACCGATGGCGACGGCGAGGATGGCCGCGTACACGGTCTTGGAGACGAACAGCGAAGCGACCCTCTCCATGTTGGCGATCACCCGACGGCCCTCGGCCACGACGTATGGGAGTGATGCGAACCGGTTGTCGAGCAGGACGATCTGAGCGACGGCTCTCGTAGCCGGGGCGCCCGACCCCATCGCGATCCCGATGTCCGCCTTCTTGAGGGCGAGCACGTCGTTCACGCCGTCGCCCGTCATTGCGACCGTGTGCCCCTCGTCCTGGAGCGCGACGACCATCGACCTCTTCTGATCCGGGGTGACACGGCCGAAGACGGCGTCGTCGTTGACTGCTGCGGTGAACCCGGCGGATCCCTCGGGGGGAAGCGTCCGGGCGTCGATGCTCCGATCCGCGTTCGGTACGCCGACTCCGGTTGCGATGGCTCCCACCGTCGCGTCGGAGTCTCCGGAGATCACCTTCAGCGTCACGTGCTGGTCGACGAAGTACCCGATCGTCTCCGGGGCGTCGTCGCGGATCTCCTCGGCGAACGTCACGTACCCGAACGGCTCCAGGTTGGCGGGAAGAACGTGCTCGTCCTCGGGAATCGGCTCCCCGGTCACCGCTACGACGAGAACCCGGTCACCGCTCGAGGCCACGCTCCTCAGGTGCTCGAGCACGTCTGGGTGAGATCGGCCGAGCACGATCTCGGGAGCTCCGATGACCCACGTCCTCCCGTCGTCGAAACGCACCGCGGAGAACTTCGTCGCCGACGAGAACGGTCGGAACGCTTCAACGCCCCACTCCGGCGGCTCCTGATACACGTCGGCGATTCCCTGCATCGTCGGATTCGGGTGGGGATCGGCCGCGGCCATGGCGGCGAGAGCCTCAGCGAGATCGTCGGCGTCGTGGTCTCCGATCGGAACCGTGTCGCGGTGACGAATCGATCCGGTGGTGAGCGTCCCGGTCTTGTCGGCGCAGACCACGTCGACCCTGGCGAGCGTCTCGACGGCCGGGAGTTCCTGCACGAGCGCCCTCCGTTGCCCGAGCCGGATGACGGCAACGGCGAGGGCCATCGACACGAGGAGGACCAGTCCCTGCGGCACCATGCCCACGACGCCGGCCACCGTCGACACCAGCGCATCACCGATCGAATGCCCCGCACGGAACTGGCTCCATAGGAGAAGGGCCGCGATCGGCACGAGAATCCAGGTGACCACCCTGAGAATGCTGTCGATGCCTTCACGGAGCGCGCTCTTCGTGAGCGTGAACTCTCTCGCTTCGGCCGCGAGGTGTTGAGCGTATGAGTCGTCACCGACGGCGGTGATTCTCGCCATCGCCGAGCCGGCGACCACGAACGACCCGGAGAGGATCTGATCCCCGACGTCCTTGTGGACGGGGTCGGCCTCGCCGGTCAGCAGCGACTCGTCGACCTGAACCCCGCGGGTGTCGATGACGATGCCGTCGGCGGGGATCTGATCGCCGGTGGATACCTCAACCACGTCGTCGAGCACGATCTCGTCCATCGGGATCTCTCGCTCGGCCCCGTCGCGTATCACCGTCACGTTCGGGATGACGAGTACCCGGAGCTTGTCGAGCGTGTACTTCGCCCGGAGCTCCTGGACGATGCCGATGACGGCGTTGGCGATCATGACGAGACCGAACAGCGCGTCGGGAAGATGCCCGAACACCAGCACGATCGCGAGCATCACGGACATGATGGCGTTGAACCTGGTCAGGAGATTCGTACGAAGGATGTCGGCGACGGAGCGGGACCCGCGTGACTCGACCACGTTGACCTTGCCCGCGGCAACGCGTTCTTGCACTTCGGCGGACGTCAGCCCGACCGGTGCCATCTGCTTCGATCCTTCGCCGATGTCGATCTATCCCCCGTAGTGGTCTTCGTAGTCGTGCATGGCGGCGGCTACGACGCCGACGGCATGCTCCCGTCCGTAGATCTCGGGGATCTGGACCAGATGTTCCTCGCCGGGCATGGTCTTGTAGGTGAGGAAGTAGTGCTCGAGTCGGTCGATGAGCGGCTTCGGGATGTCGGAGATGTCGATCGCCTCGCCGAACACGGCGTCGTCGAGCAGCACGGCGACGATCTTGTCGTCCGCCTCACCGTGGTCGAGCATCCGCAGACCCCCCACGACCCTCGCGCTGAGCATGATCTCGGATCGATCGATGGCGCGCTCGGAGATCACACAGATGTCGAGGGGATCCCCGTCTGCGACGGCCACCTCGGGTGACATCGCGGCCACGCGTTCCGCGCAGTACGTCCTCGGGATGAGGCCGTAGAGCGTGGGAGGGGAACTGCTCCCCCGTTGCGGCCGGTCGACCTTCAGGAATCCGGTTCGCTTCTCGACCTCGTACTTCACGAAGTCGAACGGGGAGATCTCGATGAAGGCGGTGACCACACCGGGTGCATCGGGGCCCGTCTCGAGTCCGTGCCACGGGTGTGGCCGCCAGCGGTAGAACGGTTCGGGAAATGCCATGAATCTTCCTCCTCATCCGGAGGGTAGCGGGAACGGTGATCGTCCCGAAGGCCGCAGTGTTTCCTACATCTATATGTTATTGACATTACTATGTGACATACATATACTGTCGGTATGGGACCACACGGACCACATCATCACGGCCGCAGACGGGGCGCCGCACGGACGCGCCGGCGCAGCGGCGAGGGGACCTGGACGGTCGGGGCACGCCTCGAGCGGTTCAGCGAGCCCGTCGTCCTCGCAGCCCTTCGCGACGGGCCGGCCCACGGCTACGACCTCGCCGAGTTCCTCCGCTCCTGGATACCCGAAGAGCGGATCGACCTGGGGAACCTGTACCGGATGCTCCGTTCCATGGAAGATGACGGCATCGTCCGGTCGAACTGGACGGAGAACGAGCCGGGCCGGGCGAAGCGCATGTACGAGCTGACCGACGACGGAGCACAGCTCCTCGACGCCTGGCTCACCTCGCTTCGGTCCGCTGAGAGCACGATCGCCGCGTTCCTCGACGAGTACGGCGACACATCGAAAGGAGAAACATGAGACACCACGGACGCAGACGCGGGTACGGAATGGGCCGCGGCTGGAACGATTTCGACGACTTCGACGGTCCGCGACGCGGCTTCCGCGGAGCCGGCCTCGGCCTTCACCACTTCGGGTACGGCGGCGGCGCCTTCGGACGTCCCTCGACCCGGGAGCGGATCGAATATCTCGAGGAGGTCCAGCGGGACCTCGAGGAGATGACCGCCGACGTCGCTTCCCAACTCGACTGGCTCCGGCAGCGAGCTTCCGAGCAGTCGACCAGCTGACGCCGGTACGCTCGTCCGAGGGAGGGCCCGATGGGGCCCTCCCTCAACGCGTGAGGAGCGGCGAGGCGGCGTCGAAGACGGCCCCCGCGTATGCGAGGAAGCGCTCGACACCGTCGGATGACCCCGCGACGTCGTCGTATGCGAGCATCGAGCCCTGCCATCCCTCGGTGTTCCAACGCGCTCCCGACGGGAGTTGAACGGTGAGGAGATCGTCGGCGTCGAAGGGCCACGGGTTCGAGTAGAAGTAGGCGTCTCCGGCCGGGTAGAACCCGAGATTGATCTGTGAGGGGAGTTCCGTCGTCACCCCGTCCTCTTCGAAGGGTTCGGTGCGTGTCCCGAACCACTCGAACGCGAGATCGAAGCCGTGGGGCCACAGCTGGATCGGCCCGACGAGGCCGTCGATGCGGTTCCGGTGCGCCGCGATCGCACCGTCTGCGGTGACGAACGCCTCGAAGATCCTCGATGCATGCCCTTCGTCGTATGCTCGCTGCTCGTCGTTCTGGAACTTCGACCGGTCGTAGGCCCCGTCGAGTCCGAACTCGGCTCCCGCGGCGATGAGGGCCTCCCCCATCTCCGAAGCGGTGAGCCCGGCGTTCATCGGGAACGCCCGCCGCTCGCCGCTCGACGTCTCGAGGACGACCTCGTGCCGCCTGGGGTCGATGCGGATGAACGCCGCGCCGCCGTCTGCCAGCGGCATCGCTTCGGTGACCAGGCCGTCGGGCCGGACCTTCAGGGAGATGTGCCACCACCGCGGATGCGGTACCGCGTGGATCCGGGGCAGCGTCGCTACGGCGAGCGCATACGCGTGCATCGTGTCGAGCGTGGCTTGTCGGTCTTCGGGAAGCGTGGGAAACGCGGTCATGGTGCGGGCTCCGATCGGTGGTTCTGTCCCGGTTCAATGCACAATCCGGTCCCTGCATTCCCCCACCCTTGCGAACCCAGGGCTCGTAGGCGGACATAGGCGCGCTGGGAACCCACGGGTCGGGGAGAGCGGTCAGGGGGCGACGGCCCGGTCCATCGCTTCGACGATCCGCTTCTCGCTGACTTTCCCCTTCGTCCCCATCTCCTGGGCGAAGAGGCTGATCCGCAGCTCCTGAAGCATCCAGGCCACCTCGACGAACCCTTCGGCCTCCGGCACGGCGTCGACGAGCTCGTCGCGCCGTCGTTCGAGATCACGCACCCGCTCCATGCTCCGGCGGTCGCGCCCGACGTGGTCCCGCAGTCGACCGAGTCGGCGCCGGATCGCCTGGAGATACCGCAGCACGTCCGCGAGCCGGTCCTTGCCGACGGCCGAGAGCATGCCCGGGTAGAGCAACCGATCGAGCTGCTCGTCGATATCGGCAACGGCGTCCCGATACGGGTCCGCCGTGAACTCACTCATCGCTTCCCGGATCTCGAGATGCTCGTCGAGGATCTGGAGCGAACCGGAAGCGACCTCGATCAGGACATCGGGCGCCGTCCGTCGTGCGACTTCCCGGAGGCGCTCGAACGTCGTGCGGTCCCACGCCGGCCCTCCGGCCGAGGCCAGGACGTCGTCGACCGCACACGACAGGCAATCGTCGGCCCACTCGGCAAACGACGCGTACGGTCCGGCCGCCACGGCCCGCCTTCCGTCTTCGGTGACGAGCGGCCGGAGCCGCCGGGCGGCGGACGGCAGGTCCAGCGTCAGCAGGCGTTTCGTGCCGTCCCACATCGCCTCCGTCTGCTCCGCAGGAGTGGCGAAGAGTCGCACGCCGATCGTCTCCCCTTCGTCGGTCAGGGCCGGATACGCCGTGATCGGCCTGCCGGGTCCGGGGATCTCGACGGCGGACGGTAGATCCCCGAAGTCCCAGGAGGTTCGGCCGGTGGTCTCGATGCCGTGGCCGGTGCGTTCCATCGCCGTGCGGACCTCGCTGCCGAGCTCGTCGCGAAGCGTCGTGAGATCGCTCCCCTCGGCGAGCACCTCGCCGGCGTCGTCGACGATGCGGAACGACGGCAGAAGATGGGCGGGGATTCGATCCATGTCGAACGCATCGAACGGGATCGGAACTCCCGCCCGTCGGGTGAGCTCACGCCGGAGGAACGGCATGAGTCCCCCTGCGCCGGCGTCGTGACTCTCGAGCACGCTGCGGGCCGTCTCCGGGATCGGGGACAAGCGTTTCCGCAACGCCTTGGGAAGTGATCGGATCAGCGCGACGACGAGCTCCTCGCGCAAGCCCGGGACCTGCCAGTCGAAGATGCCCGGATCGACCCGGTCGAGTTCGCCGATCGGGATCTCGATCGTCACGCCGTCGTTGTCGCTGCCGGGCTCGAACTCGTAGGCGAGCGGCATCGTCACGTTGCCGTACTGCCACACGCGTGGGAACGCGTCCTCGTCGGGAACGTCCGCATGCGGGTCGACGAGATCGTCGACGGACAGATCGAGCCGGTGCGGATCGGTGAGACGCACCTCCTTCCACCACCGGTCGAAGTGGCGCACCGAGACGACGTCGGAGGGGATCCGCGCGTCGAAGAAGGCCACCAGGGTCTCGTCGTCGACGAGCAGATCCGATCTTCGATACCGGGACTCGAGTTCCAGAGCCTCGTCGATGACGCCGGCGTTGTGCTCGACGAAGCGGTGGCGGCCGTCCCACTCTCCGGCGATGAGCGCGTGCCGGATGAACAGGTCGCGCGCCGCTGCGGCATCGATACGCCCGTACTGCACCGTTCGCTCCGTCTGGAGCGACAGGCCGAACAGCGTGACCGACTCGTTCGCGACGGCCGACCCGCGTTGCGCATCCCACCACGGATCGGAGTAGCTGCGCGTCACGAGATGCCCGGCGGCAGCCTCGATCCACTCGGGCTGCACCTCCGCCACCCCGCGAGCCCACAAGCGGCTGGTCTCGACGAGTTCGGCGGCCATCACCCACTCGGGATTCCGCTTGAACTGGGATGATCCCGGGTTGATCGAGAAGACGGTCCCCCGGGCGCCGCGATAGGCGTGAGATCCCGGTTCCTTTCTCCCGATGTTGGAGAGCAGCCCCGTGAGGAGGGCCCGGTGCACGACCTCACGCTCTGCGGGCTCCTTGTTCGGGATGAACCCCATCTGCCGCGTGACGTCGCGAAGCTGAGCATGCAGATCCTGCCACTCACGAACCCTGCGGTAGTTCAGGTACTCGGTGCGGCACATCCTGCGGAACCGGCTCGACGTCCCCGAGCGTCGTTCGTCCCCGAGGTACCGCCAGAGGTTCAACCAGGCGTACAGATCCGACTCCTCGTCGGCGAAACGGGCATGCGCCTGGTCGGCCTGCGCTTGCTTGTCCACCGGCCGCTCACGGGGATCCTGGATCGCCAGCGCCGTCGCTATGACGAGCACCTCCCGGAGACACGCCGTGCGGTTCGCCTCGATGATCATCCGGGCGAGACGGAGGTCGATGGGGAGATCGGCCAGCTGCCGGCCCAGTTTGGTGAGACGCAGCCGGCCGCCGCGTCTTCCCTCCCGGATCGCGCCGACTTCCACGAGCCGGGCGATGCCGTCCCGGATGGAGCGGGAGTCGGGAGGTTCGAGGAACGGGAACGTCTCCACGTCTCCGAGGTCCCGCGCCGTCATCTGGAGGATCACGGCCGCGAGGTTCGTGCGCCTGATCTCCGGCTCGGTGAACGCCGGCCGCGCGTTGTAGTCGTCCTCGCTGTACAGCCGGATGCACACACCGGGGCCAAGCCGCCCGCACCGACCGGCACGCTGATCGGCCGAGGCCTGTGAGATCGGCTCGATGGGGAGACGTTGCACCTTCGTTCGCTTGCTGTAGCGCGAGATCCTGGCGGTTCCGGTGTCGACCACGGCGCGGATCCCCGGGACGGTCAGCGACGTCTCGGCTACGTTGGTCGCCACCACCACCCTCCTGCCGGTGTGCGATGCGAAGATCCGATTCTGCTGTGCCGCCGGGAGCCGGGCGTAGAGCGGCACGATCTCGGTGTGCGGCAGATCGAGCGCGTCGAGCGCGTCGACGGCGTCGCGGATCTCCCGTTCACCCGAGCAGAACACGAGGATGTCCCCGTTCGCCTCGGTGAAGAGCTCCTCGACGGCGTCGCAGATGCCCTGCGTCTGATCTCGAGGCTCGGGGCGTTCGGGATCGTCGAGAGGCCGGTAGCGCGTCTCCACCGGGTACGCACGCCCCGACACCTCGATGACGGGTGCGTCGCCGAAGTGCTGCGAGAACCGCTCCGTGTCGATCGTTGCGGAGGTGATGATGACCTTCAGGTCGGGCCGCTCGGGAAGCAGCGTCGTCAGGTAGCCGAGGAGGAAGTCGATGTTGAGGCTGCGCTCGTGGGCTTCGTCGATGATGATCGTGTCGTAGCGTCGGAGCTTCCGGTCGCGATGGATCTCGGCGAGGAGCAGCCCGTCGGTCATGACCTTGACGAGCGTGGCGTCGCTCGTCTGGTCCGAGAAGCGCACGGCGTAACCGACGGTGTCGCCGACGGCGACGCCCAGTTCCTCTGCGATCCGGTTCGCGATGGAGCGAGCAGCGATCCGTCTCGGCTGCGTGTGCCCGATCGTCCCTTCGACGCCGCGGCCGAGCTCGAGGCAGATCTTCGGAAGCTGGGTGCTCTTCCCCGACCCGGTCTCCCCCGCCACGATGACGACCTGATTGTCCCGGATCGTTTCGAGCAGTTCGTCGTGGCGATCGGTGATCGGCAGCGACGCGGGGTACCGGATCTTCTTCGGCATCGCGTCGATGCGGCGACGGCGGTCGGGGCTGGAGGTGTTCACGGACCGTCAGACTATGGCCGGCGGCGTCGATTCGCTGCTCGTACAGCAGACACGGCGTCAGTACTCGAGCCGGGCTCGCACGTCGTCGGGCACCGGTGCGGCGGCGGGCATGAGCAACGGCGTGATCGAGATGGCACCGTCGCGGGCCGCGCCGATGTCGGTTCCCCCGATCGCACCGAATTCGACGAAACTCCCCCCGAAGTCGTGCGTGTACACGCCGCCCCCGGTGTGGTCGAACAGGCGGTCGTATCCGACCCGTGCGACGGTCGTGATCCGTCTCGGCGTCTCGACCGTTGCTTCGAACGGCAGGTTGATCGAGACGACGTCTGCGATCTCCAGGATCCCGGATGCTTCGACGTCCGCGATGACGACGGCGCCGACGGCGGCGATCCGTCGCCAGTCCGCTGCGGCGGACGGGTCCATCACCCTGCCCTTCCAGGCCATCCAATCGCCGACCGTCCCCGTCGAGATGGCGATCGAGGGAACGCCGGAGACCCACCCCTCGACCGCGGCGCCGATCGTGCCGGAAGACATCAAGAAGGCCGTACCGTGGTTGTATCCGATGTTGATCCCGGAGACGACGAGTGCGGGGGGCTCGTCGAAGATCCCGTGGATGCCCACCTGTACGGCGTCCGCCGGGAACCCGGTGCAGGTCCACGCGGATCCCCCGTCCAGGTCGACGCTCTCGACCGTGATCGGGTCGAACCGCGTGATGGCCTTGCCGATCCAGGACCGTTCCCGGTCGGGGACGACCGCACGGACGCTTCCGAGCGCCGAGAGCTCGTCGGAGAACGGGGCCAGCGCAGGGCTGTCGATGCCGTCGTCGTTGGTCAGCAGCGTCCAGGACACGAGCGGGTCAGCGCTCTTCCCTGTAATACGGGACTCCCAGAGCCTCCGGTGATCCGAGGAGCCGCGCACGCTTCCCACTTGCGAGGATGAGCATGGCGATGATCGCGAGGAGGAACGGAAGCATCGCGAGGAGGTTCGAGGGGATGTTGATCTCGAGCGTCTGGAACGTGAAATTCACACGCCCGGCCGCACCGAACAGATACGCGACCCACAGGGCCCGCCAGGGTCTCCACGATGCGAGGATCACGAGGGCGATCGCGATCCACCCCGCCGATCCGATCGGATTGTCCTGCCACGACGGAACCAGGGCGAGGGAGAAGTACGCTCCGCCGAGCCCCGCGAGCGCTCCGCCGAGCATCACGTGGATGTACCGCACCCGCGACACGTTGATCCCAGCAGCCTCGGCGCTCGCCGGGTCCTCTCCCACGGCTCGCACGGTCAGACCGGGGCGAGTGTGGAACAGGTAGTAACTCGCGATGGCGACGATGACCCAGGAGAGGTAGACCAGAGCGTCGTGCCCGAAGATCAACGGCCCGACCAGCGGGATGTCGGCGAACGACTGGGGGAAGATCGGTTCGAAGATCTCGCGCGACGGGCGACCGACCAGCGGACTGGAACCTGCTCGTCCGATGAAGATCGCCACGCCTGTTCCGAAGATCGTCAGGGCCAATCCCGAGACGATCTGGCTGACGCGCAACGTCACCGAGTTGAAGGCATGGATCACCGAGATGGCGGCACCGGCGATCACCGCGAGGAGCACACCGAGCCAGAGGCTCCCCGTCTGGAACGTCGCCCAGAATCCCATGACGGCTCCGAAGAGCATCATGCCCTGCACACCCAGGTTGAGGATGCCCGAACGCTCGGCGAGGATCTCACCCACCGTGGCGAAGACGATCGGCGTGCCGAGGCCGATGGCCGCCATGACCGTGAGCATCAGAACAGAGTCGTTCATGCTGCGCTCGCCTCCTTGGCCGGTTCCGGCGTTTCGTCGACGGATTCACGCGGCCGTCGGAATCGGTTCCCGATCAGGAACTCGCCGGCCACGGCGAAAATCAGGATCGCACCCTGCAGGATCTTGACGGTGGCCGTCGGGACCCCGATCGACTGGAGCGCCGGACCGGCGTTGTTGAGCGCCCCCATCAGGATCGCTACGGGGATGATGGCGATCGGGTTGAGCCGTGCGAGTGCCGCCACGATGATGCCGGTGAATCCGAGTCCGAGATCGAGCGATCTCGGATCCATCTTGCCGAGGATCCCTGCGACCAGGATCGAGCCGGCGAGTCCTGCGGACGCCCCGGACAGGAGGAATGTTCCGAGCACCTTCTTCGGGACCCGGATCCCCGCGTACCGCGCGGTGTTGAAGGAGTCGCCGACGATGCGGTACTCGAAGCCGGTTCTCGTCTTGCTGATCACGAACCAGGCGAGGATGGCGACGAAGACCGCTATGAAGAGACCCCAATCCAGTCGGTGGAAGAACTCGGGGATGCGTGCCGAGTCGATGATCGGCCGCCCCTGCGGGAACTGGGTCGCCTCCGGATCCCGCCACGGGCTGAAGCTCCCGAGAACCAGGTACTGCATCAGGTTGAGCGCGATGAAGTTGAGCATCAGCGTCGTGATGATCTCGTTGGTTCCGAGGTAGACCTTCGGCACGGCGGAGAGGGATGCCCAGAACGCCCCGCCGATCGCACCGGCGAGCACGACGGCCGTGATGGCGATGATCGGCGGCGTGCCGCCGCCGAGCCAGATCCCCACCCCTGCAGCGGCGATCGCTCCGACCATCAGCTGCCCCTCACCGCCGATGTTCCAGACCAGCATCTTGAAGGCGATCGCTGCCGCGACACCGGTGAGAATGAGCGGCGTCGCCGAAACGAGCGTTTCCGCGAATCCCCGTCCCGACCCGAAGGCCGCGTCGGTCATCTTCGCGTAGACCTCGATCCAGTCGTTCCCCGTCAACATCAGGAACAGGGCTCCGAGCGCGAGGGCGGCGACGACGGATGCGATCGGGATCAGCAGCTTGAGCCACCAGGGAGCGAGACCGCGGGGTTCGACGATGATGATGCGGCGGCTCATGCTGGCTGATCCTCCTGGTGTCCGGACATGAGCAGTCCGAGACGCTCGGCCGTCGCCTCCGATGCCAGCATCTCACCGACGATCCTGCCCTCGTAGATCACGACGAGCCGGTCGGAGAGCGCCAGCAGCTCGTCGAGATCTTCCGAGATCAGCAGCACGGCGATGCCCCGGTCGCGCTCGGCGAGGATGTGATCGCGGACGGTGGCCGTCGCCCCGACGTCCAGACCGCGGGTCGGAGATCGGGCGATGAGCAGAGAGTGGTCCTGAACCACTTCCCGGGCGATGAGCGCCTTCTGGAGGTTCCCCCCCGAGAGCAGGCGGATGGGGAGCCCGGGGCGGACGCCCCGCACGTCGAACTGCTCGATGAGTTCGGCACCCTTCTGCTTGAACGCCGCCGCGGAGAGGAGAGGTCCCTTGGAGTACGGGGGTTCGCGGTACTGCTTGAGCGCCAGATTGTCCTCGGTCGTCAGACCCGGGGCGAGACCCATGCCGAGACGGCTCTGCGGAACGTACGCGATGCCGCGCTTGATCTTGGCCAGAACGCTCATCTTCGTCACGTCGGTCCCGTCGAGATACACGGAACCGGATTTCACTTTCATGAGGCCGACGATGCCCTGGGCGAGTTCCCTCTGGCCGTTGCCCGACACGCCGGCGATGCCGACCACCTCGCCTGCGTTCACGGTGATCGACAGTCCGTCCACGGCGTCGAGCCCGCGGTCGTCTTCGACCACGAGGTCCTTGATCACGAGCACTTCGTCTCCGACGGACTCGTTGGGCTTGCGCGTCGGGAGGACGAGGTCTTTGCCGACCATCATCCTCGCGAGGTCCCGCGGCTCGGCGTCGACCGTGTCCACCGCGCCGACGACGCGGCCTTCCCGGAGTACCGTCACCCGGTCCGACACCGCTTTGACCTCGTGAAGTTTGTGCGACACGAAGATCAGGGAACGGCCTTCGTCGGCGAGCATGCGCATCGCCCGGAACAGGGATTCGCCCTCTTGCGGCGTGAGCACCGCCGTCGGCTCGTCGAGGATGAGGATCTTGGCGTCGCGATAGAGCAGCTTGAGGATCTCGACACGC
Source organism: Acidimicrobiia bacterium (assembly GCA_029939995.1). Taxonomy (GTDB): domain Bacteria; phylum Actinomycetota; class Acidimicrobiia; order Spongiisociales; family UBA5794; genus JAHEEL01. The sequence continues at coordinate 49,600 of JAOZRW010000009.1, read as the reverse complement.
TGCTGCTGGCCGACCGAGAGTTGCCAGATGCGGGCGGAGGGGTCGACGGGGAAGTCGTACCGTTCACCGAGCTCCTTCGCCTCCGCCTCGAGTTCGCTCTGGGAGAGCCGCAGTCCGACCTCCGGGTTCCCGAGCGCGAGGTTCTCGGCAACCGTCAGGTTCGCAACGAGACGAAAGTGCTGATAGACCATGCCGACACCGGCGGCGAGGGCATCCTTCGGAGACTTGAACACCGTCGGCTTCCCGTCGAACAGCATCTCCCCCGAGTCGGGTCGATACAGGCCGGCCATCACCGAGCACAGCGTCGACTTGCCCGCACCGTTCTCACCGAGGAGCGTATGCACCTCGCCCTTGGCGAGACTGAAATTCACATCGGCATTGGCGAACACGCCGTAGAAGGACTTGTCGATGTTCCGAAGCTCGATCGCCGGCGTGTCGTTCCTTTGATCTGTGTCGGGCATGACGACACACTAGCGGGAAATTCCCGAGCCGTCAGAACGCAGGGAACCCCGCCGAAGCGGGGTTCCCTGACGTCATTCTTCGCGTCGATCGATCAGCCGCTGGCGTTGCCGATGACGCCTTCAACGAAGTAGTCCATGCTGAAGATGTCGCCGAGTGGCTGCTCGACACCGTCCTGGTTCACGATCGGATCGGGCAGAACCTGGAAGGTTCCGTCGATGATCTCCTGCTTCCGCGTCTCGATCAACGCCTTCGTGTCATCGCTGACCGAAGGCCCGAACGGGGCGAGATCGACCGTTCCGTCCGACATGTGCCCGTAGAAGGGCTCGTTGGTCCACGTCCCCGCCTTGACAGCCTCGGCCGTCGCGAGGTAGTAGGGGCCCCAATCCCAGATGGCTGCTGTGAGCCAGCTGTTGGGAGCGAACTCGGACATGTCGGTGTTGTAGCCGACCCAGCCGGCACCGGCCGCCTCGGCCGCCTGGCCGGGAGCGGACGAGTCCTGGTGCATGGCGATGACGTCCGCACCGTTGTCGAGCAGCGCCTGTGCGGCGTCGCCCTCCTTGGGCGGATCGAACCACGTCGAGGTCCAGACGACCTGCACCTCGGCATCGGGATTCACTTCACGAACGCCGAGCGTGAACGCGTTGATGCCGCGCAGCACCTCGGGGATCGGGAACGCCGCGACGTACCCGATCAGGTTCGACTCGGTTCGTGCCCCGGCGGCCATGCCGGAGAGGTAGCGTCCCTCTTCGGCAGCGCCGAAGTAGTTGCTCATGTTGGCCGAGTTCTTGTATCCGGTCGCGTGCATGAACACGGTATCCGGGTAGTTCTCGGCGGCGGCAAGCATCGGATCCATGTACCCGAACGAGGTACCGAAGATCAATTGATTGCCGTCTGCCGCGAGATCCTCGAACACGCGCTGCGAGTCCGGGCCCTCGGGGATGCTCTCGAGTCTCGTGATCACGACGCCGGGCATGTTGGCCTCGAGGTACTTGGAGCCCTCGTTGTGAGCCCACGACCATCCCTTGTCCTCGGTCGGTCCGACGTAGACGAAAGCGACCTTGAACGGCTCACCGGCCGGTGCCTCCGTCGTAGCCGACGTATCGCCGCTCGCCGCGGTCGTCGTCGTCTCTTCGTCACTACTGCTGCTGCACGCTGCAGCGAGCATCGCCACAACTGCGAGCAGTATCAGCAGTCTCCATTTGTTTCGAGCCATCGGCTCTCCCTTCGATGTTGGTCTCCGGCACCCGTCGACGCTCGATTGAGCGCACGCGAGTGTCGTGAGAACTCTAGATGGTTCCCGTAGATGCGCGCCCGCTCGCGTCAGATATCGCGTTTGAAGATGGCGGCGGCTCCCATGCCGCCACCGATGCACATGCTCACGATGCCGTACTCGACGTTGCGGCGCTTCATCTCGTGGAGCAGCGTCGCCGTGAGCTTCGCCCCGGTGCAGCCGAGCGGATGCCCCAGAGCGATCGCCCCGCCGTTGACGTTGACGATCGCCGGATCCAGACCGAGCGTGCGCATCGAGTAGAGCGCCTGGCTGGCGAACGCCTCGTTCAGCTCGATGAGGCCGATGTCGTCGAGCGACATGCCTGCGGCCTCGAGCGCCTTCGGGATGGCCACGGTCGGCCCGATCCCCATCTCGTCGGGGTGCACGCCACCGACCTGGAACGTGACGAGCTCCCCCAGGGGCTCGAACCCGTACCGGTCGGCGGCCTCCCGGCTCATGATCAGCTCGAGGGCTGCCCCGTCGGATGTCTGCGACGAGTTCCCCGCTGTGGAGCGACCGTTCACCTTGAACGCCGGCCGAAGCCTCGCGAGTCCCTCGAGGGTGCTCTTGCGCGGCCCGTCGTCGGTGTCGAACACCACGGTCTTGCCGGCAACGCTCACCTCGATCGGGATGATCTCGTCGGCGAACCTGCCTTCCGCGATCGCCGCGAGCGCACGATCGTTCGACTGCAGCGCGAACGCGTCCTGATCCTCGCGACTCACGTCGTAACGCTCCGCGACCGTCTCGCTCGTGATCCCCATCCCGTCGTAGGCGGCCGGGAACGTCTCGAAGAGCGTCGGGTTCGGAGCGAACTTCTGTCCGCCCATCGGCACCATCGACATCGACTCGACACCACCGGTGAGAACCACGTCGGACCACCCGGCGGCGATCTGTGCCGCCCCGGTGGCGAGCGTCTGAAGGCCGCTGCTGCAGAAGCGATTGACCGTCATACCCGGCACCGAGACCGGGAATCCGGCCCTCAGCGCTGCGACTCGAGCCACGTTCATGCCCTGGACGCCTTCGGGGAAGGCGCAACCGATGATGACATCGTCGACTTCGACCGGATCCACCTCCGGGACTCGCTTCATGAACTCCTCGATGAGTCGGCCGAGCAGTTCGTCGGGCCTGGTCTCGCGCAACGTGCCCTTGCCGGACTTGCCGACCGCGGTGCGGTGGGCGTGGGTGACGACGACTCCTGTACTCATGTGTGTGCTCCTTCTCCCCATCAGTTCCGCAGCGCTTTGCCGGTCTCGAGCATGTGCATGATCCGGTCCATCGTCTTCTGCTCTTTGCACAGGCCTACGAACGCCTCCCGTTCGAGATCGAGGAAGTCCTGCTCGCTGAGCAGCGTCCCGGCCGGCACGTCTCCACCGCACAGGACCGTCGCGAGAACGCCCGCAACGTGCTCGTCGTACTCGGTGACGTAGCCGCCCTGGTGCATCCCGTGCACGACGGCTTCGAGCATCGCGATCCCGTCCCGTCCGGGAACGGGGACCTTCCTGGGTCGCGGCGGCTTGTATCCGGTCTGCACCATCGCGAGGACGTCGGCCTTCGCATCTGCGAGGACGGCGTCCGGGTTGATGGTGACCTTGTCGGTGCGGCGGAGGTAGCCGTGCGTCTTGGCTTCTTCCGCGCTCGTAGACACGGTCGCCTGTCCGATCTTCAGGAATGCTTGCTGCACGAACGGGAACAGGTCGGCGTTCACACCGTCCGGGATCGAACCGTAGAAGCGGAAGGCCATCTCCTTCGTTCCACCGCCGGCCGGGATGAGGCCGACACCGACTTCGACGAGCCCCACGTAGGACTCGGCCGCAGCCCTCACCGCATCACCGTGCATCACGATCTCGCAGCCGCCGCCGAGCGCCATGCCCCGCGGCGCGGTCACGACCGGGCCGTCGCAGTACTTCATGCGCATCAGAGCGTCCTGGAGCTCCTTCGACATGGCGTCGATCTGGTCCCATTCCTTCGACATGGCGAGCATCCCGACGAGACCGATGTTGGCGCCGACCGAGAAGTTCGTCTCTTCGTTACCGACGACGAGACCTACGAGCTCGCCGCTCTCGACCATGTCGCAGCCGGTGTTGATCATCTCGACGATGCTCGCGTCGATGGCGTTCATCTTCGTGTGGAACGCAACACATCCGACACCGTCACCCATGTCGTACAGGGTCGCACCCACGTTCTCGGCGAGGACCTTCCCCGCATCGGCGAGCGCCGTGAGGAAGATCGCGTCCTCGGGGACCGGGACCGGCAGATACGTCTCGGAGGCCACATCCCAGTAGTACTCGACGCCGTCGCGCTTCACGTACCAGGTGCCCTCACCCTTTTCGAGCAGCACGTCGACGGCGTCGGGCACCGTCATGCCTTCGCTCCGCATGCGCTCGACCGAGCGTGCGACGCCGATGGCGTCCCATGTCTCGAACGGTCCGAGTTCGTAGCCGAAGCCCCAGCGCATCCCCCGATCGATGTTGACGATGTCGTCGGCGATCTCGCCGAGCCGTTCGAGCGAGTAGATCGCGGTTTCGGCCGTCACCTTCCAGGCGAACCGGCCGTAGTCGTCGTCGAACCAGACGATCGCCGCGACCTTCTCGGCGGCGGTCTCCTTCTTGCGGGCCGCTCCGACCACGTCGAGACGCACCTTGCCGGCGTCGAAGTACTCGAGGGTCTCCAGGTCGAGGCTGAGGATCACGCTCCCGCTCTCTCCCCTGACCTTCTTGTAGAAGCCTGCACCGGTCTTGCTGCCGAGCCGGCCGTCGGCAACCAGTTTCTGGATCGCCTCCGGAGGGACGAACCGCTCACGCCAGGGGTCGTCGGGGCATCCCTCGGCGATCGTGTTGAGAACGTGGGCCATCGTGTCGAGCCCGACGACGTCCGCGGTCCGGAAGATGGCCGACTTGGCGCGGCCCATCGCCGTCCCGAAGAGGGCGTCCGTCTCGGCGACTCCGATGCCGAACTCCATCATCCAGTGGAAAACCGATGCCATGCCGAACGTCCCGATGCGGTTGGCGATGAAGTTCGGCGTGTCCTTGCAGTACACGATTCCCTTGCCGAGCACGTGCTCGCCGAAGTCGGCCATCGCCGCGAACACGTCGGGGTCGGTGTCGGCGATCGGCACGACCTCCAGGAGCCGCATGTAGCGCACGGGGTTGAAGAAGTGGGTCACCATGAAGTGGCGCCGGAAGTCCTCGCTGCGCCCCTCAGCCATCTCCGCGGCCGACAACCCGCTCGTGTTCGAAGAAACGACGCTCCCGGGTTTGCGGTTCTCGTCGACCATCGTGAAGACCCGCTGCTTGATGTCCATGCGCTCGACGACGACTTCGACGATCCAGTCGCACTCGCCGAGCTTGTCGAGATCGTCCTCGTAGTTGCAGGGAGTGACCATGTCGGCGAAGTCCGGCCGGTAGAGCAGCGCCGGCTTCGCCCGCTTCATCGAAGCGATGCCGGCCTCAGCGATGCGGTTCTTGACCTTCCGGTCTTCGAGGGTGAGCCCGGCAGCCGCCTCGGCGTCCGTGAGCTCTCCCGGTGCGATGTCGAACAGATAGGAAGGAATACCGGCGTTGGCGAGGTGGGCTGCGATCCCTTGCCCCATCACCCCGGCCCCGAGAACTGCCACCCGCTTGATCCGTATGGTCATGACTCTCTCTCCTCGAGCGTGATGCCCGTGTTGCTGCTGCGCACAACAATGCTAGATATGGCGGGCGGTGCCCAGATCCAGAGGTCCCATTGACGGAGCGGAGGGCCGAAGCCCTCCGCTCTCAGTTCATGGGAGATTCGCCGGGTCAGACGAGCTTGGCGTCCAGAGTGATCTCCACGTTCCCTTTGAGAGCATTGCTCACAGGGCATCCGTTCTTGGCCGCCTCGGCCTTCTCCGCGAAGGTGTCGGCGTCGATGCCCGGTATGGTCGCTTCGACGGACAGCGCCATCGAGCGGATCCGGAATCCGTCGTCGCCCTTCGTGAAGGTCGCGACCGCTTTCGTGTCGAGGTTCTCCGGGGGGAATCCCGCTCCGGCCAGCTCGTTGGAGAACGCCATCGAGAAGCACGCGGCGTGAGCCGCCGCGATCATCTCTTCCGGGCTCGTCTTCCCTGCCGCTTCTTCGGTCCTGCTGGCCCAGCTGACGGGCAGCGGGCCGGCCGCTCCGCTCTTGAAATCGACCGTGCCCGAGCCACCGAAGAGGTCGCCCTTCCAGTTCGCTGTTGCCGTGCTCTTCATCTGCATCGTCCTTCCGTTGGGGAGTTATCGCGGCGTCAACGGTCGATCGTCGACATCTCGGTCGGACGCCCTCCCTTCATCATACGCGGGCACCTCGCGCCTACGGGGCCGGAGTTTCTCCGGAATGCCTTCGAAGCCGGCGGTCTGCTACGGCATGAACTGTGCGTAGAAGTCGTTGCCCTTGTCGTCGACGATGATGAACGCCGGGAAGTCCTCGACCTCGATCTTCCAGACGGCCTCCATGCCCAGTTCCGGGTACTCGAGAACCTCGACGGCGCGGATGCGGTCTTTGGCGAGGATCGCCGCCGGCCCGCCGATCGAACCGAGGTAGAAGCCGCCGTACTTCTCACAGGCGTCGGTGACCTGTTTCGACCGGTTGCCCTTTGCGAGCATCACGAGGCTGCCACCCGCGGCCTGGAAGCGATCGACGTACGGATCCATCCGACCGGCCGTGGTCGGCCCGAACGAGCCCGACGCGTAGCCTTCCGGAGTCTTGGCCGGCCCGGCGTAGTAGATGATGTGATCCTTCAGGTACTGGGGCATCTCCTCGCCGGCGTCGAGGCGCTCCGCGATCTTGGCGTGGGCGATGTCGCGTCCGACAACGATCGTTCCGGTCAACGCGAGCCGGGTCCCGACCGGGTACTTCGACAGTTCGGCCCGGATCTCGCTCATGGGACGCTCGAGGTCGATGGCGACCGCCTCCGCCGGCTCGGCGATTGCGTCGGGTTCGGGGAGGAAGCGTGCCGGATCGCGCTCGAGCGCCTCCAGGAAGACCCCCTCGCCGCTGATCCTGGCCTTGACCTGTCGATCGGCCGAGCACGAGACGCCCACGCCGACCGGACACGAGGCACCGTGGCGCGGGAGTCGGATCACCCGAACGTCGTGACAGAAGTACTTGCCGCCGAACTGGGCCCCGATGCCGACTTCACGGGTCATCTGGAGGATCCGCTGCTCCCATTCGAGATCCCGGAACGCCCGGCCGTACTCGTTTCCGGTCGTCGGCAGCGCGTCGAGGTACTTCGTGCTTGCAAGCTTCACCGTCTTGAGATTCAACTCGGCGGACGTTCCGCCGACCACGATGGCCAGGTGATAGGGAGGGCATGCCGCCGTACCGAGCGACCGGATCGCTTCGTCCACGAAGGCCGTCAGCGATTCGGGGTTGAGGACCGCCTTCGTCTTCTGATACAGGAAGGTCTTGTTCGCCGATCCGCCGCCCTTGGTGACGAACTCGAACTCGTACTCATCCCCGGGTACGGATTCGATCTCGATCTGCGCGGGCAGGTTGTTCCCGGTGTTGCGCTCCTCGAACATGGAGATCGGAGCCATCTGCGAGTAGCGCAGGTTCGTGCCGGTGTACGTGTCGTGGATACCGTGGGAGAGCCACTCGGCGTCGTCGGCGCCGGTGAACACGCTCTCGCCCTTGTGACCGTGCACGATGGCCGTCCCCGTGTCCTGACACGACGGCAGCACCATCTCCGAAGCGACGACGGCGTTCTTCAGCATCTCGAGCGCCACGAACCGGTCGTTGTCGGAGGCCTCGGGATCGTCGAGGATCTTGCGCAACTGGGCCAGATGGGCCGGGCGGAAGAGGTGAGAGACGTCGTGGACGGCCTCCGCTGCCAGCAGCCGCAGCGCCTCCGGATCGATCGTCAGGATCTCCCGATCCCCCACCTTCGTCTTGTCGACCAAACCCTCGATGTCGAGCCGGCGGTACTCCGTCTCGTCGGCACCCAACTGGAACATCGGCTCGTACTGGAACTCAGACATGGCGCTCCTTGTCAACGGCTGACACCATCCTACGAGAACGGGAGCCGCGCGAATCCGGCGGGCGGCCGGAAGCGCCTCAGGGTGTCGGTGGGCCCGGCAGGACTCGAACCTGCGACCGAGCGATTATGAGTCGCCTGCTCTGACCAACTGAGCTACGGGCCCGCGGGGCGAAGGCTACCGGAGATCGGTGCGCGTGGAACGACTGCCGCGCTCTTTCGATCGCAGGATCAGCGTCGGAGGCCGTTGACGAGGAAATCCGCCGTTGCGTTGGCGACGTCGTGGATCTGCGCCTTCGGTTCGGGAAGGTCCATCACGACGCGACCGCCGACCATCATCGTCTCCTGGATCAGTCTCCCGACGACCGGTCCCGGCATCTCGGCGAATTCCCCCGACATGACCCCGGAGCGGTAGATGTCCATCACCTCGCTCGAGAGGGCGCGATGCGATTCGGCGATCGCCGACTGGGCCTCGTCGGAGAGCCGTGGCACCTCCGTGTGCAGGATCAAGCCGAGATGATCGGTTCCGACGAATTCGACGAACCTCACGGTCAGAGAACGGAGCCGTTCGGATGCGGGGAGCTCGCGATCGACTTCGTCGAGCATCTCATCGATGAGGGCGGGAAGATCGCGTTGCACGAGTTGGACGAGGAGATCCTCCTTGGAGGCGAAGTGCTCGTAGAACGTCGTGCGGCCGATGTCCGCCTCCGCGGAGATGTCCGCATGCGATGTCTCTTCGTATCCCAGTTCGCGGAACAGTCGCACGGCCGCGTCGAACAGCTGGTCCTTGGTCGCGTCGGCGCGATGGGTCACGGGCTCTCTCCAACGAGTCGGATCGTCGGAGCGGAACGGTAGAGCGTGGTGCGCTGCTGTGGTGTTCGTCCGATCGATTCGATGGCGGCGACGAAGCTCCCGGCGTCCATCATGGTCCCGTGGGAGGCTCCGGCCGCGGCGGAGATGTACTCGTCCATCAAGGTGCCCCCGAGGTCGTTCGCTCCGGCGTTGAGGAGCGTCAACCCGGACTCGAGCCCGATCTTCACCCACGACGCCTGGATGTTCTCGATCAACCCGTCGAACGCGATCCGGGAGACGGCGTGAACGAGGACGACCTCATCCCAGGTGGGGCCGGGGCGTGCGCGACCGCGCACGTAGATCGGCGCCCCCATGTGGACGAACGGAAGCGGCACGAATTCCGTGAAACCGCCCGTCCGCTGCTGGATGCCGCGGAGAACTTCGATGTGGTTCGCCCACGAAGCCGTGTCGTCGATGTGGCCGAACATCATGGTGGCGGTCGATCGCAACCCGAGATCGTGGGCAACGAGCATCACCTCCGCCCACTGTGCCGTCCGGATCTTGTCGGGGCACAGGTGCTCGCGGATCCGGTCGTCCAGGATCTCGGCTGCGGTACCCGGCAGGGTCCCGAGACCGGCATCGCGCAGCATCGTGAGAAACTCGCGAACGGGGATCCCCAGTGTGGTGGCGCCCTGCCACACCTCGAGCGGCGTGAAGCCGTGGATGTGCATGCCCGGGACGGCGTCCTTGATCGCTTCGACGACCGTCAGGTAGAACTCTCCGGTGAAGTCCGGGTGGATCCCCCCCTGGAGGCAGACCTCCGTCGCCCCGCGGTTCCAGGCATCGACCGCCCGCTCAACGATGTGGGGGATGCTGAGCAGGTAGGGATCCTCCCGCAGGTTCAGCGACCGGGGCCCTTTCGAGAATGCGCAGAACCCGCAGCGGTAGCTGCACTGGTTCGTGTAGTTGATGTTGCGGTTGACGACGAACGAAACGGTGTCGCCGTTGACCCGTTGCCTGAGGATGTCGGCGACCGACGCGATCGCGTCGACCTCCGTCCCCCTGGACTCGAACAGGCGCTCGACCTCGTCGCGGTTCGGGCGGGTCCCTTCGAGCGACCGGTCGAGGATGCCGCGCAGTTCCGTGCCGATGGCGTCCCCGCCTCCGAGGTGCGGGTCCCTCGCCCACGCGTCGTCGTTCCATTGGGCCGAGATGCGGCCGGGCGGATGCGGAGCGGGGAGATCTCGCCCGATCGCCCACCCGGTACGCGGCCGCGCGGCCCCGGACGCGTCGACGAGGTCGAGATAGACCTTGAGTTGCTCCGGCTGCAGGTGCTCGCGCACCGCATCGACCGGAAGGCCGGTCGGCAGCGCCGTTCGCTCCACGAGCGGGTAGGGGCAGACGTCTCGAAGTTGACCGAGCGTCCCGCTGTCCCATCCCCGCAGCAGCAGGTCCGTCGCTCCGTCCTCGATGGCGACGAGGGCCTCTTCGACCGTGTCGACGAACGTCGATACCCGCGGGTCGATGCCGGGTAGCTCGGCCAACCGGGCACCGGAAGCGACCCTGCTTCGCCGTACGCGCAGGAATGCCGCCTGCGTGCGTGCAAGCCCGTCGATCGTCGCGGCGCGATCGACGTCGTCGACGATCGTCAGCCGCCATCCGGGCACATCCCCCTCGCCGAGAGCGAGCGCCGTCGCCGGGTCGACGGCAAAAGCGACGGCACCGACGTCATCGGGGCTCCCGGAGACGCACAGGAGGCCGGCGCCGTGGGCGGCATCTGTGTCTTCTCGCGTCGGAGCTTGGACCTCGACCGCGGTGGAGCCCTCCCGATGCCTGGCGTTCGCCCACTCCTCAGTGACGGCTTCCGCCGGACGCATGCGGACGAATGTGATCTCGTTCATGTCGGCTCTATCTCCTCGACGAGAGCGTACCCCCGGTCGTCCGTCACGGAGACGAGCCGCGCGAGAACCGCCGGGTCGATCCATTCGGGCGCGATGAACTCCGGATACACGGGCATCCGCTGCCGCAGGTCGAAACCGGCGTGTTCCGTCACGGACCTGAGACGATCGAGATGCGGCCAGGGCGCTTCGGGGTTCACCCAGTCGATCGTGAGCGGCGAGACACCGCCCCAGTCGTTGATTCCGGCATCGAGGTACATCGCGAAGTCGGCCGTGAGGTTCGGCGGGACCTGGACGTTCATCTCCGGTCCGAAGATCCATCGCGTCAGCGCCACGACCGTGGCGAACCATCGGACGGTCGGGGGAGATGCGTGGCGCATGCGCGTGTCCGCCTTCGGCCGGAAGTTCTGCACGATGATCTCTTGCAGGTGACCCCACCGCCGGTGAACGGCTTCGAGTGCGAAGAGGCTGTCGACGATCTCTGCCCCGGTCTCTCCGATTCCCACGAGCACGCCGGTCGTGAACGGGATGCGGAGACGACCGGCCGTCTCGATAGTCTCCATTCGCGCGGACGGTTCCTTGTCGGGGCAGTCGTGATGCGGCATGCCCGGTTCCATGAGGCGCTGAGAGATGTTCTCGAGCATCAATCCGAGGCTGGGGTTCGATCGACGAAGGCCTCGTTGGGTTTCCTCGTCCATCAGGCCCGGGTTGGCGTGCGGGAACACGCCGGTCTCAGCGAAGACCCGCTCGGTGAGATGGCGGACGTACGACAAGGTCGTGTCGTGGCCCACCCGGTCGAGGAAGGCTCTCGCTGCCGGCCATCGGTCCTCCGGCCGGTCACCGAGGGTGAAGAGGGCTTCGGTGCATCCCCCGGCCTCCCCCGCCCGGACGACCGTCATCACCTCGTCGTCCGTCAGATAGGCTCCTCCGGCGCCGGGGGGTTTCGCGAAGGTGCAGTAGCTGCACCGATCCCGGCACATGGTGGTGACGGGCACGAACACCTTCCTGCTGTATGTGACGACCCTCCCTTTCCCTCCGTCTCGCAGGCGGCGCGCTTCGGCGAAGAGCGGCGCCGTGTCGGCATCACCATCGAGGAAGCGAACCGCGAGTTCTGGGTCGGGCGCCGGAAAGGGCATCGAGCGAACCTATCACACGGCGGGTCCTTCGGCGGCCGTCGGCTCGGGCTCCTGCACGGCGTCGGGGATGTCTCGCTCCAGGTTGCGCAGCGGCGGGTACATCCACGATCCGAGCACGACGGCGATCACCGTGACGCCGATCACGACGAAGAAGAGTGCGTAGCCGCGCCCCGCGCCCGAGCCGATGATCCTCCCGATCGAATCGGCCCACCTCCCGCCGTCGGCCATGAGCGGCTCGAAGACCCGGTCCGAGAGCGGTCCGACGAGCACGTAGGCGAGGGGAATGGCCGCCTGGGCGATGAACCGCCGCACCGCGGCGACACGGCCCTGAAGATCCGCCTCCACCTTCGCCAGCCAGAGCGCCTGGCTCGTGGCATTGATGGTCGGCGTGAGGAACATCCCCAGGAACATGACGACGGTGACCCAGTAGATCGACGGCGAGAGCCCGATGGCGGCGAAAGCGAGACCGAGAAGCGCTCCCCCGACGACGAGGCCGCGCACGCGTTTCTTCGGGCCTCCCCATGCGCTCGCCACGACCGATCCGATCAACATGCCGGAGGCCGCGACGGAGAACGCCGTGCCGAGGCCGGCCTCCGAGGTGAGCGACAGTCCGAGCGGGATGAACAGCGGACCCATGAATCCGAAAGCGAAATTGACGACGGCGAACACGAGCAGCAACGCGAAGAGGCCGCGCCGGGTGAAGAGATAGCGGAACCCGTACACGGTCTCGTGCCAGAAGCTCCCGGTGCCTGCGGCTCCCGCCTCGGTCTCGATCGGTGTCGGGAACCGGGTGATCAGCAACGTTCCGATGGCGAAGAAGAACGTCGCCACGTCGACGGCGAACACGAGGCCGATCCCCGAGAACGCGAGAACGAAACCGGCGAGGATCGGACCGCCCAACTCTCCGAGCGCTTCGGCCAGTTGCACGAGTCCGGAGGCCCTGCCGAACTGTTCTTTGGGCACCAGCACGGCCATCGCCGCCGAGTACGCGGGCCATTGGAAGGCCTGGAACAACCCCGAGATCCCCACGGCGAGCGCGATGTTCCAGACGGAGAGAGAACCGGCGAGGTAGAAACCCACGAGAACGGCCGTGCCGATGGCGGCACCTGCGTCCGCGAGGATCATCGCCTTCCTGCGATCCCAACGATCGACGATCGTTCCGGCGAACGGCGTGATGAGCAGCGCGGGTAGATGCGACGCGAGGAGCACCGTCGCCAACTGGGTGACCGAGCCGGTCTGTTGGAACACGAAGATGCTGAGGGCGAACGCCGTCAGACTGGTACCGACGAGCGAGACGAGCTGCCCGCCCCAGACGATCAAGAACGTCTTCATACCCGGTGTCTGTGCCTGGTCCATCGCTGGACGATCCCGTGCGCTCGGTTGTCGATATCTTCCGCATTGCCTGTGCCCGTCGACCATAAGCCAAGCGGGCGCCAACCGATCGGACCGGTAACCTCCGGGGATGCGGTTCGCCATCGTCATCACCGGATTCGTCCTCGTTGCGTCCGCATGCACCGGAACCGGCGATGTGACGCACGACTCGTCGACGACCACCTCGTCGACGACGACGACCACGACGATCGCAGGATCGGAATGCCGGACCGGTGAGCTGCCGTTCGTCGAAGACGGGGTCGTCGCCGTCCTCGACAGCCAGGGGCGCGACGCCCGGGCGATCGGAGATCTCCGTTGGTTGCCCTCAGACGACTGCGAGCGGATCGAGTTGACTTTCCTGTCCGAAGCCGGGTCGCCGGCTTCGAGCATCGGCCCCGTCGCCGTCGCGATCATGCCGGACGCAGGCATCGTCAGGATCACGCTCTCGGAGGACATCGTCGACTCGGCGGTTGCGGACACGAAGCTGAACGGCGGCCTGGTCGACCGCTGGTTCGTCGTCGACGGGATCGGCGACGGACTCGTCGTGGATCTCCATCTCGGAGAGCGGGTCGCTGCCCGGGCGTTCTCGACGACATCCCCCGGCCGGGTCGTGATCGACCTCGTCCCCGCCGGGGATGACCGGCCGATCACGGGCGCGGTCGAGAGCGGCGGGATCGTCCTCCTGAGCCCTCGCCGAGGAGTCGGCCTCTACCCGCTCCAGATCACCGGGTATGCCGCCCCGGACGTCGACGCGGTCCGCATCCGGCTGACGGACCAGTTGGGAGTGGCGATCGATCGGTCGATCTCCACCCTGTCTCCGGCCTTCGTCTGGCATGCGTTTCGTCTCACGCTCGATGACGGGCCGTCCGGAGCGGTCGATCTCTTCGTGGGAACCGTCGACGAGAACGACGAACCGATCGATGGGATCACCGTCCCGCTCGATCTCCCCTGATCCCGGCTTCGATGCCGGCTATCCGGGCGGGGCACATACGTCGGGCGCCGGTGCCACCGGGGGGATCTCGACGTTCCACAGATCCCGGGCGAGGTCGATCGCCTGAACGGCCCTCGGCGCCGTGGACGGCCCGATCGGGGTGCGTTCGGGATCGAGACGGAGGATGATGATGGACCCCATCGCCGCCGGCCCGATCTCCAGGACGGCGTCGTTCTCGCCGTCCGGATCGGTCGGTGTGGCGGCGCCCTCTCCGAACAGGATTCCCGTCCTCCCCGCGTCGTGAGAGGCGGTCATGGGGAGCAACATGCCTCCCCGTCTGTCGGAGTCGGCCGCCTCGACGACCGTCTGCTCCAGATCGGCCGAACCGACGGAGATGTCCCCTGCGACCAGCATCCGTTCGATGCTTCCCAGCGGAACATCGGCGGCCCGGGATTGGAGACCGTGGCCGACCGAGAGCCGTGGGTTGAGTTCCGTCGGGAGGAATCCGTCGGCCGTGCAGACACCGTCGATCCCGAAACCGCCGAGATAGCCGTACCTGTCGGCGAGCAGCGTCCCTACCCGGCGGGCGTTCTCGCGCATCTCGTCACGTACGCCATCGGGCGGATTCCAGAAGTTCGCCGCCTGGGCGTAGATGAACTCCGGTCGCTCCGTGTTGCGAAGGATGATCATCTCCACGGGCAGGAACACGGCAACTCCGTCGTCGGTCACGAATCCGTGGATAGACGAGGGGATGCCGTCGAGGAACGGCATGACGCGAACCCTGTCCGCGTGCTGTGCGAACCATGTGACGGCCGGCTCGGTATCCGCTTCGGTGCGAACCCAGCGGGCGTACTCCCCGCCCCCGTGCCACCCCTCCCGGTTGTCGGCGACCCACACGGTTCCGAGTTCGGAGGCGAGACTCACCGCCGCACCCGCTGCTTCGCCCACCGGGACCACTGCCGATGGCGCTCTTCGAACGTCCGCGGCGTCCCAGAGTCGATCCACGATGGTCTTGTCCTCGAGCCGTCCCCACCCGGCCGGTCTCGCTCCGTACACCGGACGCCCGGCGAGTACTCCGGAACGGCTGAAACCGCCGCCGAGCACCATCGCCTCGTGACCCGGATCGAACCGGCCGACGGCCGAGAGCAGCTGGTCCGACGGGTGCTCCACCGCGGCGAGGTAGGCGCGGATGCCCTGCATCACGGTGTCGCCCCTCGTCCGCGTGTAGAAGAACCGGTCGGCGACGGGCAGGTCGCCGACTCCTTCGACCGCGGCGACGACCATGATGCTCCCCGCTCCCCACTCCCTGAGCTGCTCGACGATCGACGTCGCTCCCGCGGCGGCGTCCGGCAGGATGATCCACTTCTTGTCACGGTGGAAGGCAGCGATCTCAGCTTTCAGGGAGTCCAGATCCATGCGTCGAGCCTACAGAAGAGAATCCCGAGATCTCCTTGAAGATCAACAGTTCTTCACGCGTTTCCGTCACACCCGGCAGGTACGTTGTCGGCATGTTGTTCATGACCCGCAGCGCCGACGATATGGTCGAGCGGCTCCGACAAGTCGAGGCGGAGATCTCTGACCTGCGGTGCGAGCAGGCGGTGCTGATCAACGAGTTGGACAAGATCAACGTCGCAGGGCGAGACGGGCATCGGTCGATCAACGAATGGCTCTCCGCCGAGTTGGATGTGTCGCGAGCCTCTGCAACGGAGTTGGTGTTCGCGGGAAGGCATCTGCCGAAGAACCGACCGATCAACTTCCGCCTCGCCGAAGGTCGCATCACGTTCGATCGCGCCGTCGGGTTGCTGCGTCTCGCCGATGCCGGAGCCGACCCGTCCACGATGGAGCATGCAGAGTCACTGGACCTGGCGACCCTCGGCCGTGTGACAGCGCAACAGCGACGTGTGACACGCCGCGACGAACGTGAGGTCGCAGCCGAACGGTTCGTGTCGGTTCAGCCCAACCTCGACGGGTCGGCGTGGCGCTTGAGCGGCCTACTCGGGGCCGTAGACGGCCGCATCGTCGAAGCGGCCCTCTCAGAACGAGCCGACCGGATGCGGATGCTCCCCGATGGCGACCTGGCGACGCGAGGCCAGCGACAGGCCGATGCCCTCGCGTCGATCGCACGGGACTCTCTCGACGGCGGTAGTGATGCGGCAGGTTCCCCCGGCGGGCGGGTGACCGTCCTCGTCGACCTCGACGAGGCGAACGGAACCGGGGGCGAAGAGGGATGCCGGGTCCGGTACGGACCGAGAGTCGGTCCCACCGTCCTCGAAGAACTGCTCTGCACGGGCGCGGTGCAGATCGTCGGCCTCTCCGGCGGCAGACCCGTCGTCACCTCCGACGCGGCCCGCATCATTCCCCCGGCCGTCCGAAGCTTCGTCGCTCACCGCGACGGGGGTTGCACGATCGCCGGATGTACGTCGCGGTACCGGCTCGGACCTCACCACATCGTGCCCCGCTGCGAAGGCGGGACCCACGATCCGGAGAACCTCACGACCCTCTGCTGGTTCCATCACCACGTCGCGATCCACGAGATGGGGATGCGCATCGACGCGGGATCGCCACCGTTGCGCCGGCGTCTCACCCGCGCTCCGATCGGCCCCGACCCGCCGTAGCTCGCACGGGGCATCGCCGACCCGGTATTCTCGGCCCATGAGCGAATCAACCGACTTCTGCGTCTTCTGCGCCATCCTCGATGGCGAACTGCCGGCCAACTTCGTCTACGAGGACGACGACGTCGTCTCGATCATGGACATCAACCCGGTGACACCGGGTCATCTCCTCGTCCTGCCACGCCGACATCTTCCCGACCTCGTCGATCTGGATGACGAGATCGCTGCACATATGATGAACGTGGCCCGACGGATCGCCGCCGCGCATCGTGTTCAAGATCCGACGATCGAGGGCATCAACCTCTATCTGGCGGACGGGCCCGTAGCGGGTCAGGAGGTGGCCCATGCCCACATCCACGTGATCCCCCGGCGTCGCGGCGACGGCTTCCGCCTCAGCATCAGCCGGTACGACCCGCCCACGCGTGAGGAACTCGCTGCGACGGCCGAACGGGTGTCCGCGGCGCTCGGATAGATCTGTCTGCTACATGCTCCGGCGGTACCGGCCACCGACCGCGTAGAGCGCGTTCGACATCTGGCCGATCGTGCAGGCTTTGGCGGCGTCCATGAGGGCATCGAAGGTGTTCCCGCCGTCGATCGCCACGGTCTGGAGGTGCTTCAACGCCGCATCGGCGGTTTCCGGGTTGCGTTCCCGCACCGCACGGGCGGCGTCGATCTGGCGGTGCTTGTCCTCGTCGGTCGAGCGAACGACCGTGTCGGGAACGACGAACGGTGAGCCCTCGGACGACAGGAACGTGTTGACGCCGATGATCGGGAGCTCTCCCGTCGACTTCATGCGCTCGTAGCGCAGCGACTCCTCCTGGATCTTGGAGCGCTGGTACATGAGTTCCATCGCCCCGAGGACGCCCCCGCGGTCGGTGAGCCGGTCGAATTCGGCCAGCACGGCCTCCTCGACGAGATCGGTGAGTTCCTCGATGATGAACGAGCCCTGCAGCGGGTTCTCGTTCCTTGCGAGGCCGAGCTCCCGGTTGATGATCAGCTGGATGGCCAGGGCTCTGCGCACCGATTCCTCGGTCGGCGTCGTGATCGCCTCGTCGTACGCGTTGGTGTGCAGCGAGTTGCAGTTGTCGTAGATCGCGTACAGCGCCTGCAGCGTGGTGCGGATGTCGTTGAACGAGATCTCCTGGGCGTGGAGCGACCGGCCGGATGTCTGGATGTGGTACTTCAGCTTCTGGGACCGTTCGGATGCGCCGTAGCGGTCGCGCATCGCCTTCGCCCAGATCTTGCGGGCGACTCGGCCGATCACGGCGTACTCGGCGTCGACGCCGTTCGAGAAGAAGAACGAGAGATTCGGGGCGAACGTGTCGATCGCCATGCCGCGAGACAGGAAGTACTCGACGAACGTGAACCCGTTGGCCAGCGTGAACGCCAGTTGGGTGATCGGGTTCGCTCCCGCCTCGGCCATGTGATAGCCGGAGATCGACACCGAGTAGAAGTTCCGCACGTCCTGGTCGATGAAGTACTCCTGGATGTCGCCCTGCATGCGCAGAGCGAACTCGGTGGAGAAGATGCAGGTGTTCTGCGCCTGATCCTCCTTGAGGATGTCGGCCTGGATCGTTCCCCGCACCAGGGACAGTGTCTCGGCCTTGATCCGCTCGTAGACGTCCGCCGGCAGCACCTCGTCCCCGGTGAGACCCAGCAGCATCAGCCCGAGCCCGTCGTTGCCGGGCGGCAGGTCGCCGTGGTAACGCGGCCGCACGAGGCCCCGATCGTCGAAGCGTTCAACGAGAGCCGCCTCGACGGCGGCTTCGAGTCCGTGCTCGACGATGTAGCGCTCGCACTGCTGGTCGACCGCTGCGTTGAGGAAGAACGCCAGCATCATCGGCGCCGGGCCGTTGATCGTCATCGACACCGATGTCGCGGGATCCACGAGGTCGAATCCCGAGTAGAGCTTCTTGGCGTCGTCGAGCGTGGCGACGGACACGCCGGAGTTGCCGACCTTGCCGTAGATGTCGGGGCGTTCGTCCGGATCCTCACCGTAGAGCGTGACGGAGTCGAACGCGGTCGATAGACGCACCGCGGGCATCCCCTGCGACACGTAGTGGAAGCGCCGGTTCGTCTGCTCGGGGCCACCCTCCCCGGCGAACATCCGCGTGGGGTCCTCGGCGGCCCGCTTGAACGGATACACGCCGGCGGTGAACGGGAAGCGCCCGGGGAGGTTCTCCTGGAGCCCCCATCGAACCCGGTCGCCCCAGCCGCTGAGGCGGGGGAACACGACCCTCGGGACGCGGGTCCCCGACAGGGTGGTCGTCACGGCGTCGACGATGATCTCCTCGCCCCGCACCTCATACGAAACGGTCTCCGCGTCGTACTTCTCACCCGTCTCGTCCCACGTCCCCAGGACCTCGCGTGCGGCCGGATCGAGTGATGCTGCAGCGTCGCGTCCGGCGGCCATCAACGCTTCGTCCCCGGTTCTCTTCGCCACCACGTCGAGTGCCTGCGCTTCGACGGCCAGCGCCGCCTGCGCCTCGACGCGCTCGTTGTAGGTGCGGATCGCGTCGGCGATCTCGGAGAGGTACCGGACCCGGTCCTTCGGAATGACCGGCTGCTCCCCGCCGTGATCGATGGGGAGTTCCATCGTCGACGCGAACCCGCCGCCGCTTCTCTCATCGAGAGCTCGCATGAGCGATCGGTAGAAGCGGTTCGTGCCGGCGTCGTTGAAATGCGACGCGACCGTCGGATAGACGGGAAGATCTTCGTCGGGTGTGTCGAAGATGGCGTGGTTGCGCCGGTACTGCTTCCGCACGTCTCTGACGGCGTCCTCCGCCCCGCGGCGATCCGCCTTGTTGACGACCACGAGATCGGCATAGTCGAGCATGTCGACTTTCTCGAGCTGGCTCGCCGCTCCGTACTCGGGCGTCATGACGTAGAGAGCCAGGTCGGCGTGGTCGACGATCTCCGTGTCCGCCTGCCCGATGCCCGACGTTTCGAGGATGACGAGGTCGTAGCCGGCCGCCTTGATGAGATCGACGGCGGACGACACGTGGGGTGAGAGCGCCAGGTTCGCCTGACGGGTCGCGAGGGAGCGCATGAAGACTCGCGGATGGGTAACGGCGTTCATGCGGATGCGATCACCCAGCAGCGCCCCGCCCGAGCGTCTCCGCGACGGGTCGACCGAGACGATGCCGAGCGTGTGGTCGGGGAAGTCTGCGAGGTAGCGGACGACGATCTCGTCGATGAGGGACGACTTCCCCGCGCCGCCGGTACCGGTGATGCCGACCACCGGAGCCGTTCTCGCCGCTGCGATGAGGCGAGCCTCCGATGCGAGATCTCCGTCGGGTGACTGTTCCACGATCGAGATGGCCCGGCCGAGCAGCGCCGGCGTCGCTGTGGAAAGCCGGTCGAGGTCGAACGAGGATTCATCCACGACGGGGAAGTCTGCTCGCTCGATCAGGTCGTCGATCATCCCTTGAAGACCCAGTTCGCGGCCGTCGTCGGGTGTGTAGATCCGCTCGACGCCGGAACGCTCGAGCTCGGCGGCCTCTTCCGGCAGGATCGTCCCCCCTCCCCCGCCGAAGATCTTCACACGACCGGCGCCTGCCTCGTCGAGCAGGCTCCTGACGTATCGGAAGAACTCCATGTGGCCGCCCTGATAGGACGTGATCGCAACCGCCTGGGCATCCTCCTCGACGGCCGCCGTGGCGATCTCCGCGGCGGATCGGTCGTGACCGAGGTGGATGACCTCTGCTCCGGTCGCTTGGAGGAGGCGCCGCATGATGTTGATGGCAGCGTCGTGCCCGTCGAACAGCGATGTGGCGGTGACGATGCGAACGTGGTTACGCGGTTGGTACGGCACGGCTCCCAGGATACGCCGTGCGAACGGCCTGACGG
Organism: Acidimicrobiia bacterium; assembly: GCA_029939995.1. Taxonomy (GTDB): domain Bacteria; phylum Actinomycetota; class Acidimicrobiia; order Spongiisociales; family UBA5794; genus JAHEEL01. The sequence goes on along the minus strand of JAOZRW010000009.1, from coordinate 29,305 downwards.
TCCATCACTCGGGGTCGAAGAGACCCGGCGGTGGGGTGGCGACGATCGTGCGGCCGTCGACGTCGATCGTCGGGGTGATGGCTTCCACCATCGGGACCTCGACGATGCCTCTCTCGGTGCGCACGGCGAGGCGGTCCTGCGCGGCGCCGAAGACGACGGATTCGACGACTCCCAGCAGATTCCCGTCCCGGTCGACGACCGAGCAGCCCACGAGGTCATCCGGCCAGTATTCGTCGTCACCGAGATCCCTCCGCTCATCGGGAGGGATGGTGAACGAGGTTCCCTGCAGGGCTTCGGCCGTGTTCCGGTCGTCGACCGTGGAGAACCGTACGAGGACGCCGGCCGGATGTTCGGATGAGGCCACGACCGTGTAGTCGACGGGTGGTTCGGCATCGCTCGTGACGACCGAGCCGACGGCCCACCGCTGCTCGGGATCGTCGGTGAGAGGACGCACGATCACGGCACCCTTGATGCCGTGCGCTCTGCGAACGTATCCGACGAGGATCCGGTCCACGTCAGTCGAGGAAGTCGACCTCGACGGACACGCCTTCTTCGTCCCCGGCCACCGAAGCGACGGACCTGATCGCGCGAGCGACGCGTCCGCGGCGCCCGATGACACGACCCATGTCCGACTTGGCGGTCCGCACCTCGGCGACGATCGCGTCGTCGCCGTCCGCGACGATCTCGACGGCGACCGAGTCCGGGTCGTCGACGATCTGCGTCACGACGTAAGTAACGACCTTTTCGACGATCTCGCCCTGTTTCATGCTTCTTCCGTTCCTTCGGTCGCTGCCTCGGCGGTCTCTTCTTCGACTGCGGCCTCTTCGACGATCTCATCGAGGATCACGGGGGCCGGTTCGGTCTTCGGCTCCGGGGTGTCCCCGACGACGAGCACGTCGCCGCGTGCGACCTTGAACTCGGTCCAGGCACCGCTGATCTCGAGGAGCTTCTTCACGCGGTCGGTCGGCTGGGCCCCGTTCTGGAGCCACTTGACGGCCTTCGCGTTGTCGATCTCGATGAGCGACGGCTCCTGGCGGGCGTCGTACCGGCCGATCTGCTCGATGTACTTCCCATCGCGCGGTTTGCGTGAGTCCATCACCACGACGCGATAGGAGGGCTGCTTCTTCTTACCCAACCGTGTCAGGCGGATCTTCACCGGCATGTCTACCTCTTCTTCTTGCGGCCCATCCCCGGCATGTTGAGCCCGGGGATGGGGCTCTTACCGCCGGCGAATGCCTTCATCATCTTCTGTGTCTCGGAGAATTGCTTGAGCAGCACGTTGACGTCCTGCGGTCGCGTCCCCGAACCCTTCGCGATGCGACGTTTGCGGCTCCCATTGATGAGCTTGGGATCCCGGCGCTCCGCTGGGGTCATCGACCGGATGATGGCTTCCACACGACCGAGCTGACGATCGTCGATCTCAACGTCGCGCAGCGCCGATCCGGCGCCTGGGAGCATACCAACCAGCTGTTGCAATGGTCCCATCTTCTTGATCTGCTGGAACTGCTCGAGGAAGTCCTCGAGGTTGAACGTGGCGTCGAGCATCTTCGCCGCCGCCTTCTCCGCCTCCTTCTCGTCGTAGATGGTCTCGGCCTTTTCGATCAGCGACAGCACGTCGCCCATCCCGAGGATCCGGGACGCCATCCGGTCCGGATAGAAGACATCGAGTTCGTCGATGCCCTCGCCGACGCCGACGAACTTGATCGGCCGGCCGGTGACCTCGCGTGCGGAGATGGCGGCACCGCCGCGGGCATCGCCGTCGAGTTTGGTCAGGACGAGGCCGGTCAGGTCGGTGTACTCGAGGAAGCCGTTCGCGACGTTGACCGCTTCCTGGCCGGTCATGGCGTCGAGCACGAGAAGGACCTCGTCGGGGTTCGCCACCTTGCGCATCGCCGCGAGTTCCTTCATCAGCGCCTGATCCACCTGGAGGCGTCCGGCCGTGTCGATGATGACGACGTTCGCGCCGTCGCTCCGCGCCTGCTTCATCGCCGCTTTCACGAGTTTCGGTGCCTTCGCCTTCCGGTCGACGAAGACCGGCACGTCGATGCGCTTCCCGAGCGACTCCAACTGGTCGATGGCGGCCGGCCGCTGGAGGTCGGCCGCGACGAGCATCGGGCGCCGACCCTTGCCCTTCAAGTGTTTCGCGAGCTTCGCCGCGGTGGTCGTCTTCCCCGATCCCTGCAAACCGACCATGAGGATGACGAGCGGCGGCGCGGCCGGTCGGACGAGCGGAGCCTCCTCGGCGCCGAGCGTCGTGATCAGCTCTTCGTGCACGATCTTGATGACCTGTTGTCCCGGTGTGAGGCTCTTCGTGACCTCGCTCCCGACGGCGCGTTCCTTCACCCGGCCGAGCATGGACTTGACGACCGACACGTTGACGTCGGCTTCGAGGAGGGCGATGCGAACCTCGCGCAGCGCGTCGTTGACGTCGGATTCGGAGAGACGCCCTTTCCCGCGCAACCGCGAGAAGGTGTCGTTCAGCCGATCGGAGAGGGAGTCGAACATGCGGGCTCATTCTACGGGTGGCAGCGAGACACACGACGTGCGACAATCACCTCATGAATCTCACCGTGATCGACCACCCGCTCGCCCGGCACTATCTCACCGTCCTCCGTGACACGAACACGGAACCCGAAGCGTTCAGAGCTGCCGCTCGGGGACTCACGTACAGCCTCATCCTGGAGGCGACGAAGCGGCTTCCACTCACCGAAGTCGAGGTCGAGACCCCGATGGAGAAGACGACCGGCTACGAGGTCCACGACGTCGTCGCCGTGGCGGTGCTGCGAGCGGGATTGGGGATGCTCGACGCCGTTCTCTCGATGATCCCCAACTGCAAAGTCGGATTCGCCGGCGTGCAGCGAGACGAGGAAACGGCTCTCCCCCAGGAGTACTACGCACGTCTCCCCGACCTGTCGAACGCGTCGGTGTTCATCCTCGAGCCGATGCTCGCAACCGGCGGGTCCCTCTCCTGGGCCGTCGACAAGGTCAAGTCGTCGGGAGCGAAGGACATCACCGCGCTCTGCGTCGTGACCGCACCCGACGGGGTCCGGAAGATGTACGACGATCATCCCGACGTTCACATCGTCGCGGCGGCCCACGACCGCGAGTTGAACGACACCGCGTACATCGTGCCCGGCCTCGGCGACATGGGCGATCGGCTGTTCGGAACGCTTTGATCGAACCGGCCGATTCGCAGGCCATCAGGAGAGACCTCATTCGCGCGTACGACGCCGCGGCCGATGCCCGCGACGAACGCGGGGAAGCCGAATGGAGAGCGGCTCATCAACGGGCATTCGCTGAGATGCTGCGCTCTGAGGGCAAATCGCGGATACTCGAGATCGGTGCAGGGTCAGGCCACAGCGCCGTGTTCTTCCAGACCGAGGGGTTCGCCATCGTGGCAACCGACCTCTCTCCCGAGAACGTGGCACGGTGCCGGGCGAAGGGCGTCGACGCCGTGGTCGGAGACTTCTACGACCTCGACTTCCCCGATGACTCATTCGACGCCGCTTGGGCAATGAGCTGTCTCATGCACGTTCCCGACGCTGATCTCAACGGTGTCCTCGAAGAGATGGCTCGTGTGCTCGTGCCCGGGGGAATCGCCATGATCGGCCTGTGGGGCGGCCGCAATGCCGGGCGCGGTACCTCCGGGGTATGGGAGGGCGACGACTACACGCCGCCGCGGTTCTTCGCCCTGCGCGACGACGAGGAAGTCACGGAAGCGGTCGGCGCGGTATTCACCATCGAACGCTTCGTGACCACGACCGATCGCCCCGACGATCCGGTCGACATGCACTATCAACTCGTAACGGTGCGCAAGCCGTGAAGGATTTCACCGAGGAAGTGATCAAGGTGATCCTCCTGCTCGATCCTGGAGAAGTGGCCTCGTACGGCGAGGTGGCAGAAGAGGCGGGCTTCCCCGGTGCTGCACGGGCGGTGGGCAACCTCGTCCGGTTGACTCCCGATCTTCCGTGGTGGCGGGTGGTGGCGAGAAATGGTCGCCTCGCCCCCGGGCATGAGTCACGCCAGGCGGAGCTGCTTCGGAGCGAGGGTGTCACCGTTGTCGACGGACGGGTGGTGATGCGCGACAATGCCAGCCCCGATATGGAGCCACGATGAGTTACAGCATGCCGGAGTTGATCAGGACGAAGCGTGACGGCGGCGAGCTCACGGCAGACGAGCTCGAGTGGATGATCGCCGAGTACACGGCGGACCGCATCCCCGACTATCAGCTCTCGGCGTTCCTGATGGCGGTGATGTTCCGCGGCATGTCGGGGAACGAGCTCGCCGCGTGGACGGATGCCATGCTGCACTCCGGCGACGTGCTCGACCTGTCCTCCACGAACCTGCCGAAGATCGACAAGCACTCGACCGGCGGTGTCGGCGACAAGATCAGTATCCCGCTCGCCCCGCTGGTGGTCGCCTGCGGCGTCGCCGTGCCGATGATGTCCGGCCGCGGCCTCGGGCACACGGGGGGCACGCTGGACAAGCTCGAGACGATCCCCGGATTTCGGACCCGCCTCGATCCGGACGAGTTCGCCAGGCAACTCGATGCGATCGGTCTCGTCCTCGGAGGGCAATCTGAGACCCTCGTTCCGGCGGATCGCCGCATCTACGCGCTGCGCGACGCCTCGGGGACGGTTCCGTCGATCCCGCTTATCTCGTCGTCGATCATGTCCAAGAAGCTCGCCGAGGACCTCGACGGTCTCGTGCTCGACGTGAAGATCGGGTCCGGGGCGTTCATGAAGGACGTCGCCTCCGGGACGGAGCTCGCCCGCACGATGGTCGGGATCGGGGCATCCCACGACACCCCCGTCGTCGGCATCCTCACCGACATGGATCAGCCGCTCGGCCGTGAGGTCGGGAACGCCAACGAGATGGTGGAGTCGATCGCCACGCTTCGCGGAGAAGGGCCCGCGGACGTGACGGAGCTCACGATGCGGCTCGGCGAGGAGATGCTCATCCTCGGCGGTGTCTCCGGGGACGCCGCCGACGCCAGAGCCCGGCTCGAGGCGGCGGTCTCGTCCGGAGCAGGCCTCGAGGTCTTCGCCCGGGTCATCGAGGCGCAGGGCGGGGATCCCCGCGTGCTCGACGATCCGTCGCTCCTCCCGATCGCCGGGAGCGTCCACACGGTCGTCGCCGACCGGACCGGCTTCGTCGAACGATGCGACGCCCTCTCGGTCGGACGGGCCGCGGTACGCCTGGGGGCCGGACGCCAGGCCAAAGAGGACGACATCGACCCGGGGGTCGGCATCACCGTTCACGCCAAGGTCGGCGATGCCGTCGAGGCCGAGATGCCGCTCGCCACGGTCCGCTACAACACCGATGATCAACTGGCCTCCTGCCTCGATGTCCTCGACACGGCATGGACCCTGACCGACGAACCACAAGAGACACGCCCGCTGATCCTTGGAGAGGTGAGATGACGTACGAACACTTGCAGGAAGCCGCAGCCGTCATCGCGCAGCGGACGGGACGCGAACGGCATCAGGCGGCCGTCGTGCTCGGATCCGGGCTGAGCGGATACGCGGCATCCCTCGACGACGCCGTCGAGGTCCCCTACGCCGACATCCCTCACTTCCCCGAACCGCGCATCGTCGGTCACGGTGGCAGCCTCTTCTCCGCTTCGGTCGGCGACGGCGCCGTCCTCCTCTTCGCCGGACGCGTCCACACCTACGAAGGCTGGGATCTCTCCGATGTCGTCTTCGGCGTCCGGACGGCCGCCCTGGCCGGGGCCTCCACCGTCCTGCTGACGAACGCCGCGGGAGGGCTCGGAGAAGGCCTCTCGCCAGGTGACCTCGTGGCGATCCGGGACCACCTCAACTACACGGCACGGAATCCTCTCGTCGGCGACAACGACGATCGTCTCGGTCCGCGGTTCCCCGACATGAGCGAGGTCTACTCGCAGCGGGTGCGCGGTCTCATCCGGCGAGCGTTCGAGACGGCGGGGGTCACCTATCGCGAAGGCGTGTACGCCTGGTTCCTCGGGCCGAGCTACGAGACTCCGGCAGAGATCGAGATGGTCCGGCGGGCCGGCGGCGACCTCGTCGGCATGTCGACGGTTCCGGAGGCGATCGCCCTCAACCACATGGGCGTCGACGTCGCGGGGATCTCTCTCGTGACGAACTACGCAGCGGGCATCACCGACGCGCCGTTGTCCCATGAGGAAGTGACGGAGACCGCCACCGAAGCCCGCGGCCGTTTCACCGCCGTTCTCGATGCCCTCCTCCCGCTCCTCGTAGGCCCCTGACGTCGGTTTTTGAGCCGTCGCTCAAAGTTGGGGTATCATCTCCGCAACCGATGCAAGGAGCGAAAGCGTTATGAGAATCGCGGTCTGTGTGAAACAGATCCCAGATCCGGCGACGCCCTACGACCTGGATCCCGTCACGCACCGGGTCGTGCGTCCCAACGACCAGGTCCTCGACGACACCGACCGGTTCGGTGTCGAGGTCGGGCTCCAGCTCGCCGAAGCGAGCGAGGGAACGGTCACGTTGTTCTCGATGTCTCCCTCCGGGTCGCTCCAGGGAATCCGACAGGCGCTGGCGATGGGCGCGGACAAGGCCGTCATCATCGACGATGAGAACCTCGCCGGCTCCGACGCTCTGACGACCTCGAGAGTGCTGGCCGCGGCGATCGAACGCGAGGGCTTCGATCTCGTCATCGCCGGCACCGAGTCGACGGACGGATACACCGGCGTCGTTCCGCAGCAGATCGCCGAACTGGTCGACGTGCCGTCGCTGACGTTCGCACGCAAGGTCGAAGTGACCGACGGCGGCATCCGCATCGAGCAGCAGACGGCGGGAGGCTACGACGTCGTCGAGGCGCCGCTCCCGGCCTTGCTCTCGGTGACCTCCGGGGTCGTGGAGCCCCGCTATCCGACCTTCAAGGGGATCATGCAGGCCAAGAAGAAACCGATCGACACGCTGACGGCCGAAGACCTCGGCTTCAGCGCCGATCAGGTCGGAGAAGCGGCAGCCGGTCAGACCATCACATCGGTCGAGCCCATCCCCGCCAGAGAAGCCGGTGAGATCGTGGAAGACGACGGCGAGGGCTACCTCAAGATCGTCGCACTGCTCGAACAGGTGAAGGTGATCTAGATGACGACAACTTGGGTATTCAGCGAAGAGTCCGACGGGCATGCTCCGGCATCCGCTCTCGAGTTGCTGACGAAGGCCCGGACCTTCGGCGACGCGGCGGTGTTCCACATCGGCGCGGGCTCCGGCGAGGCCTTCGCCGAACTCGGTGAGCACGGCGCCGCGCAGATCTTCCATCTCTCGATCGACGATCATCTCCCGGCGGCCGCTGCGGCCGCGGCGCTGGCGTCGCTCCTCGACGAGCACGGCGGCGAGATCGTCCTGTTCGGCATGGGCAACACGGACCGAGACGTCGCGGGGCGCCTCTCCGCACGGATCGGCCGACCGGTTCTCGCCAACGCCGTGGAGATCTCGATCGACGGGAGCGTGAGCGTCACCAGCGAGATCCTCGGTGGTGTCGAGGCGGTCGTCACCGAGACGACCGGACCGGCCCCTGCTCTGGTGATCGTCCGTCCGAAGGCGTTCCCGGCGGAGCCGTCCGGTGGGGCCACTCCCCCGGTCTCCGAGGTGTCGATGCCCGACGTCGGGCGGTCCGGCTCGGCCGTCATCGTCGAGTCACACGTCGAGGCGAGCGAAGGCCCCGATCTCGAAGCCGCCTCGATCGTCGTGTCGGGCGGACGCGGAGTCGGCAGTCAGGACAAGTGGAGCGTCATCGAAGATCTGGCGTCACAGCTCGGTGCCGCGGTCGGTGCGACCCGTGCCGTCATCGACGCCGGATGGGTGCCGGCCCGGCTCCAGGTGGGGCAGACCGGTAAGACCATCAAGCCGGATGTCTACATCGCCGCCGGCGTGTCGGGTGCCATGCAGCATCTCGTCGGCATGAAGGACTCCGGCACGATCATCGCGATCAACAAGGATCCGGATGCTCCGATCTTCAGCGTTGCCGACCTCGGCATCATCGGAGACTTGCATCAGGTGGTGCCGAAGGTGACGGAGGCGTTGCAGGCCCGTTAGGACCGAGGAAGAGACTCCGGCCCGAACGAGTGCGGCAACAGCTCATCGAGGCGGAACTGCACCGGTTCGCCGTGCTCGTCGGTGAGGACGACGGTGTCGACGCCGAACTCGCGCATCAGTTGCCGGCAGTTCCCGCACGGCGTGCATCCCTCACCGTCGAGGCACACGACGGCGAGCGTGTCGATCTTCCGAACACCGTCGGCGGCCGCCGTCGTGATGGCGTTCGCCTCGGCGCAGATCGACGACCCGTATGCCGCGTTCTCGACGTTGCATCCGGTGTACTCCGTGCCGTCCGCAGCGACGACGGCTGCGCCGACGCGGAACCGGCTGTACGGCGAGTAGGAGTTCGCCGCCACCGATCGAGCTTCCCGGATCAGCCTGTGTGCTTCGTTCATGGTTCCAGCAGGGCCTCGACGAACGCCCGCGGCTCGAATGGTACGAGATCGTGAAGCCCTTCGCCGACGCCGATGTACTTGACGGGCACGTCGAGTTCCTGTTCGACCGCGATGGCCACGCCTCCCCTGGCCGTGCCGTCGAGCTTGGTGAGCACGATCCCGGTGACGCCGACGGCGTCGGTGAAGCTCCTGGCCTGACCGATCCCGTTCTGACCCGTCGTTCCGTCGAGTACGAGGAGGACCTCGCCGATCGCCCCCGCCTCACGCCGGAGGACCCTGGCCACCTTGCCCAGCTCGTCCATCAGGTTCGACTTGGAGTGAAGGCGTCCGGCCGTGTCGACCATCACCACGTCGGCACCGACCTCATCGGCACGCCGGTAGGCATCGAAGGCGACCGAAGCGGGGTCCGATCCCGGGGCCCCGGACACGACTTCCACGCCGACCCGGTCGGCCCATGTGCGGAGTTGCTCGTCGGCGGCCGCTCGGAACGTGTCGGCTGCAGCGAGAACCGTGGTCGATCCGCTCTCACCGAGCAGCCCGGCGATCTTGGCCACCGATGTGGTCTTCCCCGTGCCGTTCACGCCCACCACGAGAACGATCGCCGGCTTGCCCTCGAGATGGATCGATCGGTCGCGCCCCGACATCTGGGCGATCAAGGCTTCCTCGAGCATCCGCCTGGCTTCGTCACCGCTCTCCGGCTTCTGCTTGCGCACCGCCTCGACGACCTTCGACGAAGTCGCCACGCCGACGTCGGCGGCGATCAGCACCTCTTCGAGCTCGTCCCAGAACGCATCGTCGAGCGATCCCCTCCGCAGCAGACCGCCGAGCCGATCTCCGAGGGCCGTACGGGTTCGGGCGAGCCGGGAGCGGAGCCCCTCCTCCGGGGCCGTCACCGCCGGGGCTGCCGCCGCCGGCGGTTTCGTCCGCCGTGAGCGCATGACCGCGACGACAACGACCACCGCAACGGTGACGATCGCTACGACGAGCAGAATCAGCAAGTTGGTATCCACCGGATCTCCTTGTGCCCGGGAACCGGACTAGGCGTCGACCTTTGCCATGCGGCGTGCGAGCACCTTCGACGACTCGCCCGGTTCCATCGTGACGCCGTACAGCATATCGGCAGCTTCCATCGTCTGTTGCTGATGCGTGATGATCACGAGCTGGGCCGATGCCCGCAGCGTGTCCACGAGACGCAGGAAGCGATGCAGGTTCGCGTCGTCGAGCGCCGCCTCGACCTCGTCCAGGACGTAGAAGGGGCTCGGGCGGGCGCGGAACACGGCGAACAGGAAGGCGAGCGCCGCCAGACTGCGTTCACCACCCGACAGGAGCGCGAGCCGGCCGACCTTCTTGCCGTGCGGCTGTGCTTCCACTTCCACGCCCGACTCGAGCGGGTGATCGGGATCGACGAGACGCAGACGACCCCGGCCGCCGGGGAACACCTGAGTGAAGTTCTCCTGATACAGCTCCGAGATCTCGGCGAACGCCTCCATGAACAGCGCCGCCATCTCTTCATCGAGGGCGGAGATGACCTTGCGGAGTTCGCTTCTCGACTCGTCGAGATCGGCGATCTGCTCCTCGAGAAGCGCGACCTCTCCTGCGAGTTCGTCGTACTCGGCGGCGGCGAGCGGGTTGATGGGCCCCATCCGACGAAGGTCGGCTTCGAGGCTTGCGAGTCGTTCGTTCGGATCCACGTCCACTTCGAGCTCCGGCCGGGGTGCGGCCAGCGCTTCTTCCACGGTGGCGTCGGCGTCACGGCGGAGGGCTTCCGCCGTCGATTCGCTCCTGACGCGGGTCTCCGCCAACTCGATCGCGAGCTCGGAGAGGCGCTCCTTGGCGAACGAGACCTTGCGCTCGAGCTCGTCCCTACGCTGCTCGGCGCTCTCGAGGGCGCCTGCGACGTCCCCGACCTCGGTGCGCAAGGCACGCTGGCGTTCGCGCAGTTCGGAGATGTGTCGTTGAGCCACCGCCATGACCCGGCCGGAACGCGTCTCGATCTCGGCGAGCCGATCGATCCGTGGATCGTCCTCCGGGAGGAGTGCGAGCTGACCCAGATCCGAGCGAACCCGTTCGAGCCGCCGCCGCAACATCGCCTTGCGCTCGACCACTCCCGCGAGCTCGGCCGCCGACTCCTCACGGAGCCGTCGCGCTTCGTCCGTCTTCGCTGCGACTTCCTCCCGTCGGCGATTCAGGGCTTCCCATGCTGCCTGGCGGGCCGCCTCTTCACCTTCGAGGTCCGCGACGCGGCCCCGGAGTTCGGCGATCCGCTCCTCCCGGGCGGCTTCGGCTTCGCCGATCGCCGCTGCACGGGCGTCGAGACGCTCCCGTTCGGCCTCTCCTTCGGCGATCGCCCGGCCGATCAGGTCGAGCGCTTCCGTATGGCCGGCGATTCTGGCTTCGAGCGCTTCGAGATCGTCGAGAGCGGTCCGCTCCACGCGTCGTGCCGCTGCGAGATCCCGTTCCACCATCGTCCGGCGGCTCGCCGTCCGCGACCGTTCCCGCTCCGCAACCTCGAGTTGGACCCGGGCCGCTTCGAGTGCGGCGAACCCGGTTCCGTCCGGCTGAGCGACGTGCATCCCGGAGGCGGCGATCACATCTCCCTCGGGCGTCACGGCGCGGAGATCCGGGTAGCGTTGAACGACCCGCCACGCCGCTTCCCACCCTTCGGCGTAAACGACGTCACCGAGCAGCGACTCGGCCACCGTACGATCGGCGTCCGGGCCCAGGAGATCGACGAGCGCTTCCAATCCGAGTTCCGAAGCGGCCGCTCTGGCAGGTGCGTCGCCGCTCGTAGCCGGATTGACGAGCGAGACTCCCCCGAGGCCGTCGGACTTCAGCAGCGCGGCGACATCGTGGATGGCGTCGCGATCGGTGGTGAGGAACGCGTCGGCCCATGCACCGAGCGCCCGGTCCACGGCGATCGCGACGTCGGCCGGTGCGTCGAGGGCCGCGGCCACGACTCCGACGACGCCGCCGTGGTCCTGAGCCGTCGAACGGGCCTCCGGATCGCCGATTCCGGCGATCGCTGCTTCGTGAGCCTCGACACGCGCTTCGGCCGCCGCCACGGCGAGGAGCACATCGGTGTGCTCGCGGTCGACACGTTCCCACAGTTCCTCGGCGGCGACGCGGTGAGCTCGCGCTTCTTCGTAGGTTCGTTGCGAAGCGGTGACGGCCGCGTCGGCCTGTTGTATGGACCGATTCAGCTCGACGCTCTCGACCGCCTCGCGTTCCAGGCGTTCGGCGACCACGCTGCGGCGTGACGTGATCGCTTCGAGCTCACGGCGGTCGCGTTGCGAAGCGTTCTCGAGTGCGCGAAGGTCGCCCCGCAGGTTGGCCACGAGGCCTTCGGCGGGGAGCTGGACCTGCTCGGCGAGAGCACGCTCCTCTTCCTCGAGCGCCTGGAGGGCGGTGGTCCGGCGTTCGGCCTCGGCCGCGAGTCGGTATTCCGCGTCTTCGGCATCCTCGATGCCCCCGACGAGCTCCCGCTCCTCGATCAGGAGGTCGTTGCGCCGCTCACCGGCTCCTTCGATGCGTCCCTCGATGGCGACCCTCCGTTCCCGTGCGACGAGCCCGTATCGTCGGAGCCGCTCAACCACCGTCTCGAGTCTCGCCGCGGCGGCGGTGTCCCGTTCGAGGGCCGCTCCGGCTTCGCCGGCCGAGGCACGGAGCTCTACGAGCTCGGTGTGAGTCAGACGGAGGGCGGTCTCGTCGGCCGTCAGGGATCGTGTGAGAGCAATCTTCTCGGCGGTTGCGTTCGCTTCGCGCTCACGAAGCGCTCGTACGGCTTCGCCGCCGAGCCACAGCCGCAGCGCTTTCGCTTCGGCCTTCACCGAGCCGTGTCTGGCCGCGGCGTTGGCCTGTCGCTTGAGAGGCCGGAGCGCGCGCCGCTTCTCGGAGAGGATGTCGTTCAACCGATCGACGTCCTGCTCGGTGGCGTCGAGGCGGCGGATCGCCCGATCGCGACGTCCACGATGTTTCGTGATCCCGGCGGCCTCTTCGATGACCGATCGGTGCTCGTCCGGGCGTGCCGTGAGCACGGCGCCGATCTGACCCTGAGAGACGAGAACGTGCTGGCTCCGGCCGACGCCCCCGTCGGAGAGCAGTTCCTGGATGTCGAGCAGACGACAGGCCGTCCGGTTCATCTCGTACTCGGAAGTGCCGTCCCGGTACAGCCGGCGTGTGATCGTGATCTCGGCGAGATCGAGTGGAAGGAATCCGTCGCTGTTGTCGAATGTGAGGGACACTTCGGCGCGGGACACGGCGGGTCGCGTGGCCGTTCCTGCGAATACGACGTCCTCCATCTTCTCGGTACGCAACGCGCTCGTCGCCTGCGTCCCCATCACCCATGCGATGGCGTCGAGGATGTTGGACTTTCCCGAGCCGTTCGGCCCGACCACGACGTTCACCCCGGCGTCGAATTCGAGCCGGGTCCGGTCGGCGAACGACTTGAAGCCGACGAGCGTGAGCTTCTTCAGGAGCACGGTGAAAAAGCATACCAGTGCGAATTACATGAGTGTGAGTTCTCCGACGGTGACGGCCCGGTCCCGGCCTACTACCGTCCCGTCCATGTCCGATGCACTCTTCATCAAGGAGGGAGATTCCTTCCGTCCAACGGGCCTCACGAGGAGCTTCTGGTCCGACGAAGCTCAACACGGCGGCCCGCCCGTCGGCCTCCTCGGCCGTGCGGTCGAGATGGTGCCGAGCGTCATCCCGATGCAGGTCGTTCGGCTCACCGTCGATCTCTTCCGGGAAGTCCCCGTCGGCATGCCGCTCGACGTTCGCACGAATGTCGTGCGAGAAGGACGTCGGATCCAGGTCGTCGACGCCGAACTCGTCGCCGCCGGCCGGACCGTTGCCCGTGCCTCGGGACTCAAGATCCGGAAGACGGACGTGGCGATCCCGTCCGTCAACCCCGCCTGGAGCCCACCTCCGGGGCCGGCCGAGGCCGAGCCGGTCACGCTCGGGCGCTTCGGCTTCACACGAACCGAGCACGAGCGATTCCACAGTCATGCGATCGAGATCCGCACGATCAACGATTCCTTTCTCACACCCGGCGCGGGCCTGTCCTGGGTGCGACTCACCGTCCCGCTCGTCGAAGGGGAGACCACGACTCCGTTCGCCAGGACGGCCACGCTGTCCGACGTCGCGAACGGGAACTCGATGGCACTCGACGGCCGGGAGTGGCTGTACGTGAATCCCGATCTGAACCTCTCGCTTCACCGCTGTCCGGAGGGCGAATGGCTCGGGATGCGCTCCGTCGCTCATCAACATCGCACCGGCATCGGGTTCGCCGACTCGGAGCTCTTCGACGAGTCCGGCCCGGCCGGTCGGGTCGGTCAGTCCCAGATCCTCGAGCCGAGGGGCGACTCCGCCACGACGTAGGGAGCGAACACTTCGGGATCCGGATCGAACCCGATTCCGACCTCACGCGATCTGCTCCGTCCAACGCCCCCGGCCAGATACCACGATGCCTCGGCGACGTCCGAGTGGTGCGCCCCGGGCAGCGAAGCGACCGCGCGGGTGAAGGCCCGTCCGATGTCGGTCTCGACCAGGCCGGACGCTTTGATCCTCTGCCCGGCCGCCAGGGCGAGGTCGTGAACGGTCCGGGCGGCGCCGATGCCGATCCGTGCGGGTTTCACCACGATCATGTCGCACGCCCCCGCTTCGATGACCCGTATCGCCGCGTTGACCGAATCGATCGGCTCGTCGAGCGCCACGGGCGCGACGATTTCGTCCCGGAGCCGGGCGTGCGCTTCGAGGTCGTCTCTCGGGAACGGTTGCTCAATGTAGGCGACCCCGAGCCGGTCCAATCCGAGCAGCGGCTCCCGCGTTTCCCAGTCGTACGAGCCGTTGGCGTCGACGCCGACGGCGACATCCGGATGAGTCTCCCGCAGCGCCGCGACTCGACTGAAGTCGTCACCGGGCCTGATCTTGAGCTTCACCGCCGACGCCCCGGTGGATTCGAGCCGCTCGGCCGGGTCCTCGTCGAGACCGACCGCGATAGACGTCGGCACGATGCGCGATGGCGAAGCTCCGATGGATGCGGCGAGCGACAGCCCGGCTCGCCGTGCTTCCAGATCGGCCGTGGCCTCATCGATGGCCGCAGCCGCCGTCGGCGACAACACGCTCCCCCGAACGAGCGTCCGCCGGGCATCGTCGACCGTGTCCGGTGTGACCCCGGGATACGGTGCCGCCTCTCCCCACCCCGAGACGGACCCGTCCGTCACGGTCACGATGACGACACGACGTTCCGTGATCGCCGCAGCGGCGGACGCGAACGGTCGCCGGAGCGGGATCGAGAGCTCCCAGAGGTATCCATCCATGGTGCCAGCGTAGGCGACGGCGCCGATCGTGATCGCGGTCAGCGGCGCTTCAGGTTCTCGACCTTGAGACCCCCCGGGAGGCCGAGCCGGTGAGCCGCGAGCAGTTCCTCGTCGCCGAGGATGTCCCACGTCGGCCCGTCTGCGACGATCCGCCCCGCTTCGAGGATGATCGAGCGATCGCAGGTTTCGAGCGCGTACAGAAGGTCGTGGGTGACGATCATCTGTGTCACGGCGAGTTCGTTCAGGATCTCCGTCAGATCGACACGGCTGGCCGGGTCGAGGTTCGAGGTCGGTTCGTCGAGGATCAGGATCTCCGGTCGCATCGCCATGACGCCGGCGATCGCAACCCTTCGCTTCTGTCCGAAGGACAGGTGGTTCGGGGGACGGTCCGCCAGGTCCGCGACTTCCACCATGGCGAGCGCCCGGTCGACTCGCTCGTCGAGATCCCGTCCTTCGAGCCCCAGGTTGGCGGGACCGAAGGCAACATCCTCCCGCACCGTCGGCATGAACAGCTGGTCGTCCGGATCCTGGAACACGATGCCGACCCTGCGTCGAATGTCGAGGAGGCTGTCCGGGGCGACCGGGAGGCCGGACACGGTCACGGTTCCGCTCTGCGGCAGGTGGATGCCGTTCATGTGGAGGATCAGCGTCGTCTTCCCTGCACCGTTCGGTCCGAGGAGCGCAACGCGCTCGCCGCGATGGATGTGCATGTCGACGTCGACGAGAGCGGTCGTCCCGTCCGGGTACCGGAATCCGAGACCCTGGATGTCGATGACGGGCGTACTCATGCGATGGTCCTCGAAACGGCCATCACGGCCATCGCCGATCCCACGAGTGCGACCGCCGCAGCCCATTGCGTCCCGGACACGGGAACGCCGGTGAGAGCGGGCATCGTTCCGGTGTAGACGCGTGAGAGCATCGCCAGGTACACGCGTTCCCCCCGTTCGTACGTGCGCATGAACATCGTCCCGATGGTTCTGGCGTACATGGCCCACGCGCGAACGGATCGGGCGTGATAGCCCCTCGAAGCCAGAGCGATCCGCATCCGTGTGAAGTCCGCCGCCACGATGTCGATGTAGCGAACGGCGAATCCGATGATCGCGGTGACGATGCGCGGCATGTGGAGCGCTTCGAGCCCCCGCAGGAGGTCCGTGATCTCCGTCGTCGAAGCCAGGACGACGGCGATCGTGAACCCGAGGCCTGCTTTCGCCGCCACGTTCCACAGATCCCGGAGGCCGTCGACCGACAACGACACTCCGAGCACGTCGATCCGTTCACCGGAGCCGACGAGTGGGAACAGCAGCGCCACCAGCAGGAACGGTGCGAGCACGACGGCCCTGCGAGCGACGTACGCGGGGGGAATGTGGGCCAACGCCACGAGACCCAGAGCGACGACGCCGTAGACGGCGAACGCCCAGAAGGCGGTGCGCGGCGTCAGCACGACGGCGATGACGAACCCGAACGCGCCGACGATCTTCACTTGCGGAGCCACACCGTGGAGCGGGGAATGGCCGTGCCGGTAGAGGGCGTGCGTGTGGCTTCCGCTCATGGTGTCGAATCAGGCGACCCGCCCCCCGGCGCCCGGATCAGCCAGAACAGCCCGAACCCGAGGGCGATCGCAACGATGACGCCGATCAGTCCGGCGATCCCGGTCGAGAGCGCGCGGTCCGTCCCCAGGTTGTCTCCGTAATCGGCCAGCGGGGTTTGCGCGAGGGCGTGATCCTGCGCTTGATCGGCGAACCCCTCCCGTTCGGCGACGTACTCGAGACCGTCGGGTTCGCTCGACGCATACCGGGACCCCACGACGGCGATGAGCACCGTGACGAGCAACGCTCCGACGAACCACACGAGGCCTCTCCTCGTCATGATGCCAGCTCCTCGGTGCGGGTTCCCGCGAACGTCGGCGCACCGTAGACGAGATCCGGTCTCGCCTTCACCACGGCCCCGATGACGAAGAACGTGATGACTCCCTCACCGATTCCGATCAGCGCGTGCGTCGTGACCATCGCGATCAGGATGGCGCCGACGGACAGGCTCTCGATCGTTCCTCCGAGAGCGAATTCGACGACGAAGCCCATGGCGGCCATCGGCACGGAGACGAACGCTGCGATAGCCGCCGTGACGGCTACTCGCTCGACGCGAAGCCCGGCGACGCGGAAGGCGACCCGGTACACGGCGTAGCCACCGACGGCGCCGATCAGCGCCATGTTGATGATGTTGAGCCCGAGAGCGGTCAGCCCGCCGTCTGCGAACAGCAGCGCCTGGATGATGAGAACGATCGAGACGACGAGGAAACCGACCCACGGGCCGACGAGAACGGACGCGAGGACGCCTCCGAGGAGATGTCCGGACATGCCCGGCAAGACGGGGAAGTTGATCATCTGGGCGGCGAACACGAACGCCGTCACCAGCGCGGCCATGGGAACGAGGCGATCGGTGAGGTACCGCCGAGCACGCGAGACGGCCACACCGAAGCCGCCGGCCGCTGCCGCACCCGCCGCAGCGCTCACCCCGGGGCCGATGACACCATCCGGTATGTGCATCGGCATCCTTCCTACGCTCGCTCGGGTCATCGTATCGCGCCGACCGGGCTCCGATGCCGCTCGAGCCGCTCCACCGGACGGTATCGTGCGGCGACCATCATGCCATCCGAGGACGATATGACTTTCCCGGACACGCCGACGACATCTCCGGACATCGCGACGCTACGAGCCATCGAGCAGCGTGTTCTCTGGCTCGCCGTCCGGATGATCGACGCCGCCAACAGCCGTGGCGAAACCGAGATCAAAGTCGGGGGGCACCAGGCATCCTCGGCCTCGATGGTGTCGATCATGACGGCGCTCTGGTTCGCCCACATCGGCGGAGAGGACAAGGTCGCGATCAAGCCGCACGCCTCGCCCGTCTACCACGCCATCAAGTACCTCACCGGAGAACTGGACCGCTCCTATCTCACGAGGCTCCGCGAGTTCGGCGGGCTCCAGTCCTATCCGTCCCGCACCAAGGACCCGGATGTCTTCGACTTCTCGACCGGGTCGGTCGGTCTCGGAGCCGTGGCGCCGCTTTTCGCCGCCGCGGCACGTCGCTACGTCGACGCGCACCACGGACCGCGCCCTCCCGCACGGTTCATCGCGACGGTCGGCGACGCCGAACTCGACGAGGGCAACGTGTGGGAGGCGATCGCCGATCCGGCCCTGCAGAATCTCGGAAACGTGACGCTGGTCATCGACCTGAACCGTCAAAGCCTCGACCGTGTCGTACCCGGCATCCAGACACGCCGGCTCACTCGCTTCTTCGCCGAAGCCGGCTGGCACGTGATCGAGGTCAAGTACGGGGCGGAGCTCCAGGCGGCGTTCGCGCGAGAGGGCGGTGAGTCGCTCCGGAGACAGATCGACGAGATGCCGAACGAGCGATATCAGAGCCTCTTCGCCGTTGAGGGTGCGGAGCTCCGCTCCCGCTTCCTCGAAGGGGCCGACCCGGACGTGGGGGCGTTCCTCGAGTCCGTGCCCGACGCAGACCTCGGCTCGTTGATCCGCAACCTCGGCGGCCACGACCTCGGGGAGCTGATTCGGGCCTACCGGCGAGCCGATGCCGTGACGGATCGCCCGAGCGTGATCTTCGCCTACACCATCAAGGGATGGGGCCTGCCGATCGCCGGCGACCCGATGAACCACTCGGCGCTCCTCTCGGGCGCCCAGATCGCCGACCTTCGGACATCCGTCGGGCTCACCGAGGAGTCGGAATGGGACCGGTTCGATCCGGAGAGCGCCGCCGGGAAGGTCTGCGAAGCGGTCGGAGCCGGCATCAACAACGAACCGGTGCCACCGCGACCGCTCGTGCCCGCACCCGAGTCGAGCGGCGCACGCCAGAAGCCCGTCACGTCATCACAGGAGGCGTTCGGACGCGTTCTCGTTCAACTCGGCCGCGATCCCGAGCTCGCCGCCCGCATGGTGACGGTGTCACCCGACGTCGCCGTCTCGACGAACCTCGGCGGCTGGATCAACGCACAGGGGGTCTTCTCTCCGACGGAGACCGTCGACTACTCCGCCGCCGACCGGCTCCTGAAGTGGAATCCGGGTCCGGACGGAAGGCACATCGAACTCGGGATCTCCGAGATGAACCTCTTCCTCCTCCTCGGCCAGCTCGGCCTCTCGCACGAGCACGACGGCCAGATGTTGCTGCCCATCGGGACCGTCTACGACCCGTTCGTGTTGCGTGGCCTCGACGCGCTCATCTACTCGCTGTACAACGACAGCAGGTTCATCGTGGCCGGGACGCCGTCGGGTGTGACGCTCGCACCCGAAGGTGGAGCGCACCAGTCGTCCATCACGCCGTCGGTCGGTCTCGAACTCCCCGGCATCGTTGCGGTCGAGCCCGCCTACGCAGGGGCCGTCGACTGGCTCCTCACCGACGCGCTCCGGGATCTGGGCGCCCCCGGCGGGAAGAGCCGGTACCTCCGGCTGTCCACCAGGCCTCTCGATCAATCGCCGTTCGCCTCGGCCGTCGAGCGCCTGGGTGAGGAAACCCTGCGGCAGAGCGTCATCGCCGGCGGATACCGGCTCCGCGAACCGGCCCCGGGCGAACGGGTGATCCTGGCGGCCGCCGGGCCCGTCATGCCGGAGGTGCTCGCTGCTGCGGAGATCCTCGAAGAGGAAGGCGTCGGCGCAACGGTTCTCGACGTCACGAGCCAGGACCGGCTCTTTCACGCGTGGCGCCGATCCCTCAGCGAAGCCGCCCGAACCGCCAGCCGCCCGGGCGACCCCGGGCACGTCGCTGAGATCATCCGGCCGGAGGAACGCCGTGCGCCGATCGTCACCGTCCACGATGCGTCGCCTCATTCGATGGCGTGGCTGGGATCGATCTTCGGACAGCGTGTCATCCCGATCGGTGTCGACCGGTTCGGCGAATCCGGCACCATCCGGGACCTGTACGGGGCGATGGGATTCCTCCCCGACCAGATCGTGAACGCCGCCCTCGTCGCTCTCGCCACATAGACCGACGATTACCACTAGCGTCGTAGTGGTAATCAGGTAGGCGACCGAAAGACCTCCAACCGTGTCCGCGTTCCTCGTGATGCTTCGTGAAGGCGTCGAGGCGGCGATCATCGTCGCGATCCTTCTCGGGTACCTCAATCGCCTCGACCGTCGGAGCGAGGCGCGCTGGGTGTGGGCGGGAGCGATCGCGGCGATCCTCGTTTCCATCGCCGTGGGGATCGTGTTGTGGACAACCCTCGGCGGCCTCGAAGGCTCCGCCGAGCAGTTCACCGAGGGAGTCATCGCGTGGTCCGCTGCAGGGTTGCTCACGTGGATGATCTTCTGGATGGCCCGGCAGGCCCGTTCGATCAAGGGTCGCCTCCATTCGCAGGTGGACACGGCACTGGCGGCGGGAGGCGCCACAGCTCTCGCGACGCTCGCATTCGTGGCGGTGGTTCGGGAAGGGATCGAATCGTCGCTCTTCCTCATCTCCACGACCGTCGGGGACGGATCGTCCGGAACACAGCTCATCGGGGGAATCGCCGGCCTGCTCGCAGCGATCGCCATCGGAGCCCTCTTCTACGCCGGCAGCACCCGCATCGATCTCCGCTCGTTCTTCCGTTTCACGGGAGCCCTGATCATCGTGTTCGCCGCCGGTCTCGTCTCGAAAGGCGTGCACGAGTTCCAGGAGCTCGGGGTGATACCGACGCTGAGCGAGCACGTGTGGGATCTCGGGATTCTCGATCCGTCCACGGACGCCGTCGGGCGATTCCTGAAGAGCCTCTTCGGGTGGACGCCCGCCCCATCGCTCCTGATGGCCGTCGCCTACCTGGCGTATCTCGTGCCCGTTCTGGTCCTGTTCTTGAAGATGACCGCCCCCGTCGCCCCATCCCCGCGGAGCGAAGACGCCACCGTCTGACGACGATCCGGACGGCCGGATCGTTACCCGCTCCGGCGGATATTCTCCATCTCTCACCTTCGGGTCGTTGCCAGAGAGGGAAAGGAGCACGATGTCATCGAAAGCCGGACGAATCGTTCTGATGATCCTCGCGCCCCTCGTCATCCTCATGCTCCCGATGGCCGTGTACCTGGTCGACCATTCGGTCCACGACGGCACGCTCCCCCGCAACGTATCGATCGCGGGAGTCGACGTCGCCGGCCTACCTCCCGACGAGGCCCTGACCGTCATCCGTTCCTACGAGAACGAGCGCTACGCCGACCCGGCCGTCTTCGTGGTCAACGGAAGAGAGTTCCAACTCGACCCGGCCGACGTCGGGTTGGACACCGACGTCGATTCGGCCTTGTCCGTCGCCGTTGCCGAAGCCGATCACGGCGTGGTCTCAGGCCTCATCCCGTGGATGCGGAGCTTCTCGACGACACTCGACATCCCGGTCGCGGTGACGATCAACGGCGAAGCGATCGACGCCTATCTCGATCAGTGGGAACGTGCGGCGATCGCCGAGCCGGCCTTCGACGGCGACATCTCGATCGTCGACGGAAGCGTCCGCGTCGACTATCCGAGGCCCGGGCTGCGTATCGACCGGGAGGCTGCTCGCGAGATCGTCCAGACGACGCTCGTGTCCGACCGGCGCGATCAGACCGACCTCCCTCTCATCGACCGACCCCCGGCGTTCTCCGCGGCCGACCTGGACGCGGCTGCAACCTCCATCGAATCACTGATCGACAAACCCGTCATCCTCACCAACGCCGACTACGACTACACGCTCGTGGTAGCGCGCGATGAGCTGGCCTCCGCCGTGACGATCGACTTCATCACGGACGGCACGCCCCGGATCGACGTCGGGTTGAACCCGGAGGTTCTCACCGCATCTCTCGAGTCCCGCCTGGCCGACTTCGAACAGCCCCCGGTCGAGGTGAAACTCGACGCGAGCGTCGCGACGAATCGCGTCACCATCACTCCCCCGAAGAACGGGACGCGGGTCGACGTCGAATCGCTGGCCTCCGCGATTCAGGAAGCCGCAGCCGACGGCGGCCGCGGCGACCTCCCGATCGTGGACGACGTCGAACCGAGGATCACCGCCGAGGACGTCGAAGCCTGGGGCCCGCTCACTCTCGTCTCGGAGTTCACCACGCGGACACCGGGAAGGAACCGGGTGAAGAACATCCAACGCATGGCCGACACCGTCGACGGGATGATCGTGTGGCCGGGAGAGACGTTCTCGATCAACCAGGCCGTCGGGAGACGCACAGAAGCGAAGGGGTATCTGCGCGACGGAGCCATCATCAACGGCGAGGTCTACTGCTGCGACAGCCCCACGAACGTCGGCGGCGGGGTCAGCCAGTTCGGCACGACGTTCTTCAACGCCGTGTTCTTCGGCGGGTACGAGGACGTCGAGCACCAGCCGCACAGCATCTACTTCTCGAAGTACCCGGAAGGTCGTGAGGCGACGCTCGGGTATCCCAAGCCAGACGTCGTGTTCCGGAACAACTCGAACGCCCCCGTCATCATCAAGACGGCGCACACATCGTCGACGATCACCGTGAAGTTCTTCGGGAACAACGGCGGCCTGAAGGTCACGTCGGAGCGATCGGAGCGTCGCAACTTCACCGAGCCGAGGGTCATCTACGAAGAGAACCCGGCCCTCAGCCCAGGGACCGAGAAGGTCGTGAGCCGCGGATCGCAGGGATGGACGGTGACTGTGACCCGGGTCATCACCTACCCGGACGGCACGGTCGTTCGCGAGCCGTTCACGTGGCGATACCGGGGCAGTGCGAAGAAGATCCAGGTTGCGTCGTGCAAGACGGTCTCCGGCTCGGCCCGGTGCACCGCTCCCCCGACGACCGTGACGACAACGGTCCCGCCGACGACCACCACGACGACGGTGCCCGAGGAAACCACGACGACAACGGAAGCCCCCACGAGCACGACGTCTACAACGACGACGACAACAACCACCACAACCACGACGACAACGGAGCCCCCGGCGAGCACAACGACGACGACGGCTGCCGGCGGGTCCGACGGCGGTTGATCGGGCGGCTAGGTCGATTCGAACCAGGTGCGAAGGCGCCGGAATCCCTCGTTGAGGCTCACCTCGGGCTCCCACTGGAGCACTCGACGGGTCTCACGCTGATCGAACCAGTGGGCCGTGCCCAGTTGCTCCGCCAGGAACGACGTCATCGGCGGATCGTCGTCACGGCCGCGTCGGTCCCAGATCTGCTCGACGATCCGACCGCCGGCGTGTGCAACCCGGTACGGGACCGTGATCCGCGGCGGCTCGAGTCCGGCCGCTGCGACGATCCGATCGATGATCTCGCGAACCGGCCGCGGCTGGCCGTTCGTCACGACGAGTGCCCTGGTTCCGATCGACGGGGCGTGATCGAGCGCCGCGACGAGCGCATCGGCGGCGTTGTCGATGTACGTGGTGTCGATCAGCGCAGCACCCGTTCCCACGATCGCCAACCTTCCGGAGCGGGCACGGTCCACGATCCGTCCGATGAGCTGTGTGTCGCCGGGGCCCCACACGAGGTGGGGGCGGACGGCGACGACCGGCATCACCGACGACCCGGCATCGAGCGCGACGATCTCGGCCATGGCCTTGCTCCTCGCGTACGGCCCGTGGGCGTTCCCGGGATCGGCCGGTTCGGCCGCCGCGCCGACGAGGGATGCGCCGCCGTGTGCGACGGAGGGTGACGAGACGTGGATGAACCGGCCGACGCCGGCGCTCGCCGCGGCCTCGGTGACGTTGCGCGTCCCTTCGATATTCGTCGTCGCGAATCGGGACCATGGGCCGGTCGCCGCCACGTGCGCTGCGAGGTGGATGACGGCTTCGGCCCTTTCCACGGCACGTTCCACCGTGGACCGATCGGTGACGTCACCGAGATGCTCGACGACGCCGGGTTCATCGCCCGGCCTTCGCTGGAGCGTCCACACGGTATCGCCGCGCTCGAGGAGGCGGCGGACGACGTGTCGACCGATCAAGCTCGTCGAGCCGGTGACGAGGACCCTCATATCGGGCCCATCCGACCGCCCCCGAGCACGCGTTCGGCCCAGCGAGCGATCCGCGTTCGGTCGATCTTGGAATTGTGACGCTTGTCCACGGGAATCTCCGGAACCACGAGAACGGCGGAGACGTCCACCGAGTCGGCGCAGGCTCTGACACGGTCGGACAGACCCTCATCGGCGAGACGCGAACGGGGCACCCGGTCGACGGGTTCCAGCACGACGATGACCCGCTGGGTACCGGGAGGTCCGACGCCGACGACGGCCGCGAGGGCGACCTCGGGAAGGTCGGCGACCGCATGCTCGATCCCCACCGGCGTGACCGGGCCCGAAGGCGTCGTCACGACGTGTCCGATACGCCCCTCGATCCAGAGCCTCCCGTCGGCGTCGAGGTGGCCGACGTCGCCGCTTCGGTGCCAGCCTTCCGGCCGCGATGCGTCGTTCTCCGTCACCCAGAGGTTGTCGTAGCCGTCTCGCATGTGCGGCGCCCGGATGCACACTTCGCCGACGACGAAGGGTTCGTCGCTGAGTTCGCCGGCGGCGACGCCTCGTTCGTCGAGACTGCTGATCGCCACGTCGACGCCGGGGACCGGATGGCCGACGCAGACTCCCTCGCCCCCGGGCAGGTGCTCGATCTCGGTCAGGCTGATGTCGGCGACCGGCAGTACCTCCGTCATCCCGTACGGCGTGTGCATCTCGGCGTCGGGCATGATCCCGGTCATGGATCGGAGCACCGAAGCCCGCACCGGAGCACCCGCAGACATCAGGAGCCTGGCCCTTCGGAGCACCGCTATCTGATCCGCCGACATCTTCCCGGCGGTTCGAACGACGTTCGTCAGCGCGGCGGGTGAGGCGAACACGAGGGTCGCGTCGACCGAGCGCGCCGCCTCCGCAAGGGCTGTGGCGCTCAGGCTCCCCGGTTCCGTGACCTTCATCTCCGGTACGACGGACGGGATGCCGAGGGCCGGCCCGAGAAGGGCGAACGGGCCGAATGCCGCGACGAAGCTGTCGTCGGGACCGATGCCGTAGAGATCGATCAGCGCGTCGCGCTGCGCTTCGAGCTGGTGATGCCGGTAGACGACGCCTTTCGCCGGGCCGGTGGCCCCCGACGTGAACCCCACCGCACCGACGTCCCCCGACCCCGGGGCCGTGGGTTCCGGCGCGTCCTCGCCGGACGCCCTCAGGTCGTCGAGGGTCGTCTCCGCGTGGAGCAGTCTCCTGCGGCCGTTGCCGACCGGTTCGGTCGAGATCTTGATGCCGGGCCATCGCATGGCCCGGGCGGCCGCCAGCGCCCGGGTGTTTCCGATCAGATAGGCAGGGTTGGCGCTCGCCATCGCTTTGCTCATGCCGCGAGCCCCGAGCCCGGCATCGGCGACTACCACGACCGCCCCCATCCTCCAACAGGCATACAGGCAGACGGCGAGGTCGATACCCGGTGGCACGAGCAACGCCACCCGGTCGCCCTTCTCCACACCGAAGAGGGACAGGCCGGCGGCGACGCGATGGACGTCGACGGCGAACTCGCTGAACGTCCTGGATGTCTGCTGCCCGTCCTTCCCCATCTCGACGATCGCGACGCCCTCTTCGTCGGCCCGGCGATCGATCTTGGCCCACATCGGGACGCGTTTCTCTTCCGGTGTCGGAGGGGGGGCAGACTCGTCGCTGCGGCCGATCCATGCGAACACGGCGGACGCCACGTCTGCGTCCTCCGGCGTCAGGTGCCCGGCGCCGATGAACCGATGGATCTCTGCCTGTGGGAGCCGTTCGGCGAGATCCCTGAGATACAGGTCGGAGAACACCGGGTCTGCGGGGCCCCAAAGCAGTAGAACGGGGATGTCGGCGAGCAGATCGAGGTCCGCCGCTACCCGGTCGAGAACCCACTGGCTGGGATGTCGGTCGTCGAGAGGGATGTCTTCGACGAAGGCGGTGATCGCGGCGCGTCGATCGGCGCTCCGGTACGGTGCTTCGTATGCCTCCCGTACCGGGCGGGGAACTCGCGGGTGGGTGAGCGCCATCGTTCCCCGCACGAAGATCGGCGTCGTCTCACATACCCTGCGCAGCACGCCGGGGGCCCTGACCAGGCGGATGATCCCGGGAGCGTGCGACTCCTCCGGTTGGTGAACGGCGGTGTTCATGAGCACGACGCCGGTCACTTGATCGACGTGCCGCTCGGCCCACCCGAGCGCTATCGGCCCGCCCCAGTCGTGGGCCACGGTGACGACCGGGCCTGTGAGGCCCAGTTCGTCGGTGAGCGCCTCGAGGTCGTCGATGCGCTGGGCGAGTCGGCGAACCGTGCCGGTCCGCTCCGAGAATCCCATGTCGAGCTGATCGACGGCGACGACGCGCACGTTCGAGGGTGCCCGGGCAAGCAGATCTCGCCACAGATAGGACCATGTCGGGTTGCCGTGCACGCAAAGCAACGTGACGATCGGGTCGTCCGTCCGGTTGTCGAGCACGTGCCAGGTCCGGCCGACACCGTCGAGCGTCGGCGTCGTGACCAGCCGGGACCAACGAGGTTCGAGGCCGTCGAGGCCTGGCGGCGGCAGTTCCGCGGGCGCGGCAGCTCCGGGCTTCACCAGGTCAGTTCGACGGCCGATGTGTTGAGTCCGGAGCCGATGCCGAGGAGCAGGACCTTGTCGCCCGCCTTCAGTGACTCGGCCTCCATCGACAGGGTGATGGGGATCGATGCCGGGCCGACGTTTCCGAGTGTCGGGAACGTGAGCGGTACTTTCGTCTGATCGATGCCCAGATACTCGCAGAGCATGCGGGTGTGCACCTGGGACACCTGGTGGATGATGTAGCGATCTGCGTCGAGCCACCCGAGCTCCTCGGCGTCGATCCACGCGACCTTCGAGAGCTGCAGGCCGGCGTCGAGCAGTGACTTCGTGTCGGTCCGCATCCGATCCAGGTCTCCCACGCACAGGGCATGGTGGCTGGTGTCGGCCCGCGAGATCCCGCCGACGATCTTGTGGCTGCCCGGATTCTCAGAGTGCCGTCCGACCACGGCGGCGGCGCCGCCGGATCCGACCGTCAGCGAAGCGAACTCGGCGAACAGATCCGCCAGTGTCGAGTCTTCACCGGCGAGCCGTTCGAGTGTCGCCTCCTGAAGCTGCCGGCTGCCTTCGCCGTCCACGATCAGCGCGTAGTCGATCTGACCGCCGTCGATCATGTTGCCGGCAACCTGCATGGCGCTGACGAAGCCGAGGCACGCGTTCGATAGGTCGAAGCTCGTGCACCAACTGGGAAGGTCGAGGGCGTGATGGACGGTCACCGCGGACGACGGTTCGAGCCGGTCCCGGCAGACCGACGTATCGATGAGGAGGCCGATCTGGTCGGTCCGGACGCCGCTGTCCTCGAGGGCTTTCGCTCCCGCCGCTGCAGCCGCATCGGTGAAGAGATACCCCTCCGGCCACCAGCGACGTTCCTCGATTCCCGCGAGGCTCTCGAGCAGACCCGGCTGGGCCCCGGTCCGGCTGTACATCTTGGACAGGATCTCATCGAACCGAGATGAGGGGATGACCTCCGGTGCGGTGACGTGCGCGATCGACACGATCGCAACGTCGGTGAGGCTGAACATGCTGTTCCCGGACATCAAGGCTCTTTCGTTGTGGAGCCGTCATTGTCGCAGGGTCTGACCGATACAGCCCGTCGGATAGCTCCGCCGACGAACAGGCTCGTGCCGGGGGCATGTGCGTCACTGCGAGATCCCATCAGCGAAGCCTCCTCTCCGACGGACTAACGTCAGTGAGCGTAGAGACAATACCGAGACGGATAAGCGACGGAAGTGGAGTACACATGGGCAAAAACAAAGGTATAGGCATCACGATTCTGGTGCTCGGAGTGGTCCTGCTGCTTGCAGGTCTCGGAGTCAAGTACGTGGTTCTTCCCGGCCAGGCAAAGTTCCCCGCCGACGTCGACAGCACCCGGAACTACGAAGGCGAACTCGCCGTGATGATGAACGCGGCCGCGCTCGAGACCGGTGATCTGGGGAACCTGTTCCTGAAGAACATCCCGGTCACGATCGAGCGTACGGTCAAGACCCTCGAGGTCGGCGGGAACAACGGGGCCATCGTCTCGGACCACGCGGTGATGAGCTCTCCGCAGGGACCGCTGGCCGAGTCTCTGAGTATCTATGCGATCGACCGTACGACGATGGATTCGATCGAGGATTTCTCGGGCGACGTCCGCATCACGCCGCGTGAAGGGATCGTCATCGGATGGCCGATCGGATCCGAGGGACGGGACTACATCGGATGGAACGGCGACACACAGCAGACGGTCGTCCTCGCCTACGAGGGAGAGGAAGAGCACGCCGGGATCAACACGTACAGGTACCACGGGGCTTCGGGTCCCGACGTCATCGTCGATCCCGAGCTCCTCGCTCAGTTCCCTCCGGCCCTGCCGAAGGAACTGCTGGGACAGCTCGCCGCGTCGCTCGGCCTTCCGGATGAGACGATGGCGCAACTCGGACCGGTCCTCGAAGCGATGCCGGATCCGGTTCCGTTGACCTACACGTTCCAGTTCGACAAGACCTACTGGGTCGAGCCGACGACCGGCATGCTGATCGATATCCACGTGATGGAGTCCCGTGCGGCTGCTCTCACGGTCCCCGGCGCGCCGGGCCCGGTCCCGTTGACCGAGGTTCAGCATCTCGAGTACGTGACGTCGCCTGCTTCCGTGACGGACGCGATCAATGAGGCGAACGACGCGATCAGCCAGCTCAACATGTTCGGCACCTACATCCCGCTGCTCCTCATCTTGGTGGGAGCCATTGGGATCATCGGTGGCATCTACTACGTCTGGGTATACAAGCCCGAGGAGGACGAAGAAGAGAAGGCTGCTGCGTAGACCGGACGTCCAACCACCCGGAGGTTTCACCCTCCGTAGAGTCGCCCCCCCCCCCACCCCGGGGGG
>JAOZRW010000009.1:0-687 GCA_029939995.1 Acidimicrobiia bacterium | reverse complement strand
TCCGCTCAAGCGGGGGGCGACTCTACGTCCGGTGGCGATCGGCGACGCCCCGCCGTCGGGTCGGTATCGTTCGCCGGGAACGCGACCACGGAGCAGCACATGAGACCGAGCTGGGACGACTACTTCCTCAGCCTCGTCGATCAGGTGGCGACCCGCGCCACCTGCGATCGGGGGAAGAGCGGAGCCGTGGTGGTCCGAGAGAAACGGATTATCTGCACCGGCTACGTCGGATCACCCTCCGGCATGCCGCACTGCGATGAGGTCGGCCACGATCTGAAGAGCGTCATCGACGACGACGGCACGGTCCGTCAGCACTGCGTTCGTACGATCCACGCCGAGCAGAACGCCATCATCCAGGCGGCCCGCTACGGCCTTCCGATCGAGGGCACGACCATGTACTGCTCGATGGAGCCCTGCCGGGTGTGTGCCATGCTCATCGCCAGCACCGGCATCTCCCGCGTCGTGGCCCGCCGTCGATATCACGCCGGCGGCGACACACCGGAGATCCTGGCGTCGGCCGGCGTCGAACTCGAGATCGTCGAAGACGTCGTCCAGGAGTACGAAGGCCAGTAGCGCACATATCGATCGACCTCGCGGACTGCGACGAACCCGCTGCTGGAAGAGGGTCGGTGAGCTCCGGGGGTGGGACTCGAACCCACGACAAACGGATTAACAGTCCGCTGCTCT
>JAOZRW010000132.1 GCA_029939995.1 Acidimicrobiia bacterium | reverse complement strand
GTTTCGAGCTTCTCAACCAGACCGGGAAAGCCCAATCGATCCTCGTCGAGTGCATTCTCCCACCGCAGCATGTCATCGAGGGTGCTGAGGATCCCGCCGTCGCCAAAGCTGAAACACGGGCATGACCAGTGAGTAAACCCACTCTCGGCATCCCCGAGGTAGGCCTGCACCGTTTCTTTCGGTGCGTCCCGCATATCTGAAACCAGAAGGCTACGCTCCATGCCCAGGGGCTCGAAGATCCACTCGCGGTATACCTTTCCCAGCTCTAGATTCGAGAGCTTTTCGATGATCATCGCCAGGAGGAAGAAGTTCGAATTGCTGTAGACGTACTTCTCGCCCGGCGAAAACTGAAGACTGCGTTGACCGATGATGAGCCGCTGAGCGGGCTCGAAGCCATAACCCCCTTCAACCCGCGAACCGGCGAAGACGCCGAGGGCCGGGTAGTCCCGCAACCCGCTGGTATTGGTACACAGGTGGCGCAGGGTCAGGGTGGCGCCGAGGTCCGGAAGCTCGGGAAGGTGCCTGTGGACATCATCATCGAGGCTCAGCTTACCCTTCGCCTCCAGCATCAGAATGCAGGTCGTGGTGAACTGCTTGCTGACGGACATGATCGGGTACAGCGAGTCCGCATCCCACGGCACACGTTTTTTGAGATCCGCCAGACCGTAGCCACGGCGGTGGATAACCTCGCCTTGGCGCATTACCGCCACGGCCCCGCCGGGCACACCGGGGGCCTCCCAGTCATGAAAGAGCGCGTCGATCGCTCGCGACGTGGTCATCGAACCTCCGTTGTCCGTTTCATGTAATCGAAACACTCTCGAGGTCTTCGAGGTAGTCCGCAGGGATGTCGGCGCCGAGCCCCGAACCCTCGGGCAGGGTGATCTCGCCACCGTCATAGGTAATGCCCCCGGTCACCGGGTCCTCGACCAGGAAGAAGGCGCCGTCGAGGTCAAGGAAGGCGATGTTGGGCCGCGCCGCCGCCAGGTGGGCGGACGCGGTCAGGCCGAGCCTCGTCTCCTCCATGCAACCCACCATGCAACGCATTCCCGCCGCTTCGGCGATGGCGTCGATCTTGAGCCCGATGCTCAAGCCCCCGGATTTGGCGAGCTTGATGTTGAGGTAGTCGCACGCGCCGGCGGCGGCGAGCCGGAAGGCATCATGATGATCGGCAACACTCTCGTCGGCCATGATGGGAACCGAGGAGCGTTCTCGCACGGTTTTCATGCCACGCTCGTCCCAGACCGGCACCGGCTGCTCACAGAACTCGATGGCGTAAGGCGCCATTTCCGCCAAAGTGGCGATCGCTGTCGGAACGTCCCAGCCCTGATTGGCGTCGATCCTCAGGGAGACGCCCTCACCGACCGCCTCGCGAATCGCCTTCACGCTTTCGAGGTCCTCCCGCAGGGTCCTACCCACCTTGATCTTGATCGAGTGGAATCCCCTTTGCTTGAGGTCGGCGGCCTTGCCCGCCATAACCTCCGGCGTGGCCATGTCCACGGTGTGATCGGTCTCGAGGGCTCGGTTTTCACCACCCCAGAGTTCGTACAAAGGCAGCCCGGCCCGCTTGCCGCAGAGATCCCACAACGCTGTCTCGAATGCGCTCTTGGTCGATGGGTGGAATCGAACGGTACCGTTCATCTGGGCGACCCGGGCTTCGATCGCCGCCGCGTCCGTGCCGATCATTCTCCGCGCCAACTCCCGGCCCACCTCGAAGGTGGCGGACTGAAGCTCGCCGGTCACGTAATAGTCCGGGCTTCCTTCTCCCATGCCATGGAGCCCATCGCTGGTTTCGATCCGCACCAGCAGATTTTCGCCCCCGGCAGACTCGCCATAGGCGATGACCATGGGCTCCGTACAGGGAATGCTCAGCTTGTAGACGTCGATTCGGCTAATTGTCGACATGTTCACTCTCCTTGGAGCAACGGGTCGGCAGCGAGCGGCAGCTCGATCCGGCTCGCATGGTCCGCGTCGTGATAGAGGGTCACGTGTGCGACCCGGGCGTGCTCAACACGCTCCTCACCTACGACGCCGCCGGTGTTGT
>JAOZRW010000031.1:8518-24750 GCA_029939995.1 Acidimicrobiia bacterium | reverse complement strand
GATGCGGTAGTTGGTGCCCTTCTCGTCGAGTTCGGCGAGGAACTCGGGGAGCGGTGACATCTCTTCGGGGGCCAGGATGATCATCTCGGCATCGAACTGCGACAACGCATACCCGAGGGAGTGCATCGTGCGCATGCGATGATCGCCCACGGCGAGAATCGACTTGCCGTCGACCGATCCCATCTCCTTCTGGATGGTGTACAGATCGGTGAGGATCTGGGTCGGGTGCTCGCCCCAACCGTCGCCGCCGTTGATGACGGGGATCGAGGCCCACTTGGCGGCCTCATGCGGCGCGCCCTGCTCGAAGTGGCGCATGACGATCACGTCGCCGTAGTACTCCAGCATGTGGACGGTGTCCTTGATCGACTCCTGGTAGAAGTCGCCCGCCCGGGTCATCTTGGCATCGGAGAATCCGGTGACATGGCCGCCGAGGCGGTGCATGGCGGCCTCATGGGCGAGACGGGTGCGGGTCGAGGGCTGGTAGAACGCCGTTACCAGCGTCTTGTGGGCGAGAAGATCGGTGTTCCGGCGCTCCCGGGCGATCGGCTCGAGCCGATCGGCGATCTCGAAGAGGTGAAAGAACTCATTCCGCTCGAAGTCCTTGAGCGAAAGAATGTCGCGTCCGGCGAAACTACGCATGCGTGCCCTCCTTCAGGCTGGCTTGTTGGATTGGTCGTACCATAGTACGATATGATGACAGTACGCCAGTCAGAAACCTCCGGATGATCACCCGCAACCCATCGCTCACCGATCAGGTGAAGACACACATCAAAGAACGGATCGTCAACGACGGGTTCGAGGGCGGCCGCATCCCGCCGGAGACCGACCTCGCGAACGATCTCGGTGTCAGCCGCACGACGGTTCGCGACGCCCTCACCCGCCTCGAACACGAAGGGGCGATCTACCGCCGTCAGGGCTCCGGGACGTTCGTGAACACACCGGGACTGCAGATCCGGTCCCGTCTCGAAGAGATCTGGTCCTACGCGCAGGTCCTCGAGGACCACGGCTACAAGCCGTCCGTGCGTGTGATCTCGGCGACTGAGGGTCCGGCGTGCAAAGAGACCGCCGAAGCACTCGGGATCGAACCGGGCGATCCGATCCTGACGATCGAGAAGCTCTTCCTCGAGGACGAGACACCCGTCATGATGACGGTGAACCGCATCCCGACCGAGATCGTCAGCGACGTCGAATACGAGACCGACGAGGCAACGCCGGTCTACCAGTTCCTCGAGGATCACTGCGATCGCACCCTCGGGTACTACCTCTCAGAGATCATTCCCGTAGCCCTCGATGCCGCAACGGCCGAGAGACTCGGGGTTGAGCCCGGTACGGTGGCCGTCTCGTTCCACGAGATCGGCTACGACCAGAACAACGAGCCGGTCGTGAAGGCGACGTCGTACTTTCGCGACGACCTCCTTCGCTTCCGGCTCATCCGCAGGAGAAGCGGGGCGTGACCCCGCACGGAACGATCCACGAGCTGCAAAGGAGCAGTTGATGCAAACCCATCTGCACGGTCGCGACATGATCACGACCCAGGAATGGACGAAGGACGAACTCGACACGGTGATCGACATCGCGCTCGACCTCAAGCGCCGCCGCGCGCTCGGAGAGAGCCACGCGTTGTTGCGTGACAAGGTTCTCGCCATGCTGTTCTTCTTCTCGAGCACCCGGACCCGTGCGAGCTTCGAAGCCGGTATGGCTCAGCTCGGCGGCCACGCGATGTTCCTCGATTCGACCTCGACGCAGATCGGCCACGGCGACACGTGGCGCGAGATCGGCGAGATCCTCGGCCGCTACAACGACGGCATCGCCATCCGCCAGGTCGACTGGGGCATCGGCAACGAGTACATCCGCGCGGTGGCAGACGCCAGCCGGACCCCGGTGCTCAACATGCAGTGCGACTGGTACCACCCGTTCCAGGCCCTCGCCGACCTGCTGACGATCATCGAGCAGAAGGGCGATCCCCGCAAGCTCACGGTCAACGTGTCGTACGCGTTCGCCGACAGCTACCAGAAGCCGATCTCGGTCCCGCAGAGCGAGATCCTGCTCCTCACCCGCTACGGCGCCAACGTGCGCCTGACCCGTCCCCCGGAGTTCAAGCTCATGCCCGAGGTCGTCGAGCAGGCCCGGGACAACGCTAAGAAGTTCCACGGCTCGTTCGAGATCATCGAAGACTTCGACGAGGGCATGAAGGGCGCAGACGTCGTCTACGCCAAGAGCTGGGGTTCGATGCTCACCACGTCGGATCTCGACGAGTCGGCGGAGATCAGCAAGAAGTACACCGACTGGATCACGGACGAGCGCAGGATCGCCCTCGCCGACGAGGACGCCATCTACATGCACCCGCTGCCTGCAGACCGCAACGTCGAAGTCACCGACGGTGTCATCGACGGTCCGCACAGCCGCGTGTTCGACCAGGCGGAGAATCGCCTCCACGTACAGAAGGCGGTGATGGCGCTCACGATGTGAGCGCTATTGTCTGTTCGTTGACCGGCACCACGAAAGGATGCAAGAGGTGCAACACCAATCCGTAGCGGAGTTCATGGACCATGTGGTCGAGAAATCTGCTTCCCAGTTCGAGTTCCATCAGGCAGTTCGCGAAGTCATCGAATCGGTTTGGCCGGTTCTCGATCGACATCCGGAGTGGCTCGAGGCTCGTATCCCCCACCGTATGGTGGAAGCCGAGCGGATCATCATCTTCCGGGTCCCCTGGATCGATGACTCCGGCCAGGTACACGTGAACCGTGGATTCCGCGTCGAGATGAACAGCGCGATCGGCCCCTACAAGGGCGGCTTGCGCTTCCATCCTTCCGTGAATCTCGGGATTCTCAAGTTCCTGGCGTTCGAGCAGACCTTCAAGAACGCCCTGACGACGCTGCCGATGGGCGGCGGTAAGGGCGGATCCGACTTCGACCCGAAGGGCAAGAGCGACAGCGAGGTGATGCGCTTCACGCAAGCGTTCATGAGCGAGTTGTTCCGGCACATCGGGCCCCACACGGATGTGCCGGCAGGCGACATCGGCGTCGGCGGCCGCGAGATCGGGTACATGTTCGGCCAGTACAAGAAGCTCGCCAACGAATTCTCCGGGATCCTCACCGGGAAGGGGACGAGCTGGGGCGGCAGCCTCATCCGCCCCGAATCCACCGGCTACGGGACCGTGTACTTCGCCGAGGAGATGTTCCGCGCACAAGGCGACAGCATCCACGGCAAGACGGTCCTCATCTCCGGTTCCGGAAACGTGGCCCAGTACGCCGTGGAGAACGCCAACCGTCTCGGCGCCAAGGCCGTGACCCTCTCCGACTCTTCGGGATTCATCTACGACCCGGACGGCATCGATGCCGAGAAACTGGCGTGGGTGATGGACCTGAAGAACGTCCGACGCGGACGGATCCGCGAGTACGCGGAGGAATTCGGCGTCGAGTACTACGAGGGCCAACGCCCCTGGGCCGTCGAAGGCGCAGAGGTCGCGCTGCCGTGTGCGACGCAGAACGAACTGGACATCGAGGACGCGAAGCAGCTCATCTCTCACGGTGTGCGCGTCGTCGCCGAAGGGGCGAACATGCCGACCGAGCCCGATGCGGTCCACCTGTTCATCAACAGCGGCGTCCTGTTCGGCCCCGGTAAGGCCGCGAACGCCGGTGGTGTTGCGACCAGCGGCCTCGAGATGGCTCAGAACGCCGGATTCACGAGCTGGACCCGTGAAGAGGTCGACGCCAAGCTGCTGGGGATCATGACCGACATCCACCGCTCGGCTCGCGAAGCCGCCGCCGAGTACGGGGATCCGAACAACTACGTCATAGGAGCCAACATCGCGGGCTTTGTCAAAGTCGCAAGTGCGATGATGGACCAGGGCGTCGTCTGAGGAGGATCGATATGAGAAAAGTCGTCGGCTACTTCGAAGGTACCGACTCGACGCTGTTGACGGACCTCGTGTGTGATGGTTACGACACCGTGCCGATCTCGAATGGTTTCGACAACCACGGGATGCACGTGCGGATCATCAACAACGAGAACCGGATCGACGCGTTGATCGGATACGTCCACAAGGTATACGCGGCGGAAGACGGCGTGGCATCGGGCGGTGTCACCTACCAGGACATCTTCCACGTCGT
The DNA here is from genome assembly GCA_029939995.1 of Acidimicrobiia bacterium. Taxonomy (GTDB): domain Bacteria; phylum Actinomycetota; class Acidimicrobiia; order Spongiisociales; family UBA5794; genus JAHEEL01. The sequence goes on along the minus strand of JAOZRW010000031.1, from coordinate 20,638 downwards.
GAGCACGTTCGGCATCCCGCTGCTGCTGGAAGTCGAAGACGCGCTTCAAGAGAAGGCGCGAGCCTTGTTCACCGACGTCCCGGACGTCGTGCAGTTCGTCGACCCGAGCGAGATGTTCCCGACATTGAGGGGCATCCTCGGTACCGAATAGCGGAGCGATCGGTGTCCCCTCGCGGCTGTGAGGGGACACCGTCACTCCCATCACATCGGCCGGTGCGCGACAATCGGGTGACAAGACCCGCGCGGCCGTGGTGGAGACCACGTTGAGCATCGTCAACGCCGCCGAAACCAACCGCAATCAGGAAGGACACCATCGACATGCGTATCGCCAACAGGATCAACAACCTCGGGACGGAGACCGCGTTCGCCGTCTCCGCCGAGGCTGCCACCTTCGCCGCCCAGGGGAACCGCGTCTACCCGTTCCACCTCGGGGACATCAACCTTCCGACGCCCTCCACGGTGGTCGACGGCGCCGAGAAGGCCATCGCCGACGGCAAGACCGGGTACTGTCCGAACGCCGGCATCCCGCAGTTGCGCGAAGCACTCGCCGCCGACGTCGCCGCATCCCACAACACGGACTACACGGCCGAGAACGTCGTGATCCAGCCGGGCGGCAAGCCCACGATCGGCAAGTTCATCCTGACCCTGATGAACCCGGGCGATGAGGTCCTGTATCCGAACCCCGGCTATCCGATCTACGAATCGCAGATCGAGTTCAACGGCGGCGTGGCCGTTCCCTACGGCTACACGGAAGGCGAGGACAACTTCCTCCTGGACTTCGACTCGATCGAGCGGGGCATCACCGACAAGACGAAGCTCCTGATCCTCAACGACCTCCAGAACCCGATGGGCGCCGAGTGCTCGATCGAGGAACATGAGCGTCTCGCCGAGCTCGTCCGCAAGCACGACCTGTACGTCCTCGCCGACGAGGCCTACTTCGACATGCGGTACTCGGGAAAGAGCACCTCGTTCGTCGAGCAGCCGGGCATGGCGGAGCGCACCGTCGTCCTCTACACGTTCTCGAAGAAGTTCGCGATGACCGGATGGCGCCTCGGCGCCAGCATCGGGCCGAAAGAGATCGTCGACGTGATCGCCAAGATCAACACGAACGACGAATCCTGCTCGAACCACTTCATCCAGTACGGCGCCCTCGCCGGCCTCCAGGGCGACCAGACGGAGGTGCAGGCGATCCTGGACACGCTCGAGGAGCGCAGGGACGTGACGGCCGCCGGACTCAACGCGATCGACGGGATTCACAGCTTCGTGCCGAACGCCACGTTCTACCTGTTCCCGAACGTCACGGAACTGGCGAAACGCAAGGGTCTCACCGACTACGAGGAGTTCCGCCGTGCGGCGTTGCACGCCACCGGCGTGTCGTTCACGAACCGTCTCCACTTCGGCAGGCCGCTCCCCGGCGAGGAGAACCAGTACATCCGCTTCGCCTACTCGGGCATCAACACGGACGACATCCAGGAAGGCCTGGCCCTGTTGAAAGACTGGGCGGAGAACTAGCTGCCGGCTACAAGGCACAAGCTGCAAGCTACAAGCCGATTTCTTGAGGCTTGTAGCTTGCAGCTCGATGCTTACGGCTCTACCTGCTCTTCAGCGCAGCCAGGTACGCCTTGATCTGTGCGATCTGGCCTTCACCGTCGAGACCGGCCTCGTGAACGACCATGTCGCCGACACCGGAGCCGAGGTAGTGGCCCTTCTCGAACGGGTACATGGTGTGCGCGCGACCCACGTCGCTGCGGACCCACCGGTACATCGTCGGCAGCGTGAACCCGGTGATGCCCATCGCCCGCTGCGCCGCCGCCTCGGGGAAGATCGCCGCCCGCTCGCCGGCTGAGAGCCGGTCGAACAGCTCGGCCGACGTGACCAGGTACACATCGAGATCGATGCCGGCCTCCGTCAGGAGCGGCAGGGTCTGATCGACGAACGCGTACGTCACGGCGGATCCTTGCAAGACCACGACGCCGTCCGGAACACCGTCCGCCGAACGCAGCTTGTAGACGCCCTGCGCCGCCATGGCGGCCGGGGCCAGACCCAGGGCGTCGCGGTCGGGCACGAACTCGCCGGGGCGTGTGACGAACGGTGCGATCAAGGCCGGACGGGCCCGGAACGCGGCCGCCACCAGCGGCCACATCTCCGCCGGCTCCCACGGCGTGAGTGTGATGCCCGTTCCCGGGGCGAAGTCCTCCTGAAGCACCTGGAGTGCCTGCGGGTCGGCGTGGGTGGGGCCGTCCTCGCCCGTTTTCACACCGGCATGGGCGCAGACGAGCATGAAGGGCCGGTACGGGCCGGGTTCCGTCTCCTGGCGTGCCTGGTTCCCGATGGCGTGCAACCGCGCCGGGATGTGCCCGAGCGGAGCGAGGAACGCTGCGTACGACGCCACCGCTCCCACGTGGGTACCGAACGCCGACGCCCCGGACAGCACCGACGACAGCCCGTCCTCGCAGATGCCGCCGACCGACAACGCGCGGGCGTCGGGATTGGAGGTCCGGTGGTAGAACCCGCCGGGGAACCCGGCGGCGACGTCCGAGATGGCCGTCGACCCGAGCAGGTCGGCGGCGCCGATCAGGATCGCGCCGTTGGACTCGCGGTTCAGATATCCCAGGGCCTTGCCCAGGGCCTGGCGGAGAGCCAACTTGTCGCCGGAAGCGAGCGTCAACTCCTCCGGGACCGCCGCCGGATCGGCTGCGGCGTAGAGACCGTCCACGTCGGGCACACCGTCGCGCAGCGTACGTGCCCGCCCGTCGAGGCGATCCTTCGCCGCGGCGATGCGGTCGGCGATCGCCGCCGTCATATCGTCGGACTCCAGCAACGCGCGGTACCGCTCCAGCGCCGCCCACTGCGCCGCCTCGACGGCGGTCTCATCCGACGCGTCGGGCCGTTCCCACGCATCCGTGTCGTCGAACAGCGGGCGTTGGGTTGCGAAGAACGCGTCGCTGCACAATCCGTGGCCGGCACCGTGAGACTTCCGCCCTTCGATGCCGTACTGCCATCCCTTCGTCGTTCGGTACACGATCGCCGTCGGCTGCCCGTTGTCCATCTCGGCAGCCATCCGCTGTGCGGTGAGCACAAGGCCGAAGTCGAAGCCGTCCGGAACGGAGATCACGTTCCAGTCGTGGAGGTAGAAGAACTCCTTCGGATCCCACTGAACGTACTCCCCCGGGACGTCACCCTCGCGGGTCACCGCGTCCGAGTCGATCGACGACTGGTTCCAGTCGACGTGCATCACCGCGTTGGACAGGCCCGCCGTGCCGGCGAACGCCGCCGCCTCTGCGACGCGTCCCGGAGTCAGGCCTCCCTCACCCTCGATCAGGTGAACACGGGGGGCATCGCTGCCGTACGCGTCGGCCGCCGCGACGGCCAGCCCGAGAGACGCCCCGACGCCGATCCCCGACGCTCCGGTCGACAGTTTCACGAACGGCGTCGCCGGCGTCGGATGCCCATCGAGCGCCTTGGAGTTGAAGCTCCGGAACAGCGGTGCCCGACGGGTGGGATTCCGGCGGAACCCGAGCAGGTCTTCGAATCGAAGCCGCAGATTCTCCGCGTCGGGCAGGAGCCCGGGCCGGGCGATCCGGGCGATCTCGTCGCGCAGCGCCCACATCGCGTAGAGCCCCAACGCCTTGTGGCCGGCCGAGTACGAGATCAGATCCTGGTCCGTGCGGTTGGGATCACCGAGGTCGTAGTCCATGCCGTCGAAGAGAAGGCCTGCCACGATGTGGCCCGACGACACTGAACCGCCCGGATGCCCCGACTGGGCGTAGTTGAAGAGGACCGCGCAGAGGCCGCGGTACACCTCGTCGAATCGCTTGAATGCGGCAACATCATCGGCGATCCCCGCCGCCGGTTCCGACACCTCTACCCACGTCGCCCGTCGCGGTCCGAACTCTTGACCCATGGCTAGCTCAACTCCTCTTCTGACTCGGTCGGCAACGACCCTGCTCGCGCGGGAACGGCGAGTGTCGGGTCTTTACAGTCTGTTCATCCAGTTGTGTCAGCCTACTTGATCGCGATGGGCTGATCGTCGGAAACCCGACCGTCCCGCCGGTTCTCCATGTCGAATGATCGCCTTGCCGGGAACCCGGCGCGGCCCGGCTGCGGAGTCCGGGGCCTCAGTTTCCCCGCGGAGGCAGCGGCCGGCTCTTCCCGGTTCCGTGCTCGCTCGTGTAGTTGATCGAGTCTTGCATGGCTTCGCTCCGTGCGATCCTCCAGAACAGGTAGCCGACCAATCCGATGATCGGCACGAGGACGATGAAGACCACCCATACGACCATCTGCCACGTCTCCATCTTCTCGCGATAGCGAGCCACATCGACCAGGCCGAGGACCATGAGTATGAGAAGGACCAGCGATCCCGCTCCGACCATCCAGACCACGCGTGAACCTCCAGCATCGCTTCGTACGCACCATCGTAGTTCGTCGGGGTCACACGGGATGCGGCCGAGCGTCCTCCTCTATTCCGGCGACCGTCCGGCTCACTCGCCGGTCAGTTCACGGTAGTCCTCGGGCGTGTTCACATCCTTCGGGGCGTCCCCGGCCACCTCGAGCCGCTGCACCCGTTCGTCCTCCGCGTCGATGAACAACCGGCCGAGGACCTTCTCCCCCGGGAGCGGCCGGAGTTCCTCCACCGCAACGGCGGACAGCAGGAACGGGTGGGCCGGCCGGCCGTCGTACACGGTCACCGCCGCCCACGGAGCTCGCTCCTCCCACAGTTTCACCATGGCGTCGATCACCGAAGTGCGGATCGTCGGGAGATCACCGGGTACGAGCACGAACGCGTCGGCGCCCGGATCGGCGTCGACACCGGTCAGCAGCGACGACATGTTCCCTCGTCGAAAATCCGGATTCGTTACGACCATCGACCGTTGCGCTTCGATCGATGCTTCGATCGACTCACCGCCGAAACCGGTGACGATGACCACCCGGTCGAGCCGGCTCGCTTCGACCGCTTCGATGGTCGATCCGAGGATCGTGGTGTCCCCGAACGGCAGCAGCAGCTTCGGTCTGCCCATCCGCTCTGAGGCGCCGGCAGCGAGGATGACGCCGGTGATGGCAGCCATGGCTCAGATCCCGACGATGTCCTGGGGACGCACCGGGGCCCGCGTCAGTGCCTTGCCGGTTGCGGCGCGGATCGCCGCGACGACGGCCGGCGTGGAGCTGATCGTGGGAGACTCGCCGATCCCCTTCGCTCCGAACGGGCCCCACGGGTCGGGAGCTTCGATGATCCGGGTCTCGACGGCGGGAGCGTCGAGGAACGTCGGGATCAGGTAGTCCGTGAACGTGGGATTGCGGATGACTCCGTGATCGACGACGAGTTCCTCCATCACGGCGAGGCCGACCCCCTGCATGATGCCGCCCTCGAGCTGTCCGGTGATCGCCTGCGGATTGAGCGCCTTGCCGACGTCCTGGGCGGTGTCGACGCGAACGACGCGAACCAGTCCGAGCTCGGGATCGACGTCCACGACGGCCCGGTGGGCGGCGACGACGAACCCGGCGTGCACGTCGCCCTGGCCGTTCTCGTCCGGCGGATGTGTTTCCGGATGGCGGAATCGCACGAGGTGCTCGACCGGCCCTTCGGCGCAGATCTCGTCGATGGTGGCGATCCGCTCCCCCGCCCGGTACACGCCGTCGTTCCGGAGCTCGTCACCGCCGAAGTCCGCGAGGATCCGGTCGCGGAGGCCGACCGATGCGGCGTGAACGGCACCGCCGGTCATCTGCGTCTGGCGCGATGCCGACGTGGATCCCGCCGAGCCGATGTGCGACGTGTCGTCCCAGACGACGGCGACGTTCTCGATGCCGAGAACCGTTCGAGCGATCTGCTGACACACGGTGACGAGTCCCTGGCCGACCTCCATCGCCGCCGTATGCACCTCCACACCGGCGCGTGTCAGCACGACCCGCGCTTCCGCGTAGTCGTCGAAGCCCTCCGAGAACGCGACGTTCTTCAGCCCGACCGCGTATCCGACGCCGCGCACCACCTTCGATGCGGGTGTCGTCAGGCCCGTTCCGCCGGGGAGGAGCCGGGGATCGTCGGATGCGAGCGGCTCGGGGAGTGGAATGGCCTCGAGCGCGTCGATCACCTCGACCGTTGGGAGCGGCGCGTCGATGACCTGCCCGGACGTGGCGAGAGGATCACCCCCGCGCATGGCGTTCTGTCTCCGCAGATCCAGCGGATCGACGCCGAGCTCTTCGGCGAGCCGGTCCATCTGGCTTTCGTACCCGAAACATGCCTGGACGGCGCCGAAACCCCGCATCGCACCGCACGGCGGGTTGTTGGTCTTGACCACCTGCGCATCGACCACGACGTTGTCGCACCGGTACGGGCCCACCGTGAAGAACGCCGCGTTGGCGAGGACCGCACGGCTCGTGTGGGCGTAAGCACCACCATCGAGGAGCAGCCGGGCCGTCACTTTGACGAGGTTCCCGTCGGCGTCGGCTTCGTGGCGGTACCACATCTTCGATGGGTGTCGCTTGACGTGGCCGACGAACGACTCGGAGCGGTCGTACTCCATCTTGACCGGGCGGCCGGTCGCGAGAGAGAGCATCGCAACGTGGATGTGGAGGGAGATGTCTTCGCGGGCGCCGAACGCGCCGCCGATCCCTGCCGGATGGCATCGGATCTGGTCGGGTTCCATGTCGAGGCATGCGATGATCTGGCGGTGGTCGACGTGGACCCACTGGCTGGTCACGTACAGGTCGAGGCCACCCGAACCGTCGGGGATCGCGAATCCTGCTTCGGTGCCGAGCGGTGCCTGGTCCTGGCTCGCCGTCTCGTACACGCCTTCGACGACGACCGTTCCGGCCGCTTCCTTGTCACCGCGCCGGATCTTCAGCTCGCGGAACAACGAGCCGTCGTCGGCGGCCTTCTCGGGATCGTCGAGCGGAGCGAGCGGCTCCCACTCGGCGATGATCGACGCCGCGGCACGTTGAGCCGTCTCCTCGTCGTCGGCGGCGACGATCGCGACCGGTTCCCCCCAGTAGCGGGCAACTCCGTCGCACAGGACCGGCTGGTCCTGTTCCTCCTGGCCGAACAGCGGCAGGCCGGGGACGTCGTCCTGGGTGAGCACGGCGCGAACGCCGGTCATGGCGAGCGCCGGCCCGGTGTCGAGGGAGATGAGGCGGGCGTGGGCGTGAGGACTGCGCAGCGTCGCACCCCACAGCATGTCCTTCGAGTGCAGGTCCGACGCGTATGCGAAGTTGCCGGTGACCTTCGGCACTCCGTCGGGACGCCGGACGCTCGTGCCGATTCCCCCGGTCACGTGGGTGCGGGTGGGCGTCGTCATGTTCCCTCCTCACTGAGTGTCTCGAACGCTCGGAGGATCGCTCCGTACCCGGTGCACCGGCAGATGTTCCCGGAGAGCGCCTCGCGGATCTCGAGTTCCGAGGGGTGCGGGTTCGTCTCGAGAAGGTGGGCGCCCGCGACGACGAAGCCGGGAGTGCAGAAACCACACTGCACGGCCCCTTCGGCGAGCATCGCTTCCTGGACGGGGTGGAGATGCCCTTCTTCGCCCATGCCCTCGACCGTCGTGACTTCGGACCCTTCGGCGTCCGCCGCCATGACGAGACAGGAACAGACGGCTTCGCCGTCGAGGATCACGGTGCACGATCCGCATTCGCCCTGCTCACAGGCGTCCTTCGTACCCGGCAGGTCGAGGTCGTCCCGGAGCACGTTGAGCAGGCTCTCGGATGCGGCCACGTCGGCGACGCGCTGCTCGCCGTTCACGGTGATCGTCACGTTCATCGCAAGCTCCGTTCCACAAGACGGCGGGCAAGGACCCCGGCCGCGTGTCTCCGATACGCTTCCGTGGATCGGTGGTCGGTGATCGGCCGAACCTCTTCGGAGACGACCCGGGCAACTTCGTCGAGGGCGGCTTCGGTGATCTTCGCCTCCGCGTTCAGCATCCCCTCGGCTGCGGTGGCGCGGATGGGCGTCGGGGCGACCGACCCGAGAGCGATCCGGAATCCGTCGTCGCCGCGCATGACGAGACAACTCACGGTCGAGATGACCATGGCGTTGCGCGCCCCGACCTTCGCGAACTCCTGCGCCTCCGGGATGTCGTCGGGGACGACGACCGCCGTGATGATCTCATCGCGTTCCAACGACGTCCGCTTCACCCCGACGAAGAAGTCGCGCCACGGGACGACGCGGGTCCCCCGTGCCTTCGACCGCACTTCGATCGCCGCGTCGGCGGCGGCGATCCACGGAAGGCCGTCTCCGGCCGGGCTGGCGGTGCCGACGTTGCCTCCGATCGTTCCCGCCGCACGGATCTGCGGCGATCCGACCGTGCGGGCCGCTTCGGCGAGGCCCCGATGGTCGCCGCGTTCGAGACGGGACCACGTGACGCCGGCGCCGATGCGGGTGGATGACACTTCCCGCAGCTCGCCGATCCTTCGCAACGAGACGACCTGCTTCGGCCGATGATGGACAAGGTTGACCTCAACCATGAGGTCCGTTCCTCCGGCGAGCAGTTCCGCATCCGGCTGTTCGGCCTTGGCTGCGAGCGCTTCGTCGAGGTCGTGTGCAGCGACAAATTCCATGCCCGTACCGTAGTCGGTGGACGACGGCGCGTGGGCGCTACCCGACCAGGCGTTTCGCGGCTTGGTTGTGCTTCTCGATCAGCGACGGAAGCTCGACTCCGACGAGTTCCCCGTCCTTCACGACGGAGCGCCCGTGAACGTAGCTGACGTCGACCTGGACGGGGGCGACGAACAGAACGGCGGCAACGGGATCGTGCAGCGAACCGGCGTACTCGATTCGATCGAGGGAGATCGCGATGAAGTCCGCGGCCTTCCCCACCTCGAGCGATCCGACGTCGTCCCTGCCGAGCACGGCGGCCGAGCCGCGGGTGGCGATCCGGAGCGCCTCCCTGCCGGTGAGGAGCCTCCCCCCGGAGATCGAAGGGGCCGCATCGAGCCGGGCGAGCATCATCGCCTGGCGGGCTTCGGCGATCATGTGGCTTCCGTCGTTGCTCGCCGATCCGTCGACGCCCAGACCGAGACGCACGTCTGCGGCGAGGTAGCTCCGTACGGGGGCGATCCCGGATGCGAGCCGCATGTTCGAAGACGGGCAGTGTGCGACACCGGTCCCCGAGCTGGAAAGGCGGCCGATCTCCTCATCGTTGATGTAGATGCCGTGGGCGTACCAGACGTCCGGCCCGACCCAGCCGAGGTCTTCCATCAGCTCGACCGGGCGACGTCCGAACGACTCGATGCAGAACTGCTCCTCGTCGAGGGTTTCCGCCACGTGGGTGTGGAGATGCACGCCGTGCTCCCTCGCCAGATCGGCCGACTGTCTCATCAGGTCGGGTGTCACCGAGAACGGCGAACAGGGGGCGACGACGACCCGCGTCATCGCCCCGGGCTTCGGATCGTGGAACGCCCGGATGACTCGCTCCGTGTCGGCGAGGATCGTGTCCTCGTCCTCGACCACCGAGTCCGGGGGAAGACCCCCGTCGCTCTCGCCGAGGCTCATCGAGCCGCGGGCCGCGTGGAACCGGATCCCGACGGCTTCGGCACCGATGATCTGGTCGTCGACGCTCGATCCGTTGGGGAAGAGGTACTGGTGATCCGATGAGGTCGTGCACCCCGAGAGGGCGAGCTCGGAGAGAGCGAGCCGGGTCGCGATCTGCACGTCCTCGGGGGTGAGGCGTGCCCAGATGGGGTACAGCGTGCGGAGCCAATCGAAGAGCCCGACATCCTGCGCGCCGGGGACGGCGCGGGTCAGCGTCTGATAGAAGTGGTGGTGCGTGTTGATGAGACCGGGGAGGACCACGTGGCCCGACAGGTCGACGACCTCGTCGGCCGTGTCGGGCAGATCGGCCGTCGGCCCGACCCGGGTGATGAAGCCGTCGACGGCGAAGAGGCCGCCGTCGACGATCTCCGTGCCGCCGTCGTCCATCGTTACAAGAACCTGTGCGTGCCGGACGAGAAGAGTGCTCATGGGGTGGAATGTACCAAAGAACACCGTCCCGCGAACCCCGTCGCTCGACGGCGCCCCGGCGGTAGAGTGAAAGCGCACCACGCTGCCGCTTCCAGGAGGCCGACGAAATGATCCGCACCTATGCCCGACCGGCCACCCTTCAGGAAGCTCTCGATCTCCTCGCCGATCCGAACGCTGCCGTGCTCGCCGGCGGAACCGACCTGAACGGCGATGCAGCCGGTGCGCCGGCGATCGCCGTCGACCTCCAGGATCTCGATCTCGCCGATCTCCGCGCCGATGGATCGAAGCTCCGGATCGGCGCCATGGCGACCCTCCAGGCCCTCGTCGACGCCACCGACGCCCCCGCTCTTCTTCGCGAGCTCGCCCATCGGGAGGCACCGAACACGATCCGGAACGCGGCGACGATCGGAGGGACGATCGGCTCGTCCGATCCGGAGAGCGAGCTGCTCGCCGGGCTCCTCCTCTTCGAAGCGATCGTGACGCTGGCGACGGCGAACGGCACCGACGAGGTCCGTCTCGACGATCTGCTCGATGACCCGACCGTTCTCGCCGGCGCGATCATCACGTCCGTCACGGTGGACACGACCGGACCGGCCACCGCCGACAGGACGGGACGCACGCCGAAGGACCGGCCGATCGTGATGGTCGCCGGACGCCGCGGAGACGACGGGACGGTGCGCATCGTCGCTACCGGTGTCGCGTCGCGGCCCGTCCTCATCGATCCGGCAGGGTCGGACGATCTCGAGCCGCCGGGAGACTTCCGGGGCTCATCCCAATATCGACGACACCTCGCCGGGGTGCTCACCGGCCGAATCGTCGAACGACTGGAAGGAGGTCGAGCGTGAACATCACCCTGACCATCAACGGCAGCGACCACGGGCTCTCCTGCGAGCCCCACGACTCCCTCCGGAAGGTGCTGCGCGGCGCCGGCTACTACAGCGTCCGCTACGGCTCGGACACCGGCGAAACCGGTGCGGCGGCCGTCCTCGTCGACGGCGAACTCATCTCTGCAGACGTGATGCTCGCCGCCCAGGCTCAGGGCCACGCGATCGAGACGATCGAGGGCATGAGCACACCGGGAACGCTCCACCCGATCCAGGAAGCGTTCATCGAGACGGGAGCCATCCAGTCGGGCTACTCGACACCCGCCACGATCCTCGCTGCGAAAGCGCTCATCGACCGTAACCCCGATCCCACCGAAGACGAGGTTCGCGACGCCCTCTCCGGGATCCTCGATCGCGAGACCGGCTACCTCCGCCCCGTGCACGCCGTCCTGCGTGCGGCCGCCGTGCTCCGTGGGGAGACTCCCGAGAGCATCGACGTCGTCACCCTCGACCCCCTGGTCGACACCGACGGCCCCCACACCGACCGTGACGGGATCACCGAGATCGCTCCCAGGGTCGTCCCCAGTGTCGACGTCCCCGAAACCAGGGTCGTCGGCAAGGCCGAGACGAAGGTCGATGCGATCAAGCTCGTGAAAGGCAACCCGGCGTTCACCGACGACGTGAACGTGCAGGGCATGCTCTATGCGAAGGTGCTGTACAGCCCCCACGCCCACGCCCGCATCGTCTCGATCGACGACTCGAAGGCGAAGGCCCTGCCCGGCGTGCGTGCCGTCCTCCACCACCAGAACGTGCCGCGCGTTCGATACGCATCCGGAGGTCAGAGCTACCCGAACCCCCTCCCCTACGACCAGGTCAGCTTCGACGACAAGGTCCGATTCGTCGGTGACCGTGTCGCCGCCGTTGCCGCCGACACCGAGGAGATCGCCCTCGCAGCACTCGACCTGATCGACGTCGAGTACGAGCTGCTCCCTGCGGTCTTCGATGAGAACGAAGCGATCCTCGACGGCGCCCCGGTCATCCACGACGAGCCGGACATGGAGGGAGCCTTCGACGCGTCGCACAACATCGTCCATCATCTCAAGGCGGACACGAAGAGCGTGGAAGACGGCTTCGCCGTCGCCGACCGGGTGTTCGAGCAGACACTGCGCGTCCATCAAGTCCACGCCACCCCGATCGAGAACCACATCGCGATCGCCGCATGGGACAGCGACGAGCGGCTCGTGATCACCTCGTCGACCCAGGTGCCGTTCCACGTGCGACGCATGCTCGCCCCGCTGATCGGTCTGCCGGCGAAGCAGATCCGCATCATCAAGCCGAGGATCGGCGGCG
>JAOZRW010000031.1:0-8508 GCA_029939995.1 Acidimicrobiia bacterium | reverse complement strand
GGGTTCGGTGTGAAGCAAGAGATGCTCATCGAGGACATCGTCGCTCATCTGACGATGGCGACCGGCCGGCCCGTTCGCCTCGAGCTGACGAGGGAAGAGGAGTTCCGGTCGAGCCGCACGCGTCACCCGCAGACGGTGACGTTCAAGACCGGCGTCGACGCGAAAGGCAAGCTCACGGCTCAGGAGATGCGGATCGTCGCCAACACCGGCCCGTACGGCTCACACGGGCTGACGGTGCAGATGGTCAGCGGCCTGCGCGGTCTCAGCTCCTACAACTGCCCGGCGAAGCGGTTCGACTGCAAAGTCGCTTACACGAACCTCCCCGTCCCCGGCGCCTACCGCGGCTACGGGGCGCCCCAGGCGCTGTTCGCCCTCGAAGCCCACATGGAGGACATCGCCTTCGCTCTCGGCATGGACCCGATCGAGTTCCGCCGGCTGAACTGGACGAACGTCGGCGATCCGCTCGACATCGCCCAGCAGCTGGGCGAGGGGGATCAGGACGCGAGCGTCATGCCGCTCGTCACGTCCAGCGGCCTGGAGGAAGCCGTCGCTCAGGGCGGGCGCGCCATCGACTGGGAACGCAGGAACGATCCCGACTGGCACACGCCGGCGGACCGCCCGCACATCCGTCGGGGCCTCGGTTTCGCCATGATGATGCACGGAACCGCGATCCCCGGTCTCGACATGGGAGGAGCGAGCCTCAAGATCAACGACGACGGCTCGTTCAATCTGCTCATCGGAGCAACCGATCTGGGAACCGGCTCCGACACGGTGCTGGCCCAGATCGCCGCGGAGGTGGTCGGCGTCGGAACCGACGACATCATCGTCTACGCCTCGGACACCGACATGACGCCGTTCGACACCGGTGCGTACGCGTCGAGCACGACGTACATCTCCGGCATGGCCACCAAGCGCGCCGCCGAGCAGGTCCGGGAGCAGATCGTCGCCCGCGCGGCGCTCCTGCTCGACACCGACGAGGCGTCGATCGATCTGCACGACTCGGCCGCGTGGGCACCCGACGGCCGGTCCGTGCCGCTCGAAGCGATCGCCCTGTCGTCGCTCCACCAGGAGGGGCAGCACCAGATCATGGCGACCGCCTCGTACGTGTCGCCCGAGTCGCCGCCGCCGTACGCCGCCCAGTACGCGGAGGTCGAGGTCGACATCGACACCGGGCAGGTGACCGTCACCGATCTGGTGATGGCCGTCGACTGCGGCGTCCCGATCAACCCGGTCACTGCGTCCGGCCAGGTTGAGGGAGGCATGGTTCAGGCTCTCGGCTACGGGCATTGCGAGGAGATGGCGTACGACGAGGACGGCCGGTTGCTCAACCCGTCGTTCGGCCCGTACAAGATCTACCGGGCCGACGAGATGCCCCACCTCGAAGCCATCCTCGTTCAGACGATGGAGGAGAGCGGGCCGTTCGGAGCGAAGGCCATCGCCGAGATCCCCAAGGACGGTGTCGCACCGGCGATCCGGAACGCCATCGCCGACGCCACCGGAGCGCGCATCGCCGACATCCCGTTCACACCCGAACGGGTCTGGCGGGCGCTGCAAGAAGTGTGAGAGCTCCCGACCACCGGGATCTCCTCGCGGAACTGGCCGAAGCGGTCGCGGCCGGCCGACCGGTCGTCGTCGCGACGATCGTCGAAACGGCACGGTCGGTGCCGCGGCATCCGGGAGCGAAGATGCTCGTCTTCGCCGACGGATCCACTTCCGGCACCGTCGGCGGCGGCGAAGTGGAGGCGTTCGTACGCGCCGACGCCATCGAAGCGTTACAGACCGGAACGACCCGTCTCGCCACCTACACCCTCGAGGACCCTTCGCAGGGAGATCCGGGGATCTGTGGCGGGACCATGACGATCGCATTGGAGCCGTACATGTCCCCTGATACCGTCCTCGTCGTCGGCTGCGGCCACGTCGGCCGCGCCGTCGTCGACCTCGCCCACTGGCTCGGGTACCGCACCATCGCGACCGATGACCGGGCCGACCTCGTCACCGAAGAGGCCCTGCCGCATGCGGACGTCCGGTTCCTCGGCACGCTCAGCGAGGCCGTCGAAGCGCATCCGGTCACGTCGAACACGGCGATCGTCGTCGTAACGAGAAGCCACGACCTCGACGTCGAACTGCTGCCCGTCCTGCTCGCCACCGATGCTCGCTACATCGGAGTGATGGGGAGCAAGCGGCGTTGGGCATCGACACGGACCGGGCTGATCGACGCCGGCGTCGACGAAGCGGCGATCGACCGCGTCCACGTCCCGATCGGCCTGCAGATCGGGGCCGAGACCGTCGAGGAGATCGCCGTGTCCATCATGTCCGAGATCATCGCGTCCGGTGCGGTCTCATGAGCCGGTTCTCCCCCTACCTCGTCGTCGTGCGCGGCGGCGGGGACCTCGGTTCCGGCGTCATCTGGCGTCTCCGCAGGGTCGGCTTCCCCGTCGTCGTCACGGAACTCGCACGTCCCCTCACCGTCCGTCGGACGGTCGCGTACTCGTCCGCCGTGATCGACGACCGAATCACCATCGACGGCATCGAAGGCATCAGGGTGGACTCTCCCACCGCGGCGATCGACGCCGCCGACATGGGAGTCGTCCCCGTTCTCGTCGATGAGAGCATCCCCGCGTTCGATCGACCACCGTCGATCGTCGTCGACGCCCGCATCGCGAAGAGGAACATCGACACGACCCGCGACCAGGCACCGTTCGTCGTCGGACTCGGCCCGGGCTTCTCCGCAGGCGACGACTGCGACGCCGTCATCGAGACGATGCGCGGCCACTATCTCGGCACGGTCATCTGGAGCGGGTCTGCCATCCCCGACTCCGGAACACCGGGCGAGATCGGCGGAGAGTCGAACAAACGGGTTCTGAGAGCCGCGACTGCCGGCGATCTCACGTGGGACGTCCACTTCGGCGATCTGGTGGAAGCCGGCCAACGTCTCGGTACGATCGACGGCACGCCCGTTCTCTCGAAACTCGACGGCACCGTGCGCGGACTCGTCGCGCCGGGCCCGGTCGTCCCCGGTCTCAAGATCGGCGACGTGGACCCTCGCTTCGATCCTGCCGCGATCCGTCACATCTCCGACAAGGCCCTCTCGATCGGCGGTGCCGTACTCGAAGCCGTGCTCGTCTGGATGAACGAGTCGGGCCGGTGACTCCGGCCCTCCATGAGCAGATCGGTCTCGGTGGGCGAGAACTCGTCGCCATCGTCGGAGCGGGCGGAAAGTCGACGATCCTCTTCACGCTCGGCCGGGAGCTTGCCGCGGCGGGCGGCCGGATCGTCCTCACAACGACCACCATGATGGCCGACGACCAGGTGGACGAGCCTATCTGCTGGTCGGCCGACACCCGCGACGTCGACGCCGCCCTCGAGCCCGGGGAACCGCTGTTCGTCGTCACCGGCCGCGCCCCCGGCAAGGTCACCGGCCCCTCGATCGAAGCGGTCGACCGCCTCTTCGAAGCATCCGCCGCCGATCATGTGATCGTGGAAGCCGACGGGGCCCGCTCGATGTCGATCAAGGCGCCGGCGGATCACGAGCCGGCGATCCCCAATGCGGCGACGACGGTGCTCGTCGTGATGGCCGCCGACGCCGTCGGCCGCCCCATGGGCGAAGTCGCTCACCGTCCGGAGCGAGTCGCCGCGATCAGCGGACTGGCTGCTCACGATCCGATGACGGCGGATGCGGCCGCGAGGGTCCTCCTCCACCCCGGCGGCGGCATGAAGAGCATCCCGGAGGGTGCGAGGGTCGTGATGGTCGTCACCCGTGTGACTCCGGCGAACGAGGAAGCCGCCGATCGGGTCGCCGTGCTCCTCAGAGACGACCCTTCGGTCGATCGAGTCGTTCTCATCGCATCGACGAGACGTTGAGCCTGGCGGGCTACGGGATCCGCAGCACCTGTCTCGCCCGGTCCGACATCATCTCGGGAGACCACGGCGGCTCGGTGACCAGGCGAATGGACGCCCGTTCGATGCCGGGGATCTCCATGAGCTTCGTCTCGGCCATCTGCGTGAGATAGGAGCCGAGCGGACAGACCGGTGTCGTCGTCGTCAGGTCCACGGTGACGCTCGAACCGTCGACGTCGACCCCGTACACGAGGCCCAGATCGGTCACGGGAAGGCCGAGTTCGGGGTCGATGACCTGATCGAGTGCCCGCCAGGCAGCACGTTCGAGATCGTCTGTGGGAGCGGTGTCCATCGCCGGAATGCTATCCCGATCCGTGTCGCTTCGACCGTCGAATCGAACCGGCCACCGGTACCCTTGCCGCATGCGATCCTCCTCCGTCATCAAGGTCTTCGTCGCCGTCGCAGCGTTCGCTGCGCTCGTATTCGGTGTCTGGATGGGCCTTCTCCGCATCGGATGGATCATCGACGCTCCCCCGGCGCCCGGCACCCACGGCCCGATGCTCGTCCTCGGTTTCCTCGGCACCGTCATCGGCATGGAGCGAGCGGTCGCGCTCGCCAAGCCGTGGGCGTGGATCAGCTCTGCCACGTCCGCCCTCGCCGTCGTTGCGATGCTCGCCGGATGGCCGGCGGAGCTCGCCGGCGCCCTCCTCCTGGTCGGTGGCGGGGTCCTCGTCTGGGTGTTCGTCACGGCCTACCGCATCCAGCCGGAGTCCCACATCGTCCTGATGGGCATCGGTGCGGTCGCCTGGGTGCTCGCGGCGGCGACGTGGCTTGCGGGGAATCCCGTCCCCTCCCTCGTTCCGTGGCTGGCCGCGTTCCTCGTGCTCACGATCGCCGGCGAGCGTCTGGAGCTCGCCCGCCTCATCGCGACGACGGCGGCGGCGAAGCGGCTGCTGTTCGGCGCGGTCGGCGTCGCCCTGGCCGGTTCCGCCATCGCCTGGGCATCACCCGAGTTCGGGGCGCGCATCGCCGGTCTCGGCAACCTCCTGATCGCCGTCTGGCTCATCCGATTCGACATCGCCCGGCGAACGATCCGGCTCGGCGGCGTCACCCGGTACATGGCCGCCGGTCTGCTCCTCGGCTACGTCTGGCTCGCCGTCTCCGGCGTCTTCTGGATGCTCTCGGGGCTCAGCGCCGGTGCGTCCACGTACGACGCGGCTCTCCACACCCTGTTCCTGGGATTCGTCATGTCGATGATCATGGCTCACGCCCCGATCGTCATCCCCGCTCTCGCGGGATTGGCGTTCCCGTTCCATCCGAGCCTGTGGGTGCCGCTGATCCTCTTCCACGTCACGGTCGTGATCCGCGTCGCCGGCGGGCTCACGGGATCGTTCGAGGTGAAGAAGTGGGGAGCGATGCTCAACGCCATCGTCCTGACGCTCTTCCTTCTCCAGGTCGCGGCCACCGTCGTTCGCGGGGAGCACGCCAGGCGGGCCAACACCCGGTAGCGCCGGGCGATCCGGCTATCGAACGATCTTCTCCGACAGGAGCGCGTTCGTGCCGCGAACCAGGTATCTCCCCCGCCCCGGCTCACCGACGAACGTCCCACGGTCGACGATGACCTCGCCTCTCGACAACACCGTCTCGACGCTGCCTCCGACCTCCGCCCCCTCGAACACCGAGTAGTCCAGGTTCATGTGGTGCGTCCCGGCGGAGAGCACATGCGATCCGGTCGGGTTGTAGATGACGATGTCTGCATCCGATCCGGGAGCGATCGTTCCCTTCTTCGGATACAGGCCGGAGATCTTGGCCGGAGTCTCTGCGATCACGTCGATCCACCGCGTCAGCGGTATCCATCCTTCGACGACGCCCTGGTAGACGAGGTCGACCCGGTGCTCCACGACGCCGAGCCCGTTCGGGATCTTCCGGAAGTCGCCGCGGCCCGCCTCCTTCTGCTCCCAGGTGAACGGACAGTGGTCCGTGGCGACCGCGTCCACTCTCCCCGTATCGATCCCGGACCACAACGCAGCCTGATGCCCCTCGGCACGCCGGCGCAGCGGCGGGGAGCAGACGAACTTGGCCGCTTCGAACCCTTCAGGCAGGTCCTCCTGGGCCAGCCACAGGTACTGCGGGCAGGTCTCGGCGAACACCGGCAACCCTCGGTCCCTGGCGACGACGGCTTCCGCGAACGCGTCCTGGGATGAGATGTGGACGATCACGAGGGGACATCCGGCGATCTCGGCGAGCGCCACGACCCGGTGGACGGCCTCGGCCTCCATCGAAGCGGGCCTCGTCAGGAGATGGTGGATCGGATCGGTCGCGCCCCGCGCCACGGCCTGGTCGCGCAACAGGTCGATCGCGATGCCGTTCTCTGCGTGCATCATGATCGTCGCGCCGATCGATGCGGCGACCTGCATCGCCTCGAGGATCTGGCGATCGTCCGAGAGATTCACTCCGGGGTACGCCGTGAACAGTTTGAACGTGGTGACGCCGGCGCCCATCATCTGGGGGAACTCGGCGAGCGTCCCGTCGTGAACGTCGGTGACCATCATGTGGAAGCCGTAGTCGATGTACGAGTGCCCCTCGGCGCGCCCCATCCACTCGGCCAGACCGGCCGCCAGCGTGCTCCCCCGGGTCTGCCCGGCGTAGTCCACGATCGTCGTCGTCCCGCCGATCGCAGCGGCTCGTGTTCCGGTCTCGTACGTGTCCGCCGACGTCGTCCCCGAGACGGGGAGCTCCATGTGGGTGTGCATGTCGACGCCGCCGGGGATCACGTAGCGCCCCGTCGCATCGATCACCCCGTCGAATCCATCGCCCGCGGCGCCGGGATCGACGATACCGACGACACGCTCCCCGTCGATGATGACGTCGGCCTCAGCCGCCGTCGAAGCCGTCACGACCGTTCCGTTGCTGATGAGTGTGCGCATAGTGCCCATCATGGTCGCTTCGTCGATCGAACGGCGCAAGGGCCGAACGTCGCCTCTGCGACGACGACGGCACGCCCCTCGTTCGATTCGGGTAGTTTGGGACTCTGCCGTCGAAAGGAAGCCACCGCATGAGCCTCAACGTCGCCACCCTTCTCCACGAGAGCGCCCACGAGTATCCGGGCCGTACCGCCATCGCCGTCGGCGACGTCACGATGTCGTATGCGGAGGTGCACGGGGCCGTCCAGCGGTTCGCAGGGGCACTCCGCTCCCTGGGCATCCACCCCGGTCAGCACGTCGCGCTTCTGCTCCCCAACGTTCCCCACTTCACGATCGCCTACTACGGGATCCTCGCGGCGGGTGGCGTCGTCGTTCCCCTCAACGTTCTCCTCACTCCCGACGAGGTCGCCTACCACCTCAACGACTCCGACGCGGTCGCGATCGTCGCGTGGGAAGGGTTCTTCGATTCCGCCGCGGCCGGTTTCAACCGGGCCGAGAGCTGCCACCATCTCATCATCGCACGGGCGAATCCGGCCGACATCTCGGCGCCGGACGGCGCAGCGAACATGATGGCGCTCATCGGCGGCGCCGAGCCGTACACCGATCATGCACCGACGATGCCGGACGATCCCGCGGTGATCCTGTACACGTCGGGAACGACCGGGTATCCGAAGGGCGCCGAACTGACGCACTTCAACATGTTCTTCAACGCGCGCTACTGCGGGACGTCGCTACTCCCGGTCGACCACAACACGGTTGCCCTCGCGACGCTGCCGCTGTTCCACAGCTTCGGACAGACCGTGATCCAGAACGCCGTCATCGGGCGCGGAGGGACGGTCGTGCTGCTCCCCCGGTTCGAGCCGATCGCAGCGCTCGAGCTCATGCAGAAGTATCAGGTCAATCTCTTCGCCGGCGTGCCGACCATGTACTTCGCCCTGCTCCACACGCCCGAAGCCGACGACTACGACCTCGACCTCGAGTACTGCGTCTCGGGTGGAGCCGCCATGCCGGTCGAAGTCATGAAGGACTTCGACGAGAAGTACGGCGTCAACATCCTCGAGGGCTACGGGCTGTCGGAGACGTCGCCGGTGGTCTCGTTCAACGTCCTCGATCGCCCCAAGAAGGCCGGGTCGATCGGACCTCCGCTCTGGGGCATGCAGTTCCGTCTCGAAGACGACAACGGCAACGTCATCACCGAGACGGGCGTCCCGGGCGAGATCTGCGTCAAGGGCCACGCCGTCATGCGCGGCTACTACAAGAAGCCGGAAGCGACGGCCGAGGCGATCATCGACGGCTGGTTCCACACCGGCGACATCGGCACCCGTGACGAGGACGGCTACTACTACATCGTCGACCGGAAGAAGGATCTGATCATCCGCGGCGGCTTCAACGTCTACCCGCGTGAGATCGAAGAGGTGCTCTACGGTCATCCGGCGATCGCGGAAGCAGCGGTCATCGGAGTTCCGCATGAGCGGCACGGTGAGGAGGTCAAGGCGATCGTGGCTCTCAAGCCGGGTGCCGAGGCCACGGAAGAGGAGCTCATCGCCTACTGCAAGGAGCACCTCGCCGCGTACAAGTACCCGAGGTCGTTCGAGTTCAAAGGTGAGCTCCCCAAGGGTCCGACGGGCAAGATCCTGAAGCGAGAGCTCTCCTAACCCCCGACGACCCCCGGCCCTCCCCCTTCCCTCCCCTGAGCTTGGATCCGCGGTTTCTCGTCGAGGTGGAAGCCGGATCCCTTGATATGCCT
>JAOZRW010000131.1 GCA_029939995.1 Acidimicrobiia bacterium | reverse complement strand
CTGTGCCGGACAGGGGGTCAGAGATCGCTTCAGTCTTGTCGTTCGACAACCTTGAGACCACCGACCGGTGGTACGTCTTTGACGAGTTCATGATGATTGCCGATCGCAATGATGCGTATCTCATCGATCTGAGCGGTGATATCACCCTAGGTGAAGAGTCACAAGTGGGGGACTTTGTCGAGGTTGCCAGTGTCGTTGAAGGGATCGATGGGGACGTACGGTTCCGTTTGGTGCAATCGCCCAGCGGTAGGTGGCGTGTCTATCAAGTCATCGTTCCCGGCGGGGACGAAGCCGCCATTCCATGGTCGGTTCCATCCGGCTGAGGTCACATATCGGCGTGAACCCTGAACATGTAGGAGCGCCCATCAATCAGGCACCTATGCGCTTTCCAGCGAGCCGTTCGCGTTGTCGGTTGCGGTCGGTCCATCTCTGTGTATGACCCCTGTGGGCCTGGTTCGCGACCACGTCGCGTCCACATGACACTGGGAAACGTCGAGAGGCAGCGAGAAGTGTTGAGACCCGAGAATCCTTGCGGCGCAAGGAAAGACAGCAGAAACGCCTGTTCCTGCTCAGGCGCGAGCAGGCTGCCGATGACCTTCACACGGCAGAGGTCACTGGTTCGATCCCAGTAGCGCCCACTCGGGCCGCGCACTCTTGTACTCAGGGACCGGCAGATCCGCTCACCGACACCTCGTGCGGGTAGTCGGGAGCGCGTCCCTGGAACGACAGGATCTCCGGCTTCTGGATCACGCCGCGGTCGATGTTGACAGCCCGTCGAATCGTCTCGTTCTCGCTCCAAGCTTCCGGGCCTTCCAACACGGTCGGTAGGTACACGACCAGCGCGGCCGAGATCGAACGCGAGGCACTCTCCCAGAGGTAGCTGGGCGTGTGATCGACGGCGTAGTAGTCGATCGATCCGATCGTGAACATGGGGTCATCGAAGGTGGTCGGCTTGGCGAACGAGAATCCCATACCTTCGTCGCAGCTGACATCGATGATGAGACAGCCCCGCTTGAGACGCGATATCTCCTCGTCAGTGACGAACATCAGCGGGTGATCGGGGTTCTGGAAGATCCCGTTGACGATGATGTCGGCTTCGCCGAGCAGGTCGAGGAACGGTCGTTCGGTGCCGTCGTGATCCACGATCACCTGCCGCTCACCGTCGTCGCCGTTCGATCGCAAGCGAACATACTCGCAATCGAGCACCTCTTCTCGTACTGCGTAATCGGGGCGTTGGATACAGATCGTGATGTCTCGGAATCCGCGAGCCTTGAGTGCGTAGATCGCTCCTCTGCTCACCGCCCCGAAGCTGATGATGACGGTCTTGCGCTGATCTCCGTAGTGGCCGTCGATGCCTTTCAACTGCAGCGCATGCAATACGGCGCTGTAGCCCGCCAACTCGTTGTTCTTGTAGAACGTGTGCCGGCCCATCTCCCCATTGGGTCCCCAAACGAACATGTCCTCGAACGCGATCAGCGTCTGGTGGCGGTCGATCGCCACCTGGGTCAGGGACTGCTGCTGAACGCAGTGCGGCCAGCCCCACAGAACACCGCCTTCGCGGAGCGTCTCGAGGTCCTCTACGACGGGCTTCGGAAGCACGACCGCGCCGAGATCCGCGAGGAGCTCGCGCCGCGTCGCGATACCGCCGGTCTGCCGGGCGATCTCCTCATCTGAAATACCGAGGGGTGCTCCGTACCCCTTCTCGAAGATGAGTTGGCGTCGCACCGGTTCCGACAAGCGTCGCAGATGATCCGGATGAATGGGAAGACGCCGCTCGTTGGGCTTCTGTGATGATCCGATGACCCCAAGTTTCAACATTGGTTCCTCTCGCTGTCACACCTGTGGCTTGCCCACAGGAGCGAGGCCGATCCGACCTCCACACATCACCCTATCCCGCTCAGCCCCGCACGGGCGATATCGGCACCGGGGCGCTTACCCGGCAAACTGTCGGGCAAGAGCCCGTCGTGCGGGCAGCGCACGTCATCTAGGGTGGAGCAGGTAACGCTTCGAGAGGAAATGTGATGGAGATGCAGTACCGCCGCGTCGGCGATTCCGG
>JAOZRW010000030.1 GCA_029939995.1 Acidimicrobiia bacterium | reverse complement strand
GGCCGTGTCTCAGTCCCAGTGTGGCTGATCGTCCTCTCAGACCAGCTACCCGTCTCTGCCTTGGTGAGCCATTACCTCACCAACAAGCTGATAGGCCGCGAGGCCATCCCGAAGCGGCAGACCATTTCCTCAATAGACCATGCGGTCCAAAGAGGGTATCCGGTATTAATCCGGGTTTCCCCGGGCTATCCCGGTCTTCGGGGTAGGTTCCTCACGTGTTACGCACCCGTTCGCCGGTTTCCCCAACCGATCCTTACGGACCAACTGGTTCTCCCTCGACTTGCATGCATTAAGCGCACCGCCAACGTTCGTCCTGAGCCAGGATCAAACTCTCCATCGAAAGGATGGGAGAAAGAATTCCTGATCTCGCTGAGATCTGGAGATCGATCTCTCAAAGGGTGGCCACATCGGGGACGGGGGTCCCTCTGTGATGTGACCGATATTTGTACGCGCTCTCCCCACCTGCACCGCAAGCGATGTGGACGGGTCGAACGCCTATTGGCTTTTGACACGCTGTTCAGTTGTCAAGGAGCCCGGATCCCTTCCCGTACACACGCGTGCGTCTGCCCGGGTGGGGGGCCTCACAGTTTAGCACCGATAGAACATACCGGCACCTGCTGCCGACCGGAGTGGCCGGCGGATTCAGTATTCAAGCACGTTCCCGGTGTACCGCAAATCACAACAGTGGATTTCGGAAGAAATTCCCGGAAACCCTTACACAGACGGGGATCGTTCCCCGCCGATCTTCACCGCTGCTCGTCGACTTCCCGCTTCAGCCAGATGAAGAGGAGGACGAGGCCGACGACCACCAGGATGCCGCCGATCGACATGGCCGTGATGATGTCGAGGAACAGGGTCAGGGCCCAGATGATCGGCACGGCGAGGATCAGGATCGAGATGACGATCATCCACGTCGGGAATCGATTGTGGGTCGAGGATGTCATGGAGTTCCTTTCGGTTCGAAGCGGGACGATAGCGCCCGGTTGGGGTGAACCCGTCACTCGACGGTGATACGGACGAAGCGTCGCTTCCCGACTTTCAGGACCGCGCCGGCGAGATCCGCAGCGTCGATGAACTCGTCGTCGACCCTGGCGCCGTCGATCTTGACCGCCCCCTGTTTGATCATCCGACGACCCTCGGACCGCGATGAGACGAGTCCGGCATCCCCGAGCAGCGCCGGGAGGGCGATCTCACCCTCCCCCGCGATCGCATAGGTCGGGATGTCCTCGGGTACCTCATGGGCTCGGAAGAGGCGATCGAACGCCGCTTCCGCAGCGACGGCGGCCTCCGCCCCGTGATGGCGCGTGACGATGCGCCGCCCCAGCTCGCGTTTCGCCTCCCCCGGATGCACCGATCCGTCGCTCAACCCCCGTTCGAGCTCTTCGATCTCAGAGCGATCGGCTCCGGCTGCGAGGAGGTACCAGCCGGGCATCAGCTCGTCCGGGATGGACATGACCTTGCCGAACATGTCGGCCGGCTCGTCCCGAACGGAGATGTAGTTCCCGAGCGACTGCGACATCTTCTTGACTCCGTCGGTTCCGACGAGGAGCGGAACCGTTGCGACGACCTGGCCCCGCTGGCCGCGACGCTCCTGGAGATCCCGTCCCACGAGGAGGTTCCAGAGCTGGTCCGTCCCCCCGATCTCGACATCCGAGCGCACGGCGACCGAGTCCATGCCCTGAAGCAGCGGGTACATGAACTCGATCATGGAGATCGGCTGGTGCGCTTCCCACCGCTTCGTGAAGTCATCGCGATCCATGATCCGTGCAACGGTGAACTCCGAGGTCAGCTCGAGCACGTCTCGCATGTCCATGGATGCGAGCCACTCGGAGTTGAACCGGACTTCGAGGCGGTCGGAGAGCAGCTGAGTCTCGATGACCGGGAGGAGGCGCTCGGCGTAGGCTTTCACCTCTTCCGCGCTGAGGCGCTTACGCGTCTCGCTCTTCTCGGACGGGTCGCCGACCTGCGCGGTGAAGTCCCCGACGATGAGCACGGCGGTGTGTCCCATCTCCTGGAACCGTCGGAGCAGGTCGAACACGACCGCCCAGCCGAGGGTCACGTCGGGGGCGGTTGGATCGACGCCGAGTTTGACACGCAGCGGGCGTTCCTCCTCGAGGAGAGCCAGCAGCCCGCCGTCCGGCAGGCTGACGTCGACGGCGTGGGTGATGTACGCGAGTTGTTCCTCTGGTGATTTCATGTGGTGGCAAGGCTAGACCCGAACGCGTCCGGTGCGGTGAAACGCCACAGCCGGTCGGCGCCCGCTCGCACGCCGATGCGTGGACTCTCCTCGATCCGGAATGCACCCACGTCGGCTCGTTCGGTGAGACGGAGCGGGCCGTCGAGCACGGACGTGCCGTCGGCTTCGCCGGTGATAGCGAGCGCCTCGCAGATCTTCCCCGGTCCGTCGGCGAGGTTCGTCGCTCGTCCCCGGCGGCGGGTCATGGTCTCGATGCCGGTGATGGGAACGCCGCCTCGGATCAGCACCGCGGCCGGTGTCCCGGGCGGGCCGGTGACGATGTTGGCACACCAGTGCATCCCGTAGATCCGATACACGTACAGCGTCCCCGCACCGGCGAACATCGCGGCGTTCCTCGGGGTGCGACCGCGGTACGCGTGGCTCGCGGGATCGTCGCTCCCGCCGTACGCCTCGACCTCGTCGAGAACGATCGTGGTCTCGTGGCCATCCACCCTGGTCGTCAGTCGGCACCCGAGCAGCGCTTTCGCCGCCGTGACGACATCTCCCTCGAGACGGTCGAGCACGGACCTCGTCACACGACTCCGCGAAGCGTCGCCCCGGTCTTCGTCTCGACGGCGTCGACGATCGCCCGACGGATCGGCGCGACGTCGTCGTCGCTGAGGGTGCGATCCGGAGCGCGAACCGTCAGGTTGACGGCGATGCTCTTCCGGCCCTCCGGGATCGGATCACCCTCGTACACGTCGAAGACGCGTCGGCCCTCGACGAGCCCCTCCGAGGCATCGTCGATGGCCGCGAGGATCGCTCCGGCCGGTACGTGGGATTCGACTTCGAACGCGAGATCGAACACCTGTGGTGGGTAGCTCGACGGCGGTGAGAACTGCCACGTTGCCCGCTCTTCGATGAGCGGAGCAAGGCTGAGTTCGCCGGCGATGACCCGCCCTTCGAGACCGTGCGTTGCTGCGACCGAGGGATGGATCTCACCGACGTGACCGATCACGTCCCCCTCGCGCCTGATCTCCGCCGCTCTCCCCGGATGGAACGGTGGGCGCTGTGTCGCGGCGACCGTCACGTTCTCGAGTCGCATCGACTCGGCGATCCTGTCCCAGAGTCCGGTCGCGTCGAAGACGTCGGACGGGCGGCCGGGACCGTCCCATCGTGCCGGCGACCCTCCGGCGGCGATGAAGCCCAGCCGGTCGGGTTGATCCGGGAGCTCGCCGTCCCCCGGGAGGAACACTTTGCCGATCTCGAAGAGCCGCACGTCCTCGACGCGTTTGGCGACGTTCGCAGATGCAGCCTTGAGCAGGCCGGGCAGCAAGGTCGTGCGCATCACGCCCTCTTCGTCGCGCAGTGGGTTCGCGACGCGAATACCAACCCTCGCCGGGTCGTCATCGGCCAACTGCAGTGCATCGAGGTCCGACGAGCCGATGAAGGAGAACCCGAGGATCTCGTGGTACCCGGCTCCGACGAGCACCGATCGCAAGGCGCGGATCCGGCTCTCCCTGTGCCCGAGTCCCACGCCGGTGCCGAAGCGGAGGCGAGCGGGGATGTTCTCGAATCCGTGCAGACGGGCGATCTCCTCGATCAGATCCGCGGGGCGATGCACGTCCGGCCGTCGACTCGGGACCGTCACGACGAGAGGATCGCTTCCTTCGACGAGGAAACCGAGTCGTTCGAGCAACGATCGCGCTTCGGCGGGGTCGAGCTCGATTCCGAGCAGTCGGGTGATCTCGCTCATGAAGAGGTCGATCACGACGGGATCGGGCGGCGCCGGGTATTCGTCCGCAACGCCCGCCACGGTTCCCCCGGCGGTTTCGACCAGGATCTGAGCGACACGGTCGGCGGCCCTCCGGCAGAACTCCGGGTCCATGCCTCTCTCGAACCGTGCGGAGGCCTCGGATCGCAGCCCGAGGCGTTTCGAGGTCAGCAGGGTGCTCGCCGGGTCCCAGTACGCGGCTTCGATGAAGACGCCGGTCGTGTCGTCCGTCACCTCCGTGTCGGCACCCCCCATCACACCGGCGATCGCCACGGGGCGCTCCGCGTCGGCGACCACGATGTCCGTGGGGAGCAGGGCGCGCTCGACCTCGTCGAGCGTCGTGATCGTCTCGCCGTCGGCAGCCCGACGGACGACCACCGTCTTACCGAGGCGATCGACGTCGAACGCATGCGTGGGATGACCGAACTCGATCATGGCGTAGTTGCTCGCATCGACGACGTTGTTGATGGGGCGCACTCCGGCCGCGACGAGTCGTGCCCGGATGCGATGAGGCGACGGACCGACGGTGAGACCGGTGACCTCTCGCCCCACGAAGCGGGAGCACGCGGTCGTGTCTTCGATCGTCACCGACGTCGACGCCGCTCCCCCGTCGATCTCCAGGCCGACCGGTTCGAGGGGGATCTCGTAGAAGGCGGCGAGTTCCCGAGCGAGACCGTAGACGGACATGCAGTCGGGCCGGTTCGGCGTGATCGTGACGTCGAAGACCACGTCGTTCTCCGGGAGCAACGTCGCGAAGTCCTCGCCGAGCCGTCCGGAGGCGTCCGGATAGTCGGCGTCCAGCACCATGATGCCTGCTTCGTCTTCGCCGACCTCGAGTTCGGACTCGGAGCAGATCATCCCGTTCGAGGTGATCCCGCGAATCTTCCGCTGCGAGATCTCGAAGTCGCCCTGTAAGACCGCGCCGGGCTTGGCGACGGGCACCACCGCGCCGGCCTCGAAGTTCCATGCCCCGCAGATGATGTCGAGAACCTCGTCTCCGACGTCGACCTTCGTGACGCGGACCTTGTCGGCGTTCGGGTGGGCACCGACCTCGAGCACCCGCCCGATGACGACACCGTCAAAGCGATGGTTGATCCGCTCCCAAGACTCGACCTCGTGGCCGAGGCTCTCGAGCGCTTCTGCGATCTCGTCGGGATCGGTCGTGGGGAGGTCGATGAACTCTCCGAGCCAGTCGAGGGTGAACTTCATCGGTACTGCTCCAGGATGCGCTGGTCGGGATCGAAGAGATGCCGGAGGTCGGTGATGCCGTGACGGACCATGGCGAGCCGGTCGGCCCCCATACCGAATGCGAAACCGGTGACGGCGTCCGGGTCGTAGCCCACGGCCTCGAAGACGGCCGGGTTCACCATCCCGCAGCCGAGCAGCTCCATCCATCGGCCGTTCGCGTACACGTGCATCTCTGCGGACGGTTCGGTGAACGGGAAATGGTGCGGGATGAACTTGGTCTCGATCCCGGTTCCGAGGAACTCCCGTGCGAAGTGATCGAGCGCTCCCTTGAGGTCCCCGAAGGTGACGTCGGTGTCGACCGCGAGCCCTTCGATCTGATGGAACACGGGCGAGTGGGTCGCGTCGACCTGATCCCGACGGAACACCCGTCCGGGAACAACGAGGTAGACCGGCGGCTCGTGCTGCTCCATGTATCGCGCCTGCATGGGCGACGTGTGGGTGCGGAGCAGGACACCTTCGGGATCGTCCCCGTACTCGAGGTAGAGCGTGTCCGACTCGAGCCGGGTCGGATGCGCCGGGGGAAAGTTCAGCGCGGTGAAGTTGTAGAACTCGGTCTCGGCCTCCGGCCCCGTCGCGACCGTGTACCCCATCGCCACGAAGATGTCGACGACTTCATCCATCACCTGCTGAACGAGATGGGTCGTGCCCCGGCGCGGAACCCGTCCCGGCAGCGTGATGTCCACCGCGTCGTCGGCCAGCGCGGCGGCAGCTTCGACGGACGCGAGTTCGGCACGCCGAGCCTCGATGATCGCTTCGAGCTCCTTCGCCACGTCGTTGATCGCACGACCGAGATCCCGTCGCTCCTCCGGAGGGATCTGCCCGAGGGATCGTCGTCCCGCGGCGATCGGCGAGTTCCTGCCGACGACCTGCAAGGCGAGCTCGTCGAGCTCTTCGATGGACTCCACCGCAGCGATCTTCGCTGGAGCTTCGGTGCGCAAACGTGCGAGTGTTTCTTTCACTTCCATGGGGGACGCGAGGTTAGCGGTGGAATTCGCGGTGCGGACGCTACCACCGCACTACCGGCCACGGGCAGGTTCGAGGGCCCGCGCGCGGCTGAATTCCCAACTAGGGTCCTCAACAATGCGCTTGGAGCTCACGAAGAAGACGGATCTGGCGCTTCGCGCGATGGAGGCGCTCCAGACTTGTGGGAACGGGACTCCGGCCACGATGACGGGCGGTGACCTCGCCGATTCGGTCGAGACGTCCCGTCAGTACCTTCCTCAGATCATGTCCCCCCTCGTGCGCGAGGGATGGGTCTCCTCGACGCCGGGGCCCGGCGGCGGGTACCGCCTGGTCGTCGCGCTGGAGAGCGTGTCGGTCCTCGAGCTCATCGAAGCCGTCGAGGGAGAGACCGACACCGAGACGTGCGTCCTCAGCGACGAGCCGTGCGAGGCCTCGGACCCGTGTGCACTACACGGAGCCTGGTCGAGAGCACGGGATGCCCTCCTCGGCGAGCTGTCTGGGATGTCCCTCGCCGACGCATGGGATGCCGGTTGACGACGACGGACGAGTCGCTGTCCCCGGTTCCCTTCAGCGATGCTACGGATTCTTGTACTCGGCCTTCGGACCCAGGTAGTACCACCAGTTCATCACCAGACAGATGACGTAGAAGCCGGCGAACGCGTAGAGAGCGATCTCCGGAGTAGCGTTCTTGATCTGCTCCCCGAATTCCTGGGGAACGACGAACGCGCCGTAGGCCGCAACCGCAGAGGTCCAACCGAGGGCGGGACCCGCCTGTTCCTTGTCGAAGACGATCGCGATGGTGCGGAACGTGGAGCCGTTCCCGACGCCGGTTGCGGCGAACAGGACGAGGAAGAGCAGGAAGAACGGGAGGAAGTACTGCTCCGGAGTCGCAGACTGGTACGCCTGTTTCATGAAGTATGCGACGCCGAGGGCGCTGGCGATCATCGTGACCGCCACCCACTGGGTGACCCGGGCACCCCCCACCTTGTCGGCGATCCAGCCTCCGATCGGGCGGATGAAAGCTCCGATGAACGGCCCCATCCAGGCGAACGCGAGCGCGGATGGCCCGTTGGGGTTCACGAGGTCGTGTGTCATGACCCCGTCGACCATGACGTGTTGAAAGCCGAAGATGACCTTGATGGCCAGGGCGAACCCCGCGGAGTACCCGATGAAGCTCCCGAACGTCATCGTGTAGATGACGCTCATGATCCACGTGTGCTTGTTCCCGAAGATCTTGAACTGGCGCTCCAGATTCGGCTTGATGTCGCCCCGAAGCAGCTTGAGGAGCATCACCGTCGCGAAGATCACGAGGATGATGGTCGGGTACTTCGCCCACGTCCATCCGAGGCCGACGGGTGCGGGAAGGATGATGAAGAGTCCCCCTACGGCCGGGATGAGCGCAAGGCCGAGCATCCCGCTGATCTTCGCGAACGATCCCAACGGCCCGCTGATGTGCGGAGACACGTGCTCCTCGCGGATGTTGTCCATCTTGAACCAGGCGAGGAACGCAAGCGGGATGAGGAAGATCAACCACACGAAGCCCGCGTTCTGGATCCAGGTCTCCGTACCCGCCGGGATCTTGCCGAAGATCCACCCGGACGTGTTCTCCAGCGTGCGACCGGCGCCGACGACACCGAACGTCATCACCAGGGGCACGAGGATCTGCATCGTCGTCACGCCGGCATTGCCGAGGCCGGCGTTGAGACCTAGCGCCAGGCCTTGCTTGGCCTTGGGGTAGAAGAAGCTGATGTTGGACATGGACGAGGCGAAGTTCCCGCCGCCGATGCCGGACAGGACGGCCAACATCTGGAAGACCCACAGCGGCGTGCCGTCGGACATCAAAGCGAAACCGGTCCCGGCCGCCGGGATCATCAAGAGCGCGGTTGTGAAGAAGATCGTGTTGCGGCCCCCGGCGATCCGGATGAGGAAGCTGCTCGGAATCCGGAGCGTCGCGCCGGTGAGACCGGCGATCGCCGACAGTGTGAACAGTTCACCGGTCGTGAAGTCGAAGCCCAGGTTGACCATCTGGACCGTGATGATCCCCCAGTACAGCCACACCGAGAATCCGACCAGGAGGCTCGGAATGGAGATCCAGAGGTTCCGACTCGCGACCTTCTTCCCGGTGCTCTCCCAGAACGACTCGTCCTCAACGTCCCACTGGTGTATGTCCGCCATTCACGTTCCTCTCCGGGCTCGAGGGCGTCGACCGTGCCGGTCGATGGGCGCCGCTCGCCTCCCCAACATGCGTTGTGATCTCCTGCGTTCCTTCTCTCAGGCTTCGAGGTTCCCTTCTGCATCGTGGATGAATTCGGCTGCGAACGCGTCTTTCGGTTCCTCGAGCATGATCCAGGTCACGAAGAAGCTGATCAGCGCGCCGCCCGCCAGGATGAAGAAGAATGTCTTGGAGTCGACGAGCGAGAACAGAACGAGGTAGATCACGGCCCCCACGTTCCCGTAGGCACCGGCCATTCCGGCGATCTGACCGGTCATCCGCTTGTTGATCATCGGAATGACGGCGAACGTCGCTCCCTCGGCGCCCTGGACGAAGGCCGAAGCGAAGACCGTCAGGGCAACGGCGATCACCAGCCACCATATCCCGTCGAACATCGGCACGACCTCTCGCAGCCCGTCGGAGTCCAGCAGCCCGCTCCACCTGCCGATGAAGGCCATGAAGAAGAACCCGGCGGCGATCCCGAGCATGTAGATCAGCATCGTGCGCTTCCGGTTCGACATGCGGTCCGATATGTACCCGCCGAGCGGGCGGGCCCCGAGGTTGACGAACGCGAACGAAGCGGCGACGACTCCGGCCACGGTCGGTGTGACGATCGAGAGCCCTTCGCCGTTCGTGAGCGGCTTGAAGACGCCCTCGTAGAAGGCCGGGAGCATCGATACGACCGCCAGCTCCGCTCCGAAATTCGCGAAGTAGGTGGTGTTCAGCGCCGCGACGCTCCCCCAGTGGTACTTCTCGTCCTCCGGGACGCCGGCCCGCAGATACGGCAGGTTGATCTGAAGCGTCTTGACGACGTGAGCGACGTAGAACAGCATCAGCACGCCGTACACGGCCCACAGCGCACCCTGGGAGAGCACGGGGTTGCCATCGATGACCACTCCGCCGACCCTCCATGCGAGAACCATGAGGGCGCCCATGAGCGGGAACGAGAACGCGAGGTACATGACGAGGTCGCCATATGAGCTGACCATCATCGGTTCGGTCTTCTTCGCTTTGTGGAGGTGCTCGCCTTTCGGTACGTCCCTCACGAGGAAGTAGTACATGACCCCGTAGATCCCCATGACGAGTCCGTTGACGGCCATCGCCCAGCGCCACGCATCGTTGCCGAGTCCGAGCCAATCCCCCATGAACGTGATGGCGAACCAGGGCAGCGTCATCGCTGCGAATGCGGACCCGAAGTTTCCCCACCCTGCGTAGAACCCTTCAGCCCGCCCGATGTACTTCGGTGGGAACCACTGGGCGACCATCTTGATGCCGATCACGAACCCGGCGCCCACCGAGCTCAGAATGAGCCGGGCGATCAACAACTGCATGAACGTGTTGCCGAAGGAGAATGCCATCGCGGGTATCGCCATGCCGATCAGCAGTCCGGTGAACACCACCCTCGATCCGTAGCGGTCGATCAGGGCGCCGACGACGATCCGCGCCGGGATCGTCAGGGCGACGTTCGCGATCATCAGGATCTTGACGTGTTCCTTGGTCAACCAACCGACGGAATCCAACATCGTGGTCGCCAGTGGAGCGAGGTTGAACCAGACGTAGAAGGTCATGAAGAACGCGATCCACGTGTAGTGGAGCGTTCTGATCCGTTCCTGGCTGAAGTCGAGCAGCTTCGGTGGTGTCTCCTCGACGGAGGATGATCGACCGTCCTGGTTCATGCTCCCTCTCCTACAAGTCGCGATCTCGACCGACAGGCGTGTCAGCCACCGAACACGCGTCCCGGGGTGGCACACCCCCTAGTTTGTACGAGACCCGGACCGATCGTCAACTTGGACACTTAACGTTTAGTGCTAGGGTGTATTTCGTGCAGGCCACACTCGGACGCAAGGGCGATTACTCGGTGCGAGCGGTGCTCGATATCGCGAACCACAGCGGCGAGCGGCGCAAGTCGCGTGAGATCGCCGAGGAGATGGACATCCCCGTTCATTACCTCCACCAGATCCTCGCGAACCTCGTCGAGCACGGCATCCTGACCGCAGTCGCCGGTCCCTCGGGCGGCTACGTCCTTGCAAAGCCGGCCCGGGAGATCACGCTCCTCGCCGTCGTCGAAGCCGCCGAAGGCCCGATCCGTCTCGACCAGTGCGTCCTGCGAGGCGGCCCGTGCGATTGGGATCAGTCCTGCCCCATCCACGTTCCGTGGAGCCGTGCCCTGGCGGCGCTCAAGAAGGAGTTGGAGGGAACCACCTTCGACGAACTGAGTCTGCAGTGCGCTCAGATCGCGGCGGGTACGTTCGTGCTCCCCCCGGATGCGCCCGCCCACCTCCTGCCGACCCCGCGAAGGGGCCAGGGAATGCCACAGGTCGCTGAGAGCCGGCGAGATGCCTAGGAAGGTCTCATACGAAGGAAGAAGCGAGCCGTCGGCTCACATGTCGAACATCGAGAGCGGAGAGGGAAGGACGACCGTATGAATCGAACGGTGCAGCTGATGTCGACGACGGCGATCGCACTGGGGCTGCTGACCGCCGCGATGATCCTGCTACTGCCGTCGACTGCGGGAGCTCAGGAACCCCCCGACGGGCAGGACGTCTATCTCGCGAATTGCGCGGCCTGCCACCAACCCGACGGTCTCGGCGTGTCCGGATCGTTCCCTCCTCTCTCCGGCAACCCGAACGTGCAAGACGGTGACTACGTCAAGTCTGTGATCACCGGCGGGTTGAGCGGGCCCATCGAGGTCCTCGGGGAGACGTACGACGGCGTGATGCCGCCGTTCACGAACCTCTCCGACGCCGACATCGAGTCCGTCATCGCGTACATCCAGGCGGATGCGTTCGAAGCGGCGGGGGGCGATGAGCTCGCCCCGGGCGACACGGAATCCGGGGAAGCGATCTTCCTCGGTTCCCGGCGACTCGAGAACGCCGGCCCGGCATGCGTCGCCTGCCACACCGCAGCGAACCATCAGAGCCTGAGTGGATACACGCTGGGACCGGATCTCACGGATCTCGCCGTCCGCTACGGCGGCGCCGATGCCGTAGCGGCTGCCCTGACCAACCCTCCCTCGGCGACGATGCAGCCGATGTTCGACGGAGCCCCGATGACCGACCAGGAGCGCGCCGACCTGGCGGCCTACTTCGACTCGATCTCGGAGACACAGGTGTCCCGCAGCCCTGTGGACATCCTCCTCGTGGGAGGCGTCATCGGCATGATCATCTTCTTCGCCTTGATGCTGCTCGCTCCGCGGAGCAGGCAGAGAGGATTCGCAGACCAACTGAGGAGCCAACGATGACGAAGGAATGGATCCGGGACAGCGAGGAGCCGGCGGAGCGGAAGTGGGAGGAGTTCTACCGCAACCGCTTCCAGCACGACAAGCGCGTCCGCACGACCCACGGGGTGAACTGCACCGGTTCGTGCAGCTGGGAAGTGTTCGTCAAGGACGGGATCGTCACATGGGAGCTGCAGGCGACCGACTATCCCCGGCTGGAAGAGGGCCTTCCGCCGTACGAGCCTCGAGGTTGTCAGCGCGGCATCAGCTACTCGTGGTACCTCTACAGCCCCATCCGGGTGAAGTTCCCCTACGGACGCGGGGTGCTCATCGACCTCTACCGCGAAGCCAAGGCCCGGTACGGGGATCCCGTAGAAGCCTGGGCCTCGATCATGGACGACCCGGTGAAGCGCAAGCGCATCCAGACCGCACGCGGCAAGGGCGGTTTCCGCCGCATGATGTGGGACGAGGCCCTCGAGATCGCCGCGGCGTCGGTGGTCTACACGACCAAGACGTACGGCCCCGACCGGGTCGCGGGCTTCTCCCCGATCCCGGCCATGTCGCAGATCAGCTACGCGGCGGGGAGCCGTTTCCTGAGCCTGCTGGGTGGGACGGTCATGAGCTTCTACGACTGGTACTGCGACCTGCCGCCTGCGTCCCCAGAGGTCTGGGGCGAGCAGACCGACGTGCACGAGTCCGCGGACTGGTACAACTCGCGGTTCGTGGCCGTCATGGGCGCCAATCTCAACATGACGAGGACACCGGACTGCCACTTCATCTCCGAGGTCCGTCACGCCGGGGCGAAGCTCACCGTCTTCGCCCCCGACTTCAGCCAGGTCGCCAAGTACGCCGACTGGTGGATCCCGTCGAACCCAGGCCAGGACACGGCGTTCTGGATGGCCGTGAACCACGTGATTCTGAAGGACACGTACGTCGACCGGCAGGTTCCGTACTTCCAGGAGTACGTCAAGCAGTACACGGACATGCCGTTCCTCGTCGAGATCGACGGATCCCGCCCCGGGAAGTACCTTCGCGCCGACCGCCTGAGCGAGTACGCCGATGTGGAGAACGGTGATTGGAAGATGCTCTGGTGGGATCGCGCGTCCGGTCGTCCCCGGATGCCGAAGGGAACGATCGGGTATCGCTGGGCAACCGAGGACAAGGGCAAGTGGAATCTCGAACTCGCCGACGGCCTCAACGGTGACGAACTCGACCCGGAGTTGACGTTCGCAGATGAGAACGACGCCGTCGCTCAGGTCGAGTTCGACGACTTCAGCGGCGAAGGGGTCGTGAGCCGGGGGGTCCCCGTCCGGTACGTTGAGACCGCCCGGGGCAAGATCGCTGTGACGACGGTGCTGGACCTGATGATCGCACAGTTCGGGGTCGATCGTGGCCTCGGCGGGAACTACGCCGCCGACTTCGACGACGCCGACGCTCTCTACACGCCGGCCTGGCAGGAGCAGTACACGGGCATTCATCGGGACACCGTCCTCCGCTTCGCAAGGGACTGGATCGACAACGCCGAGAAGACGAACGGCAAGAACATGATCATCATCGGTGCCGGGGCCAACCACTGGTACCACAACAACCTGCTGTACCGCTCCGGCATCGTCGCACTGATGCTGACCGGCTCGGTCGGCGTCAACGGCGGCGGCCTCGCACACTACGTCGGACAGGAGAAGCTCGTCTGTCACGCTTCGTGGGGAGCGATCGCGTTCGGCGGAGACTGGGGCGTGCCCTCACGCCAGCAGAACACCCCCTCGTTCCACTACGTCCACTCGGACCAGTGGAGGTATGAACGCGGATACTCGGACTACGACACGCTGCCCGAGCACGCGTCGACCGACGATCACACGATCGATCACGAGGTGCGCGCGGTGCACCGGGGCTGGCTCCCGTTCTACCCGCAGTTCAAGCAGAACTCGCTCGAACTCGCCGACGAAGCGAGAGCGAACGGCGCGACCACCGAAGAGGAGATCATCGACTACGTCGTCCAGCGCTTGAAGAGCCACGAGCTCGAGTTCGCCATCGACGATCCGGACGCGCCGGAGAACTGGCCGAGGACCTGGTTCATCTGGCGGGGGAACGCGATCGGAACGAGCGCGAAGGGCCACGAGTACTTCTTGCGCCACTACCTCGGTACCCATTCGACCGCCGTGGCCGGAGAGCTCGCAGGCGAGACCGTCAAGGAGGTCGTCTACCGCGAGGACGCTCCGATCGGCAAGTTCGATCTCGTCGTCGACCTCAACTTCCGGATGGACACGAGCGCCCTCTACTCAGACATCGTCCTGCCGGCGGCGACCTGGTACGAGAAGGACGACCTGAACTCGACGGACATGCACACCTACATCAACCCGATGCAGATGGCCGTGGCACCGGCCTGGGAGTCGAAGTCGGACTGGCTGATCTTCAAGTCGATCGCGGCGAAGGTCGCCGAGTTGTCGGGCAAGCACTTCCCCGACCCCGTCGACGACGTGGTCATGCTTCCCCTCCAACACGACACGCCCGACGAGATCTCCCAGACGGACACGCGCGACTGGTACAAGGGCGAGATCGAAGCCATCCCCGGCAAGACGATGCCCAAGTTCCGCGTGGTCGAGCGCGACTATCGGACCCTCTACGAGAAGATGGTTTCGCTCGGACGCGGCATCGAGAAGAACGGCGTCGGAGCTCACGGCTTGAAGATCCCCGTCGCGGACTTCTACCAGGAGCTCGCAGCGCGACAGCCTCGCGACATCGACGTGGTCAAGTTGAACGGACGCCCCTATCCGTCGCTCGAGTGGGACCGGGAAGTTTGCGAGGCGATCCTGTACCTCGACCCCGCCTCGAACGGGGAGCTCGCGCACCGTGCCTTCGAAGCCGAAGAGGCCAAGACGGGTCGCTCGCTGACGCATCTGTCCGACGGCCAGCGCGACACCCGGATCGATTTCTCCGATCTGGTCGCACAGCCGCGGCGGGTCCTGACGACTCCGACGTGGAGCGCGGTCATCAACAAGGGGCGGGCGTACAGCCCGTTCACCCTCAACGTGGAGGAGCTGATCCCGTGGCGGACGCTGACCGGCCGCCAGCACTTCTACCTGGATCACGAGAACTATCTGGACTGGGGTGAGCACCTCCCGACGTACAAGCCGCGGCCCGATCACACGATGCTGTCCGAGACCGAGTTCAGCGCCAACGAGGCGCAGGGGCGGCTGCTCAACTACATCACGCCACACGGCAAGTGGAGCATCCACTCGACGTATTCGGAGAACATCCGGATGCAGACGCTCGCCCGGGGCGGCTACTCCGTGTGGCTCAACGCGAACGAAGCGGCCGAGATGGACATCACCGACAACGACTGGGTCGAGCTGTACAACGACAACGGTGTCTTCGTCCAGCGCTGCATCACGTCGGCGCGGATCCCCCGCGGGACCGTCTTCGTCTACCACGCGACCGAGCGCACGATCGGGATACCGATCTCCCCCCTGCGTCAGAAGCGGGCCGGCATGAACAACTCGCTCACGCGGGCGAGGCTCAAACCGGTCCTCATGAGCGGCGGGTACGGGCAGTTCACGTACTCGTTCAACTACTGGGGTCCCACGGGGGTCAACAGGGATACGTTCGTGTACGTCCGCAAGATCGACAAGCCAAGCTACTGAGAGGAGGAATCATGGACGTCAGAGCCCATATGAGCATGCTGTTCCACCTCGACAAGTGCATCGGTTGTCACACCTGCAGCGTTGCCTGCAAGAACCTGTGGACCGACCGCAAGGGCGCCGAGTACATGTGGTGGAACAACGTCGAGACCCGCCCGGGGACCGGCTACCCGACCGGTTGGGAGGATCAGGAACACTATCGAGGCGGGTGGGAGAAGAACTGGCTCGGCATCGACCTCAAGGTCCATACCCGGACCAAGGCGCTCGCGAACCTCTTCTACAACCCGGCGCTGCCGGAGCTGGACGACTACTACGAACCGTTCACGTTCCGCTACGAGGACCTCTTCAACGCGCCCGAGGGGAAGCATCAGCCGACCGCGATCCCCATCTCGGCTGTGACCGAAGAGCCGATCGACATCAAGTCGGGCCCGAACTGGGACGACGATCTCTCCGGTTCTCCGATCTACGCGGCGAACGACCCCAACCTCGAAGGTGTCTCCGAGGAAGTCCGGCAGCAGATGGGCGAGATCGAGCGCGTGGTGTTCAACTACCTCCCCCGGATCTGCAACCACTGTCTCAACCCGGCGTGCGTCGCCGCATGCCCCT
This sequence comes from Acidimicrobiia bacterium, assembly GCA_029939995.1. Classification (GTDB taxonomy): domain Bacteria; phylum Actinomycetota; class Acidimicrobiia; order Spongiisociales; family UBA5794; genus JAHEEL01. The sequence continues at coordinate 9,252 of JAOZRW010000030.1, read as the reverse complement.
CGGGGGCGATCTACAAACGCGGTGAGGACGGCGTCGTTCTCGTCAACGAGGACAAGTGCCGTGCATGGCGCATGTGCATCTCGGCGTGCCCGTACAAGAAGGTCTACTACAACTGGTCGACCGGCAAGTCCGAGAAGTGCATCCTGTGCTTCCCACGCATGGAGACCGGCCAGGCGCCGGCGTGCGCACACTCGTGCGTCGGGAGGATCCGCTACATGGGCGTCCTGTTGTACGACGCGGACCTCATCCAGTGGGCGGCGGAGGGATCCGACGAGGAGATGTTCGACCGTCAGAAGGAGATCATCCTCGATCCGTTCGATCCGGCCGTCATCGAGGCGGCGAAAGCCAACGGAATCGACGACGGCTGGATCGACTCCGCGCAGAAGTCCCCGATCTACAAGTTCGTGAAGGTCTGGAACATGGCCGTGCCGCTCCACGCTGAGTATCGAACGCTCGCGATGATGTACTACATCCCGCCGCTGTCGCCGGTCGTCTCGACGATCGAGGAAGGGCTCGTCCGTCTCGACATCGCACGCGAGCAGATCGACTTCGAGCTGTTCAACAGCCTCGAGAAGGCACGCCTGCCGATCCAGTATCTCGCGAACCTGTTCTCAGGCGGCAACGAGGAGGTCATCGAGAAGATCCTGAGGAAGATGCTCGCCGTGCGGATCTACAAGCGCCGCGAAAGCGTCGAGGGGGTCATCGACGACGCCACGATGGCCATGGTCGAGGCGGCGGACACGACCCCGGAGGAGATCGAGGCGATCTATCGCATGACGACCCTGCCCACCATCGCCGACCGGTTCGTCTTTCCCCCGTATCACCGTGAGATGGCGGCCGAAGCGATCTTCGGTGATCCGCTCGCGCGAAAGGGCGACACCGGGCTCGGCTACACGAAGCCGCCGAAACGGGGGGCCTGATGGAGGACTTCGCACGTCTCTCGACGGCCTTCCTGTACCCGGCTCCCGATCGGCTCGAGCAGCTCCGCGAGGCCGCCTCCGGGATCGAGAACCATCAGGCCGGACGCCAGTACGCCGCTTTCGTCGACGCCGTGGCGGAACTGGACCTCGCGGAGTGGGAGGAGCTCCACACCCGCACCCTCGACCTCAGCCCGATGTTCGTCCCCTATGTGGGATGGGTCACCTGGGGCGAGAACTACAAGCGGGGCGAGTTCATGGCAGAGATGAAGGCCGAGCTCGAACGTGAAGGCGTCCCGTTGAACGGCGAACTGCCCGATCACCTCGATCCGCTCCTGCGCTATCTCGCGGTGGCGGAGCCGCCCGCACCCGAGCTCGTCGAGGTGTTCCCCGGCGCCGTCGCGAAGATGACGAAGAAGCTGAAGGTGACGGACCGGTCCAGCCCGTACCTCCATCTCCTCAAAGCGATCGGGTCGGTCGCGGACACGCTCAAGACACCCGTGGGAGGTAGCCGATGAGCTGGAACACCATCCTCTTCGTCGTTGCGCCCTACGTCGCCATCGTGCTGGCGGTCGGGGGCACGATGTACCGGACACGCCGGGAAGCCTTCTCGGTCTCGTCCCTGTCGACCCAGCTGCTCGAGCATCGGAAGCTGTTCTGGGGCTCGTTCGCGTTCCACTGGGGAATCCTCGCGATCCTCACGGCGCATTTCCTCGCGCTGATCATGCCGGTCATCTTCGACATATGGAACGGCTCACAGATGCGGCTGTTCATCCTCGAGATCACCGGTTTCGCTCTCGCAGCATGGGCCCTGGGCGGGATGCTGATCCTCATCTACCGGCGGCTCACGTCGAAACGGGTTCAGGTGGTCACGACGAAGATGGACGTCGTGGTGCTCGTTCTCGTACTGGCGCAGATCGTCACCGGGATGTGGATCGCCCTCGGCTATCGCTTCGGCTCCTTCTGGGGAACGAACGTCTTCGTCCCGTATGTCTGGTCGCTGATCACGTTGCGGCCGCGGCCCGAACTGGTGGCACCCCTCCCGTTCGTGTTGCAGCTTCACGCGAGCCTGTTCTGGGCCTTCCTGATCGCGTTCCCGTTCTCCCGCCTCGTCCACATCGTCACGCTTCCGCTTCCCTATCTCGTGCGCCCCTGGCAGAAGGTCGTGTGGGTTCGCCGGGACCGGGAGTTCGTGGCGAAGGAGAAGAAGGACCGGGCCTCGGCCGGCATCGGATGAGCGGCTCCTAGCCCTCGAGCCGGATCTGCCGCTCCGGATGAGCGAGCGCGTACATGCTGATGGCCCCCGCGACGCCGGCGTTGAGGCTCTCGATCCCGGGCGACATCGGAATCGTGATCGTCTGCTCACATCGCTCCAACGTCGCCATCGCCAGACCGTGTGCTTCGCTTCCGATCAGGAGCGCGATCGGTCGATCGCTCTCGATCTCCTCCGGCGCACGCCCGCCGGTCACGACCGTCGCAACGGTCGTGAAGTCGTCGGACGAGATCCGCGACACGTCGTCGATCCGGATGGGTGCCCGGGCAAGTTGGGCTCCGGCGCCGGCACGCAGTGCTTTCGGGCTCCACGGGTCGGTGCCCCGGAGCAGGGCCGCCTGCCAGCCGAGAGCCGCGGCGGTGCGGATGAGCGTCCCGAGGTTCCCCGGATCGGCGATGTCGACGAGAACGGCAACGTTCCGTACGACGAGCGGCAGCGCGGCCGGGACCGCCGCGACGGCCACGGGATCCTGCGGCTCGACCGTCGTCGAGATTGCCTGGATCACGCTGCGACTCGTCTCGAAGATCTCGGACCCCCGCTCCCGGCATCGGTCGACGACGGGCCCGCCGGTCTCCGTGAACACCGCCTCGGGGATCACTCCTCCCTCGAGTGCGGCCGCGACGAGTTTCGGACCTTCGAGCAACGCGCGTCCGGTACGGCGTCGCTCCCGTCCCCGGTGCAAGCGACGCACCGCTTTGATGCGCGGGTTCGTCGTCGATTCGATCCGCATCAGACGCGTGGAGACCCCGCATCTGCGGGGCCTCCGGTGGAACGATCGAATGGTCCTGGACCCGTCACTCGGAGCTCGCAGCTCCGGCGACCTCGACGAGCGCCGAGAAGGCGTTGGGGTCGTTGACGGCCATCTCCGAGAGCATCTTGCGATCGATCTCGACGTCGGCCGCCTTCAGCCCGGCCATGAACCGGGAGTAGGTGGTGCCGTTCTGGCGGGCTGCAGCGTTGATCCGCTGGATCCAGAGCCTCCGGAACTGCCCCTTGCGGGCACGCCGGTCGCGATGCGCATACTGCATCGAGTGCATGACCTGCTCGCGAGCGGTGCGGTACCGACGGCTCCTCGCGCCTCCGTAGCCGGAGGCGCGGTCCATGAGTTTGCGCCGCTTCTTCTTTGCGTTGACTGAACGCTTCACACGTGCCATAGGTCGACTCCTATTTGCCCAGCAGGCGGTTCATGCGCTTCTCGTTGCCACCGTCGAGGATCTTGTTCCCCTTGGTCCGACGCCAACGTGAAGCCGACTTCTTGTATCGGTTGTGTCCGTGCCACGCCTTCGTGGTACGCACTTTCCCGCTTCCTGTGCGTTTGAAGCGTTTCGCTGCACCCTTGTGCGTCTTCATTTTCGGCACGGTTGCACTCTCCTACTTATCCGTCTCGTCGCCGGTTGCTTCGTCGGCGACGACTTCTTCGATTTCTTCGTCCGGGCGCTCCGATCCACGGATGGGTGCCAGCACCATCGTCATCTGCCTGCCCTCGAGCTTCGGAGCGATCTCCATCTCTCCGAACTGCGCGACGGAGTCGCGGAGCTTCTTGAGAATCTCTCTGCCGATCTCGGGATGGGTCACCTCGCGTCCGCGGAACCTCATGGTGACCTTCACCTTGTCGTTGTCCTTCAGGAACCGCACGACCCGCTTCCGCTTGACCTCGAAGTCGCTGGCCCCGATCTTGGGCCGGAACTGGACTTCCTTGATCACGGTCCGGGTCTGGTTCCTCCGGGCCTCTCTGGCCTTCACGGACTGTTCATACTTGAACTTGCCGTAGTCCATGAGGCGAACCACCGGGGGCTTGGCGTCGGGAGCGACCTCAACGAGATCCAGCTCGAGCTGCGATGCCAGCCACCGCGCTTCTTCGATCGGTTTGATCCCTATCTGCCCGCCGTTCGGGTCTACGAGGCGTACCTCTTTCACCCGAATGCGTTCGTTGACCCTGGGCTCCTTGATCGGAGTACCTCCTGCTCGTACGTTGCGACGAAGCAGGCGCCTGGTGCCATGACAAAGGCAGCACGACGCGAGTGCTGCCTGAAGTGCGACCCGGCTCACCTCGATCGGTGGCAGGGTGGGAAGCAGGCGCCTCCGCTTGCGTCAGTTGTTGCCGGGAGGTTAGGCGGTCGTCGGGTCTAGTTCAATCCCGAGGTCGGGCCTGATCGTCGGACCCACGCCGGGATCTGAGCAGATCGGCGGTCCGGATGGCTGCTTCGGCGGCCTCACGGCCCTTGTTCTTCTCCCCCGGAGCGCTCCGCGCGAACGCATGTGCCGCATCGCGTACCGTCAGGATCCCGAACGAGACGGGAACCCCCGTGTCGAGTGCGATCCTCATGATCCCCGCCGCCGCTTCGCGGGCGATGTGCTCGTAGTGATCGGTCTCGCCCTCGACGACGGCGCCGACCGTCACAACGGCGTCGTACCCGTCGTATGCCAGATGGCGGGCAACGAGCGGGATCTCGAAGGCCCCTTCCACGTCCATCACGGTGACGTCGTCGGCCCCTGCTTCGTCGAGGACTTCGAGCGCCCCGGACAGCAGGCCGTCCGTGACGGGCAGGTTGAAGAGCGATCGGACCACGCCGATGCGCAGACCGCGCGCATCGAGGCGGCCCCGCAGGGAGTCGTTCATCCCGTCACCCCCATGTGTCCGAGCTTCGCTTCCTTGGTCGCGAGGTAGAACCGGTTGTGCTCGTTCTCCCCCACCCACAGCGGAATGCGGTCGGTCACCTCGATGCCGTACATGCGGAGTTGTTCGATCTTCTCCGGGTTGTTCGTCAAGAGGCGCACGCCCGTCACTTTGAGATCGTGAAGGATCTGCGCGTCGACGCCGTAGTGTCGTGCGTCGACGGGGTGCCCGATCTTGACGTTCGCTTCGGCCGTGTCGTACCCCTGCTCCTGGAGCCGGTAGGCGGCGAGCTTGTCGATGAGCCCGGTTCCACGTCCCTCGTGGGTGGGGTTGTAGACGACGATCCCCCTCCCCTCTTCCGCGATCATCTGCATGGCGGTCTCGAGCTGGACTCCGCAGTCGCAACGCAGGCTCCCGAACACGTCGCCGGTGAGGCAGACCGAGTGAAGCCGCGTCAGAACGTCCGATTGTCCCTCCACGTCGCCCAGAACCAGCGCGATGTGCTCGGATCCCGTGTCGATCGCCCGGTATCCGATGGCCCGGAAATCGGCGATCGCCGTCGGGAGCTGCGCTTCCGACTCCCGGGAAACGAGCGCCTCGGTCCTCCACCGGTGAGAAACGAGGTCCTCGATGGTGATGATCGGGATGTCGTGCTCTCTGCTGAACTCCATCAGAGATGCCCCCCGGCTCATCGTGCCGTCGTCGTTGACGACCTCGCAGAGGACCCCGGCCGGAGCGAGACCCGCGAGTCGCGCGAGATCAACGGCGGCTTCGGTGTGCCCCGGGCGTGTGAGCACGCCGCCTGGCTGGTACCGGAGCGGGAAAACGTGTCCGGGACGATTGAACGCCTCCGCACCGATCGACGGGTCGACGGCGGCGCGGATCGTGGCCGCCCGGTCCGCGGCGGAGATGCCCGTCGTGGTCGTCGCGGCGTAGTCGATCGAGACGGTGAAAGCCGTCCGATGGGACTCGGTGTTGTTCGACACCATCAACGGAATGTCGAGCTGGTCGAGTCGCTCTCCCGTCATCGGGAGGCAGATCAGGCCGCTCGTGTAGCGAACCATGAAGGCGATGTGCTCGGAGGTCACCTTCTCCGCGGCAACGATGAGGTCGCCCTCGTTCTCCCGGTCCTCGTCGTCGACGACGAGGACCATGTCGCCCCGTGCGATCGCAGCGATCGCTTCATCGATCGTCGCGTAGCTCATGTGCGCGCCTCCATCAATCGTTCGACGTACTTGGCGAGGATGTCCGCTTCCAGGTTCACGCGGTCGCCGACCCGCCTCCCACCGAGAACCGTCACATCGAGCGTGTGCGGGATGAGCACGATCTCGAACCATGCCTCGGACTCGACGATCGGTGACACGGCGGTGATGGTCAAGCTCACTCCGTCCACCGTCACCGAGCCTTTCTCGACCAGGTATCGGCTGAGAGATGAGGGCGCGCTGATCCGGATGCGCCGGGCCGTTCCTTCCGGTTCGATGCGCGCCACGACGCCGACGCCGTCGACGTGTCCCTGCACGACGTGACCGTCGAACCGGCCCCCCGCCGCTTCGACGGGACGTTCGAGGTCGACCGCCGCTCCGTCGGTCAGATCTCCGAGGTTCGTGCGCTGCAGCGTCTCGCCGACGGCTTCGACGGTGAACTCGTCACCGCTCACCGAGACGGCGGTGAGGCATACCCCGTTGACGGCGACGGAGTCGCCGATCCCGAGACCGTCGCACGTCTGCGACGCCGTCACCGTGATCCGGGCGCCTCCGTCCGTCGGTGTGATGGCCGCCGCCCGGCCGAGTTCGCTCACGATTCCGGTGAACATCAGAACGCTCCTTCGATACTGGCTTCAACTTTGAAATCTCTTCCCATCGGCGTGATGGCTTCGATGCTTGCGGGCCGGGCCTCCGAGATGGTGCGGAAGGCGCCGTTGATCGCGGGGAGGCCCGTGCCTCCGCCGAACTTCGCTCCGTAGTAGAGAACGACCCTGTCCACGATCCCGCCGCTCAAAGCGGCGGCGCCGAGGGTCGGCCCGCCTTCGATGAGGACGCTCGCGTAGCCCAGGTCACCGAGGTACTCCATCGCTGCTTCGAGGTCGACGCCCTCTGCCCCGCCCATCGATACTTGCTCGATGCCGGTCAGGTGGCCCTGGGGCTGATCGCCGGTGAGGATCAGCGGATCCCGGCTCATCAACACGGCCGTCTCGGGGATGGGCCGTGTTCCCGCGACGATGATCGGCCGAGGGTGCGGGCCGTCGTACCCGTCGAGTCGCACGTCGAGGCGGGGATCGTCCGAGATCACGGTCCCGGCCCCGACCAGGATCGCGTCGCTCTCGGCACGGAGCCGATGGCCGTCTTCCCTCGCCTCCGGACCGGTGATCCAGCGGGCCGTCCCGTCGGCTGCGGCGGACTGTCCGTCGAGTGTGAGTGCGATCTTCCACGTCACGAAGGGTCGTCCCGTCGTGCGATGGTGGAAATAGGCGGGATCGTTGGCCCGAACGGCGGCCTCTTCGACACCGACGATGACGTCGATCCCCGCCGCTCGCAGAGCCTCCAGGCCGCTGCCGGAAACGCGAGGGTCCGGATCGAGCGTGCCGACGATCACCCGGGCGACTCCGGCGGCGATGATCGCATCGACGCACGGCGGCGTTCGTCCGTGATGCGAGCAGGGTTCGAGTGTGCAGACCACCGTGCAGCCTTCGGCTGCGGATCCGGCGTCGGCGAGCGCCGCCGCTTCAGCGTGGGGCATGCCGGGGCGGAGGTGGGCGCGTTCGGAGATGATCTCCCCATCCGGGTTGACCACGATGGCACCGACCCGCGGATTCGGATGCGGCAACGTGCCCTCGGTGAGCCCGATGGCACGCCGCATCAGCGACTCCGCGCGGTGCGTTGGGAACGAATTGTCCTCGACGCGGCGCGACATACGCCCTCCTTCTCCCATCCGGACTTTCACCGTCGACCCCGGAATTCCACCGGATCAACCCCTGTGCGGGGTTCGCGGGTTCTCACCGCCGGTCGGGAATTGCACCCTGCCCTGAAGGGGGCATGCCCAAGGTTAGTGCGGATCGGAGTCTGCCGGGCCGTGATGGCCTACTTCGAATCGGGAGCCGGCGACGATTGCTCGCCGCCTACTTCCTCCGGTCGACGGCGTAGGTCGAGCCCGGTTGCCGCTTCGCGAATTCCTTCATCTCGGAGGCGATCGCGGATGCCTCCCACTCGGAGGCCAGCATCCGGTTCTCGTTCGTGACGACCCCCATCGAGAACGACGCGATCGGGAACGCATGGCGTTCGCCCCTTCGGTCCGTCACCTCGATGTACCCCTGCACCGCGTCGGCTGTGTCGTAGAAGTCGAGGATTCCGTCGTCGAACTCCCGGATGACCGTCTCGCAGAACACGTCGAGAACACCGGGGTCGATCAACGCGATGAAGTCGTCTCCGCCGACGTGTCCGACGAACGCGGTGGCATCCTCAGCGGCGCTCGCCGCCCGCGTCAGGACTTCGGCGGTGAACTTGATCACGGTGTCGCCTCGCATGAAGCCGTAGTGGTCGTTGAAGGACTTGAAGTTGTCGATGTCTCCGTACACGACGGCGATCGGGAGACGGTCGGCGATCCGCTGCTCGAGCTCGGCTGCGATGCGGAAGTTGCCCGGGAGACCGGTGAGCGGCGATACGTCGCGCATCTGCTGGGCACGGCGGATCACGGTGCGAACGCGGGCGATGAGCTCTTCGACGTCGAACGGCTTCGTGATGTAGTCGTCGGCACCCAGCTCGAGACCTTTCACCCGGTCCCTGGCCAGCGCGCGTGCGGTGAGCATGACGACGGGCACGCTCGCGGTCGGCGCATCGTTGCGGAGGTGCCGCAGCGTGGTCAGACCATCCATGCCGGGCATCATCACGTCGAGCAGCACGAGGCTCGGCGGCTCTTCCGCTGCGAGACGCAGAGCGTCGGCCCCGTTCGACGCGGTGCGCGCCTCGAACCCTTCGCGCTCGAGACTCATCTTCACATATTGGAGGATGTCCGGGTCGTCGTCGACGACGAGGATGCGATCTCCCATAACTCCTCTACCGACTGATCGCTGCTCTCATTTCTCGAACGGCCATCACGGGGTCCGGGGCTCGGAATACCGAGGTTCCCGCCACGAACACGTCGGCACCCGCTTCTCTCGCGAGGCGAATCGTGTCCGGCCCGATCCCACCGTCGATCTCTATATCGGTCGACAACCCTGCGGAATCAATGAACTTCCTGACTTGCTCGAGCTTCGGCAGGACCGATTCCATGAATCCCTGTCCGCCGAACCCGGGGTTCACGGACATGACCACGATCATGTCGGCGAGTTCGATGAACGGTTCGATCGCTTCGTACGGTGTCGGAGGGTTGATGACCAGGCCGAAACCGAGTTCCGCATCGTGAGCGGCGGCTGCGACCGCGCCCGGATCGGGGAACACTTCGATGTGAAC
>JAOZRW010000063.1 GCA_029939995.1 Acidimicrobiia bacterium | reverse complement strand
GCCATTGTGACATTCACGGTACCCCCTCCGGTCGGGATGCGATACCGGCAACGTATCCCGGGGGAGTGACACGAACGGTGACACGACGAGAAGCCGCAGATCAGTCGGGGGCAGAAATCGGCCCGTTCGGCGATCGGAAGTCTTCCAACGCGGGTCGCCGTCGCATACGTTGCCTTCATGACCGACATCAGCGAAGAAGAGCGTCAACGACTCATCCTCGATCTCAGCCGGAAGGTCGATGCCTTCCGCGACGAGTATCTCTCGGGCGAACCGGACTGGGATCCCCTCCACGCCGCTCTCCCGATGAAGCACTGCGACGGGTTCATGTGGATGTACCGCACGGAGTGGAGCGGCGAGACGATCGAGCACTACAAGCACGGCATCACTCGCCGCTATCTCCATCTCGACCACAGTGGACACGCCTACCTCTACCGCCCCGACGAGTACATCGAGACGACGCCGGGGATCGCCGTCGAGCTCGTGTTCGCCGGCATCGAATCGATGGGCGCGACCCGCGAGACCGGCTACAACGAGGCCTACATCCGGGAGAAGCACCGCAAGATGCGGGAGATGGGGTGGACGGTCATCTCATGACGACCTGGTAGGAAAGAAGGCCTACCTGTAGTAGTATTGAGGTATGAAGTTGAGTGTGAGCTTGCCGGACGAGGACGTCGAGTTTCTCGACGAGTACGCCGAAGAGCACGGCCACCGATCCCGCTCGGCCGCTCTGCATGCGGCGGTCCGGATGCTGCGCTCGGCCACCCTCGGCGACGCCTACGCCGACGCATGGGCGGAGTGGTCCGACTCGGCCGACGCCGACCTGTGGGGCGGCACATCGAGCGACGGACTGGTCGACGGCTGATGCTGCGCGGCGAGATCCGGATCATCGACCTCGATCCCGTTCGTCCGGGTGAGGCAGACAAACGCCGGCCCGCGGTGATCGTGTCGAACGACGGCGCCAACACCGCCGCGGCGAGGCTGGGCCGCGGCGTCGTGACCGTGGTTCCGGTGACGTCGAGCGTCGAGCGCATCTACCCGTTCCAGGTGATGCTCCCGGCGAGCGAGTCCGGGCTCGCCGCCGACTCGAAGGCGCAGGCGGAGCAGGTTCGCTCGGTCTCCGTCGATCGGATCGGCGAACGCGTCGGGTCCGTACCGGCTCCCTTGATGCTCGAAGTCGACGAAGCGCTCCGATTGCACCTGACGCTGTAGCGACGACCGTCCGGATCACCGGGGCGGGCACCGACCGGAGGGGACGGTGGAGGAGTGACCGGCCGGCGCCGATATCCTGACCGCTCATCCTTTCGATTCTCACGATGTCTTCATCCGCCGAGAGCCCGGTTGAGGATTCGCGGTGGTTGGATGGTGTCGATCCTCCGGGGAGTGCCGTGGCCAACACGCTGACAACGAGCGACCGTGTGACCGGGTCGTCCCGACGCGCACCGAAGCGGATGGGCCGAACCCTGAAGCTCTTCCTCCTCGAGGCGGCGCTCTTCGTCGCCTTCGTCGTCTCGATCGACCTTCCGCTGACCCATCTCGAGATCCACGAATGGCTCGGCGTTGCCCTGGCCGTCGCGCTCGTCATCCACATCGTCCAACACGCCGGATGGATCGCGTCGACGTCGAAGCGGTTCGTGACGACCGCCTCGTTCCACAACCGGGTGAACTACATCCTGATGGTGGCGCTCTTCATCGGATTCGCCTCGATCACCGTGTCGGGCCTCGTCATCTCGCACTTCGCCCTCCCGTTCTTCGGCGTGCATCCGCCCGGCGGGTGGTTCTGGCATTGGCTCCACGTGTGGTCCGCAGAGTGGATGATCTGGGTCATCGCCATCCACCTCGGGGTGAACTGGTCGTGGGTCGTCAGCGCCACCAAACGGGTCTTCGGCCGACGGACCGTCCGGACGGGAGGTCCGGTGTGACCACCCTGCGCCGCGTCCTCGTCGTGATCCTCCTCGGGCTCATCGTCCTCGTGCTCTGGGAACAGGTGGCGAAGACCCCCTGGGGGCACACCGTGAATCCGTTCACGGCCGGGCGGCGGTACTCGGATCCGATCAGTCCGATCCTCCACATCATCGTGGTCATCGGCATCGTGACGCCGTCGGTCATCCTCATGCGTTCGGCGTGGAAGTGGTACTCCCGGGCGATCCTCGGCCGCGAACCCCGCCGCCGCCTCCCGCCGCGTCCCGACGTCGAGCGGAACTCCACCCGGACCCGGTAGGCAACCGGGCGGCCGTTACCGGCCGGCTACGACGGCCGGGATCTCTTCGAGACGAGCGACCCGGTACGTCGCACCGGACGAAGCGTCGGCCGGTGCTCCCGGGGCGTACCAGCAGGTGTCGATGCCGTAGTCGATGCCGCCCCGGATGTCGGATGTGAGACTGTCGCCGATCATGAGCGTCGTCGCCTTGTCCGGATGGCCGAGCCGTTCGAAGACGATGTCGAAGATGGCGCCATGGGGCTTGGCGACGCCGACCTCTCCGGAGACGACGATCGCGTCGAAGTAGCGGTCGAGATCGAGGCGGGTGATCTTGGCCCGGGCGACCTCTCCGATGCCGTTCGAAAGGAGAGCAAGCGTGGCGTCCGGCAGCAGTTCGTCGAGGAGGTCCCGCGCTCCGGGATAGAGGTCTCCGCCGGCGCCGAGCCCGGCGATGTAGTCGGCGGCCATCGCGTGCGGGTCTGCGTCGATGCCGAACCGGTGGATCAAGTGCTCGAAGCGGAGCGTGCCGACCTGGTCGGGTGTGAGCTCCCCCCGCTCGACCTGCTTCCAGAGTCCCAGGTTGATCGCGGCGAAGGCCTCGCGATGGCCGTTCGGTTGATCGACCCCTGCGTGCGACAGCGTCGCGGCGAACGCCGCATCGACCGAAGCGTCGAAGTCGAAGAGCGTGTGGTCGAGGTCGAAGATGAGGGTCGTGTAGCGCATGGGGCCGGTCGGTGGAGGAGAGCGGAGGATACGCCCGTTCACTCCCATGCGCCCCGGGCGGCATACCCTCCACAGAAATATGTCATAAGAAAAGAGATGTGTCACGACCTGATACACTGGACACATGAGCGTTGCATCATCCACCATGAACACACAAGGGCGGGTGGTCATCCCGGCCGCGATTCGCCGGGCGATGGGCATCGAGGGTCCGACCCATCTCCTGTTCCGATATGAAGAAGGCCGCATCATCATCGAGACGCCGGCCGCCGCCGTTGCCGACGTCCAGCGCATCGTGGATGAGTATGTGTCGGAGGGGCGATCTCTCGTCGATGAGTTGATTGCCGAACGCCGGGCGGAGGCCGCTGCGGAATGACACACGTCGTCGACGCTTCAGCCGTCCTGGGTCTGATGCTCAACGAGCCGGGAGGCTCGGCGGTGATGCCGTACCTCGACGATGCGATCCTGTCGTCCGTGAATCACTCCGAAGTCGTCGGCAAACTGGCGAGCGTGGGCATGCCGGCGGCGATCGCCGACGGACTGATCGACCGATTGCAGTTCCGTGTCGTGCCGTTCACGCGAAGGCAGGCGCGCATCGCCGGCGAACTGCGGGCGAGGACCGCTCATCTCGGGTTGTCCCTCGGCGATCGAGCCTGTCTCGCGACTGCGCTGGACTCGGGCGGCGATGTGGTGACGCTCGATCGGGCCTGGGGAGACGCTGATCTCGGGGTTCCGATCCTGCTGCTGCGCTGACATCGGGTTGTCGCCGTCGGGATTGGACTCACGGGACGATGGACTACGATCGGACGCGGGTCGACCGGAGCGGCCGATCTCGACGGAGTCGCGAGCGAGGGGTGCACATGGCGAAGAAACTGGCTGCGGAGTTCCTCGGGACGGCGATGCTGCTCTTCGTCGTCGTGGGGACGGGTCTCATGGTCGCCCCGATCTCCCCCGACTACCTCACCGAGGAGGTCACCTCCGTCGGTGCCGCCCTCCAACTGTTCATCGAGGGTGCGTCGGTGTCCGTCGGTCTGGCCGTCATCATCATTATGTTCGTCACCGTCTCGGGCGCCCACTACAACCCGGTCGTGACGATGGTCAACATGATCGACCGCTCGATGGACGCCGCCACCGGCGCCGCCTACATCGTCACCCAGTTCGTGGGCGCCGCGTTCGGTGTCGTGCTCGCCAACGTGACGTTCAACCTCGATCCGATCATGATCTCGCAGACCGACCGGATCGGCCCGGCGATCCGGCTCTCCGAGGCGGTGGCCACGTTCCTCCTGATCTTCACGATCCTCGCCCTCGTCCGTACGGGCCGGGCGGGCGCCGTGCCGTGGGCCGTCGGCGGCATCGTCTTCGCCATCGTCCTCGCCACGCCCTCGACCGGTTTCGCCAACCCCGCCCTCACTCTGGCACGCACCCTCACCGACAGCTACACGGGGATCGCCCCGGCGTCGGTGGCGCCGTTCATCGGCGCTGAGGTGATCGGCGGCCTCGTCGCCGTCCTGCTCGCCGCGTGGCTGTTCCCGAAACCCGACGAGGCGTAGCGGCCCGGCCGGTACGGGCAGGAGAACCCTCGTCGATGTGCGACCATGGCGGCATGGCGGATCAGAAGGCGATTCTCGCGACGATCACCGGGCGCGTGCAGGGCGTCGGCTACCGCTACACGGCGGCGCACACGGCCCGCCGGCTCGGCCTGGTCGGCTGGGTGCGGAACATGCCGGACGGCTCGGTCGAGACGCGGGCGCAGGGGGACGAACGCATGGTGGAGCAGTTCGCGGCGTTCCTCGAACAAGGCCCCCGCTCGGCACGCGTCCGCTCCGTCGACGTTCATCCGGTCGAACCGGACCCGACGTTGACCGGGTTCGTCGTCCGCTCCTGATCGGATCCGTCGATCGCGACGCCACGACATCTCTGGTTGACGTTTATACGTTTACGGATAGGGCGAGGGTGTGGAACGTATAGACGCAAAGGACACGGCGGTCGATCTCCTCATGCGGTGGGGCCGGGTGTCGAGCGGCCAGCTGGTTTCGATCGCAGGGATCTCCCGTCAGGCGGCGCACGCGACGCTGAGGCGGCTCGTCGCCGACGGGGTCGCGGAGGCCGTCGGCGCCGGCCGTGGCGCTCACTACGTTCCCGCCGGTCTGCGCTCGTTCACGTGGGACGTCGATCGACTCGAGGAGCATCAGGTCTGGCGTGATCTCCGGAGGGAGACCACGTTCGGGGACCTGACGGAGCCCGCATCATCCGTGTTGCACTACGCGGTGTCCAAGATGGTCAACAACGTCATCGATCACTCGGCGTCCCCCACCCTCACCGTCCGCGTCGGCATGAGCGGCGACGACATCACCGTGTTGATCGAAGACGAGGGGATCGGAGCTTTCGAGAAGATCAGGGCGGAGAAGGACTTCCCCTCTCACTTCGACGCGCTCGGTCAGCTGTCGAAGGGCAAACTGACGACCGATCCCGAGCACCACACCGGGGAGGGGATCTTCTTCACGTCCAAGGCGGTCGACCGGTTCACCCTGGATGCGAACGGGATCGAGTGGATCGTCGACAACCGGAGGGGCGATGCCGCGGTCGGCGTCTCCGGAGTGACCCGGGGCACGGTCGTCGGGCTCGTACATGCAACGACGAGCACGCGCACGCTCGAGTCGGTGTTCGGGGCGTACGCGTCCGGATTCGAGTTCGACACGACGCGCACGATCGTCAAGCTGTTCGAGCACGGCGACACGTTCATATCGCGATCAGAAGCGCGACGCATCGCCGAGGGTCTCGACCGGTTCCGGATCGTCATCGTCGACTTCACCGGCGTCGAGCGCGTCGGGCAGGGATTCGTCGACGAGCTCTTCCGGGTCTGGGCGTCGGAGCATGAGGCGGTGAGCCTGGACCCGGTGAACATGAACCCGGCCGTCGAGTTCATGGTCCGCAGGGGACTCGACTCCGATCGGTCCGGCTGAGGCGACACGCCGTCACCGATGCGACGCGTCAGTCGGATGAGCCGCGCACGATCCCGGATACTTCGGTTCCGAGGAGCTCGATCGAGGTGAGTGCCTTGTGGTGAGGGACGGCGCCGGCGGTGTGGAGCATGAACCGGCCGACACCCAGGATCTCCCTCCAACGCTCGATCTTCGCGGCAACCGTCTGCGGATCGCCGAGAACGAGCGAGCCGTCGGGGCTGCGCATCTGGTCGAACTGCTCCCTCGTGATCGGCGACCATCCACGCTCGCGGCCGATGCGTCGCATCGAGGCGACGAACGAGGCGTAGACGTCCTCGGCGGCTTCATCGTTCGTTTCGGCGATGTGGCCGAGGCCGTGCACCGCCAGCGGCAAGGTCGCCGGGTCGTAGCCGGCGTCTTCGAGGGTCCTGCGATACAGCTCGGCCAGCGGTGCGAACCGCGCCGGGTCTCCGCCGATGATCGCCAGCGCGACCGGCAGCCCGAGCCGGGCGGCCCGCACGATCGACGCCGGGGTGCCGCCGACGCCGACCCAGATGGGGAGCGGGTCCTGTTGCGGCCGGGGGTAGATCGCCCGATCGTCGAGCGGGGGACGGAATCGGCCCCGCCAGGTCACCCGCTCGGCGTCGCGGATCTTGACGAGCAGGTCGAGCTTCTCGGCGAAGATCTCGTCGTAGTCGTGGAGCGAGTAGCCGAACAGGGGGAACGACTCGGTGAACGAGCCCCGTCCAACGAGGAGCTCGGCCCGACCGGACGAGATGAGGTCGAGCGTCGCGAAGTCCTGGAAGGTCCGCACCGGATCGGCGGAGCTGAGGACGATGACGGCGGAGCTGAGCCGGATCCGCTCGGTGCGTGCCGCCGCGGCGGCGAGGGTGATCGCCGGGGCGGACGCCGCCATGTCGATGCGGTGATGCTCGCCGAGCCCGTAGACGTCGAGACCGACCCGGTCGGCGGTCACGATCTCCTCGATGACGTTGCGGAGGCGTTCGCCGTGGCCGATGACCCTCCCGCCGACGGGTTCGGGCGGCGTCTCGGCGAAGCTCGTGAAGCCGAGCTCGAACACGGAGGTCTCCTTGGGTGTGGGCGATGCGGTGTGCACCTGGTGACAACGCCGCGGCGCCCCGGGTTCTTCCGGAGGCGGTTCTGCCGGCGACGCGAGCCCTATGCGACGTCGACGTCGACCGGCATGGGATAGCCGAGCGCGGCGAGCCGCTCGACGACGCGGGCGGCGTGCTCGGCGGCGCTGTGATCGGCGAGCGGCCCCGAACAGATCGGGCACGGTCGCGTGACGTCGTCCCGGTCGTAGAAGGAGCGGTTCGGTGGACGAGCGTGCGTGCAGTCGGTTCGTCCACAGATCGGACAAGGCAGCGTCTGCATCGGCCCTTCTCTCTTCGCCGTTACCGGCTACATCGACACCGGAACCGCGTTCCTTGATGCGATCGGCCCCTCATCTCCCCGCCAGAACCTGGATCCGCGGTTTCTCGTGCGGTGTGTGGCCGAGATGCCGCTCTTCCTCCCCCTGAGCCTCAATCCACGGGCTCTGGAGAGATCGGCGTCTCTCCACATGTCCCCTCGGCCGAAGGACGGGGGGACGCGGCGCCCCGCGCCGCAGGGGGGCACAGCGGCGTCACCTGCGGTTCGAGGACGCCCTCTCTGGCCCTTCGGGCCATCTCCCCCACCTCCTTCGTCGCCGGGGGAGAATGTCCAAGTGAGCCCTCAGCGACTTCACCCGGATCGTGAAGAACCCGAATCTCGGGAATCCCAGACACCACAAGGGACACTCACCAAACTATCACCCACAAACCGTGGATCCAGGCTGAGGGGGAGGAAGACTGGCATCTCGGCCACACACCGCACGAGAAGCCACG
>JAOZRW010000130.1 GCA_029939995.1 Acidimicrobiia bacterium | reverse complement strand
GTCACCTACGAACTGCGCGACGGCGTCTTCGTCGAAACCGGACGCTTCCGCGGCGACGACGAGGTGACCCTCGACGCCGGGCCGATGACCGTCACCTTCGCCCCGAACGACCTGCTCGAATAGCCGGCTCCGTCGGGTGTCAGGTCCCGCGTTCCGGGTAGGGAGCCCGCTTGTCGAAGCGCTGCTGCGCCGTGTCGGGCGGGTGCTGCGCATCGGCGAGCTTTCCCTTGGGGAGGAACAGGGCTGCGACCAGGGCGAGAAGCACGAACACGCCGAGCGTGAGCAGCGCCGCGTTCATCGCGTCGTACCGGGCCTTGTCGGTGATCGCTGCGAGCTCTCCTCCGACCGACGCGTCGAGTTCGGCGAAGAACTCCTGCTGCTCGTCCGCCGTGAGCTCGTCGAGGGCGTCCTCGTACTCGACGACGACCCGGTCGAGATCACCGGGAGCCACCGGCACGCCCTGCGCCCCCGACACGCCGACGACGACCCCGGTCATCGTCGAGACCAGCAACACGGAACCGATCACGGCGGTGCCGAGGGACGTTCCGAGCTCTTTGGTGCTGTTCTGCACGCCGGCAGCATCGTCGGCGGCGGTCGCAGCGACGGCCGACATCGTGAGGTTGGGGACCTGGGCGAGCAGCAGTCCGGTGCCGGCGCCGAAGATCAGCAACGGCACCGTCATGTCCCACGAACCCATGCCCGGTTCGATGACCACGACGAGCATGCCGACGCCGACCGCCATGATCCCGGCGCCGGCGATGACGAGGTACTTGGCATGGATCCAACGGGACCAGTTCGGGGTGACGAGCGACACCAGCAACACCGCCCCCGACAGGGGCAGCAGCACGACGCCGGCCCCCAGCGCGTCGAGGCCGAGGGTCTGCTGCAAGAACAGCGGGGCGACGAACAGCAGGCCAGCGAGCGTCACCGACTGCAGGGCATCGGTGGCGAAGCCGGTGACGAACTTCCCGATCTTGAAGATGGCCGGATCGACGAGCGGCGTCCGGCCGGATCGGTCGATCCGCACGAGCCGCCACGCGAACAGGCCGAGAATGACGAAGCCGACCAGGAGAAGCCACGGCGTGACCGACAGGCCCAGGGGGGCGATCTCGAGTCCGGCGATCCGCAGCGGACGCCTGGCCAGCCACCACCCGTGGCGCCCGGCGAGGAGCGCGCCGATCACGATCGAACCGAGTCCGGCGACGGAGAGCGCTGCACCCGCCCAGTCGAGCGTCTGGGATCGGTCGGCCGGTGCGCCCTCGAGATGCTTCATCAGCGCAAGGACAACGATCACGATGACGACCTCGAAGGCGAAACCGGCTCTCCAGGTGAGCTGTGTTGTGAGGAACCCTCCGAAGATCGGCCCCACGGCCGCGGCGGTGGCCTGGAACCCGCCGAGCACCCCGAACGCAAGCGCCCGTTTCGCACCCGCGTAGTTGACGATGATCAGCGACATCGCCAGCGGGACGAGCGCCGCCGCTGCGATGCCTTCGATGAGCGACCATCCGACCGCCAGGATCTCGATGTTCGGACTGAACGTGGCGATGACCGTGCCGGCGCCGTAGATCCACAGCGAGATGCGGAACACCTTCTTCGCGCCGTGGATCTTGCCCAGTTTCGCCCCGGCGAGCATGAGCGACGCCATGACGAGCGAGTAGAGCGCGATCACGGTCTGGACGGCGCTGACGGTCGTGTCGAGGTCCTTCGTGATCTGCGGGACGGCGACGTTCATCATCGACGTGTCGAGCACGACGATGAACATCGTGAGGCAGAGCACCACCAGGGCCCCCCACGACGCCATCAGCCCGCTGCGCTCGTGCGTGCTCGGTGTGATGTGCCGTCTCCCGCTCGGTGCGCGAGCACACTACCGGGCCCACAGCCGACGAGACCGGCCCCGCACGGCGCACCCTGCTTCGATAGGCTCGGCAGCAGCAGCGAGGAGCCGACACCATGACGACGAACACCAACCTGATCACGTCGTTCTACGACGCCTTCGAACGCCGGGACCACGCCGGCATGAATGCCTGCTACCACGAGGACATCCACTTCTCCGATCCGGTGTTCACCGACCTGCACGGCGACGAGGTTCGGGCGA
>JAOZRW010000008.1:62325-65198 GCA_029939995.1 Acidimicrobiia bacterium | reverse complement strand
ACGCTTCGAGAGGAAATGTGATGGAGATGCAGTACCGCCGCGTCGGCGATTCCGGAATCAAGACCAGCGTGTTCTCATACGGGTCGTGGCTCACCTTCGGCAGTCAGCAGGAGAAGGACGACAGTCTCGAATGCATGAACGCTGCATACGAAGCCGGTGTCAACTTCTTCGACAATGCCGAGGTATACGCCGGGGGGAAGTCCGAGACGGTGATGGGCCACGCGTTGCAGGAGTTCGCGTGGCCCCGTCACACCTACCTCGTATCGACGAAGTACTTCTGGGGCATCCACCCCGATGTCCCGAACGCCTTCTACACGCTCAACCGCAAGTACTTGCTGGAAGCGATCGACAAGTCGCTCGAACGTCTCCAGCTCGACTACGTCGATTTCGTCTACTGCCATCGTCCCGACCCGCAGACTCCGATCGAGGAGACGGTGTGGGCCATGTCCGACATCGTGGCTTCCGGCAAGGCGTTGTACTGGGGCACCTCCGAGTGGTCTGCCCAGGAGATCCGGGCGGCGTGGGAGATCGCCGAACGACACCATCTGCGGAAACCGATCGTCGAACAACCGGAGTACAACCTGTTCAACCGAACCAAGGTAGAGACCGAGTACGCCCGCCTCTACGAGGATATCGGACTCGGTCTCACCACGTGGAGCCCGCTCGCTTCAGGCCTGCTGACCGGCAAGTACCAGGACGGGATTCCGCAGGG
Organism: Acidimicrobiia bacterium; assembly: GCA_029939995.1. GTDB lineage: Bacteria > Actinomycetota > Acidimicrobiia > Spongiisociales > UBA5794 > JAHEEL01. Next base: position 64,486 of record JAOZRW010000008.1, on the reverse strand, counting down.
GAGTCGCGGCGAGAACGTCGAGTGGCTCCGGGACTTCCTCACCGATCCGGCCAAGCTCCGCAAGGTCGATGCGTTCCTCGCCGTTGCCCGCGAGGTCGGTTGCACCCCCGGTCAACTGGCGTTGGCGTGGACCGCTTCGAACCCGAATGTCAGTTCGGTCATCCTCGGTGCCCGTCATGTCGGCCAGCTGGAGGAGAATCTCGACGCTCTTGAAGTCATGGACGCGTTGACCGACGAGCAGAAGAACGGCATCGACGAGATATTCGCGTAGCCGGCGAGAGCCGGAGTCCTGCACCGCGGCGATGCACGAAGGCGGATGCCGGGGTCGATCCGGGAACATGAAGAGTGGCGCACCCGGCGGAAAGGAAGCATCAGAGGGGTTGTGACGCCCTCTGTGCTGTCGCCGGGCACGCCGTCACCGATGATACGGCGCCCGGAGCCACACTCTCGGTCGAGACGGGACGTCGACGGCCGAATCTCACTTCTTAACGAACCGTGAATTCCCGTCGGGAACGGCCACGTTCCCGTCCGACAACGTGTTCAATGGACGGATGCAAGGCAACACGACCGACAACAGGGTGGCGCGACGATCCGGCTGGGCGGGGGTCGCGGGAGTCGCAGTCAGCCTCGGATTGACCGAACTCTTCGCAGGGCTGTCGGCTTCGGTGCCTTCCGCGATCTCGTCGATCGGCGCGTTCGTGATCGACGTGTCACCGCCCTGGCTGAAGACGTTCGCCATCTCCACCTTCGGGACCGCCGACAAGGCCGTGCTCGGCATCGGGACGTTCCTCATCGCACTGTTGATCGGTTGGTTCGTCGGCAGAGCGTCCGCACGGAACCCCGTGCCGATCATCGTTGCTTTCGGAGTTGCCGCCGTCATCGGAATCGCCGCCCAACTGACGGAAGCGGGTGCGGCGACCGCTCTTGTGATCGCTTCGACGCTTGTCGCCGTGGAAGCGGGTGTCCTTACCTGGTACGGCCTGCTCGTCTGGAGCCGTTCGGCCGAGGGGGATGGCCCCGAGTTCGATCCCGCCGGTTACGGGCGACGGAGACTGCTCGTCGGCGTCGGAGCGGCCGTCGTGGTCTCCGTCGTGTCGATCGGAGTGGGCCGGTCGATGCTCCGCAGCCGAGCCGAGGTGCAGAGGGGCTCCCTGGTCCTCCCGGAGCCGGTCGAGCGTCAAGCAGACCCTGAGGCCGTGAACGCGTTCGACCTGCAGTTCATGACGCCGATCGTCATCGACAACGCCAAGTTCTATCGGATCGACACGGCGCTCGTCGTCCCGGCTGTGGACCCCGAGAAATGGACGCTCACCATCAAGGGGATGGTTGATCGTGAAGTCGTGCTCACCTATGCGGACATCATGGCCATGCCGCTCGTCGAACGCTACGTGACGCTGTCGTGCGTCTCGAACGAGGTCGGAGACGGACTCGTCGGCAACGCCCTGTGGACCGGAGTCCCGCTGCCCGATCTCCTCGAAATGGCGGGTGTGCAGGCCGGAGCGGATCAGATCGTCGGCCGGTCGATCGACGGATGGGCCGCAGGATTCCCCACGGACCTGGCGTTCGACGGACGCAACGCCCTCCTGGCCGTCGGGATGAATCGAGAGGTGCTGCCGGCGAATCACGGGTTTCCGGCCCGTCTCGTCGTGCCGGGCCTGTACGGCTACGTGTCGGCGACCAAGTGGATCACCGAGATCGAACTCACGACGTGGGATGCGTTCGACGGATACTGGATACCGCGAGGGTGGTCGAAGGAAGGACCGATCAAGACGCAGTCGAGGATCGATCGTCCACGGCCGCGATCCAAGGTCGATGCCGGCGCCTACACCCTCGGCGGAATCGCCTGGTCGCCGGAACACGGCATCGCCGGAGTCGAAGTTCAGATCGACGACGGCCCGTGGATGCCGTGCGAGCTCAGCGAACCGCTGTCCTCCGAAGCCTGGGTCCAATGGAAACTCGACGCGGCGTTCGTCGAAGGCGACCACTTGATCCGGGTGCGCGCCACGGACCGGGCGGGCTTCACGCAGACCTCGAGAGAGGTATCGCCCGCACCCGACGGCGCGGAGGGGTGGCACACCATCAACATCAAGGCCGTACCGGTATAGGTAGTGTGGCCGGATGAGCGATTCATCCACGCACAAACCGGCCCAGCGTCCGAACT
>JAOZRW010000008.1:0-62315 GCA_029939995.1 Acidimicrobiia bacterium | reverse complement strand
CTTCATGAACGGGGGCGCCGTCGCGTCGACGAAGTGGCTGGAGGAACGGCTCGGGGATCCGGCCGTCAAGATCATCGACACCCGCTTCATCGTCGAGGTCGATGACAAGGGCCGATTCTTCGAGGTCCCGGGGAAGGCTTCGTTCCTCGATTCGCACATCCCGGGGGCGGTGTTCCTGGATCTGAACGAGCTGCGCGACCCTGCAGCGCCCGCGCACCTGGTCGAGTCGAGTGTGTTCGAGGAGATGATGTCCGCACGGGGTGTCGGAAACGACGACGAGATCGTCGTGTACGACACGGAGGGTGGTGCGTGGTCCGCCCGTCTGTGGTGGGCGCTGCGCCTCAACGGACACGAGCGAGTGAGGATCCTCGACGGCGGGTTCACCTCATGGGTTCTGGAGGGGAGGTCGGTGGAGAGCGGCGACCGTATCGTGGCTCCCTCCAGTTTCGTGTCCGAACCGGTCGGGAACCTGAAAGCCGAGATCGACGAAGTCGTCGGAGCGGTGGAGGATCCGACCGTGGTGATCATCGATGCGCTGTCGGAACCGTTTCATGCAGGCAGAACCCGGCTCTATCCGTCTCTGCCCGCCGGGCACATCCCCGGAGCGATCAACATCCCGGCCCCCGACAATTTCGACCCACGGACGCACCGGCTGCTCGATGCTGCAGCGCTGCGGGAACGCTGGAACCCGGTCGTCCAGGACGCCGAGCGGATCATCACGTACTGCGGCGGAGGGATGTACGGGGCGTTCGACCTCTTCGTCCTGCACCTGCTCGGCTACGAAGCAGCGCTCTACGACGGCTCGTGGGAGGAGTGGGCCGCCACGGACGACCTCCCAATCGCAACCAACCCGCCGGGCCTCCCCGACGAACGCCTCCCCACCCCGTCAGAAACCCAGGGTTCGTGACCCTGTATATGCCGTCTCCAGCCCCCGGTTCGCAAGGTCGGTCCATTCCGCGGGCTGGAGACGGCACATGGGGCGCAGAGAACCCTGGGTTCGGGGCGTTAGTTGGTTTCGAAGCGGACCTGGATCGTGACGGCGATCTGCTGCTCACCCGGTTCGATCGGGGTCTCGGCCGCGGCTCCCGCGGAGAGCTCGTCGTAGGCCCGGTACAGGGGCATCGGGGGCGTGCTCGAGAACGACTCGGTGATCGAGACGGCCTTGCCGAGGGTCAGGCCCGCCATGTCCGCGAGCTGCTGCGCCTTGGCCTTCGCGTCGACCCACGCGGCATCACGAGCGACTGTGATCAGCTTCTCGTCATCCTCTATCGAGAACGAGACTCCGGAGACCCGGAGTTCGTCGCTTCCACCTGCGACGGCGGCGTCGATGACCGATCCGGCGGATCCGATGTCGCGGATCTTGGCCGTGACCGTGTTGTTGACCCGGTAGCCTCGGATCACCTGTCGATCGTTCCGGTAGTCGTACTCGGGGTAGATCGAGTAGTTGGCGGTCTGGATGTCGTCGGTGGCGACCCCGTTCGCTTCGAGCGTCGAGATCAGGCCGTCGGCCAGCGTTGCTGCGTCGGTGACGGCCTGCTGGACGGTGGGGCGCAGCACCGATACGCCGAAGCTCATCTGGAGCGTGTCCGGTGTGCCGTAGACCTCGCCGCGACCGGAGACGGCGATCCCCGAGGGAGTTGGTGTTCCGGACGTGTCGTTCTGGACGGTGACTTCCGGCGTGCACGCCGCGACGAGGATCGCTCCCGCCGCCAGTGCCACCACGATGATCCTTCTCACGGTTCCCTCCATTCGCGTGTCGGTTCTTGGACGATCGTACGCCCGTGGGGAGTTCCCGGGCACCGCCTTCATCGAAGCTTCACGGTTCCGACGCGTTGCCCTTCATCCCCGGCCGCTTTGCTGATGCCATCGATTCGAACAAGGAGACATCATGAACACAACGATGAGGAACACGCACCGGCTCCTCCTCGGAGCAGCCGGGCTGATCGTAGCGGTCGGCATCGGGTCCGTTGCCTACGGGGCGACCACGAACCCGTCGCCGGCAGCTGCAGACGAGGTAGCGACGGTCGCAGTCGTCGACCAGGGAGCCGACCCGACGGCGATCGCTGTCTCTGTTGAAGCGCTCAGCGCAACAGACGCGGACGGCATCCTCTTCATGGTCGAAGAGGAGAAGCTGGCACGCGACGTGTACCTGACGCTCGGCGAGCTCTGGGGAACACCGGTCTTCACGAACATCGCATCGGCCGAGCAGACCCACATGGACGCCGTGTTCGGCCTCATCGAGACGTACAACCTCGAAGATCCGGTCGGTGACAACGCCATCGGCGTGTTCACCGACCCCGAGCTCCAAGCCCTGTACGACGACCTCGTCGCCACGGGATCCGAGTCGCCGGCGGCGGCGCTCGAAGTGGGGGCCGTGATCGAAGAGGTAGACATCGAGGATCTGGTCGATTACCTGGACGGCACGACCGCGGGTGACGTGACGGCGGTGTACAAGCGGCTGCTGGCCGGATCGGAGAACCACCTTCGCGCCTTCGTGTCCCAGCTCGAGCGCAGCGGAGTCGAGCGCACCCCTGTGGTTCTCGACGACGCGACGTACAGCGCGATCCTGGACGGATCTACAGGGTCGGCCTCGAACGGAGGCGGGCGGGGCGCCGGACACGGGGCCGGACAGGGCCGGGGCGGCGGCTGGGCCGGCGGCCGGGGCGGCGGCCGGGGCGGAAACGCCTGATCTCACGAACTCGTTCGTGGTGCCGACCCACGAGGTCGGCACCACCCGCGTCTACACCACGAGAGCGACGATCGCACCGAGGGCGAAGAACACACCGATCGCCTGTCGGAGGTTCGGCCGTTCGTGGTGGACGATGATCGCGGTGACCGCGGTGAACGCGGGGTAGAGCGACGACAGGACCGCGTTGACGGCGAGCGGGCCGCGTTGGAGTGCCAGGGCGATCGCAACGTTTGCGGCCATGTCGAGGTTGCCGAGAAACGCGAGAAGACCGACATCGGCCCGGGAAGGCGGACCGGCAACACGGGACAGGGCGGCGGCGAGGAACGCGATCGGAATCGTGGTTGCTCGCGCGGCGACGAGGGGCCAGAGGCCGGACTCTGGGGAAGTCTGGGCGAACATGATGAAGAAGAGCCCGAAGGCCGTTCCCGCCGCAACCGCCCTTGCCACGAGACGAAGGTCCGCGGATCGCGTCGAACGATCGAAGCCGACGAGCAGAACCGCGGCGAAGGCAAGCCCGATCCCGAACCACTGGCGCGTCGAGAGGCTGGTACCGAACACCAGATCCGCGACGACCGGGATCGCTGCGGCCGTCATGCCCGATATCGGAGCGACGATCGACATGGTTCCGGCTGCGAGGGTCGAGTAGAGGATCGCGAGGCCGATGATGCCGACCGCTCCGGCCGCGGCGCCCCAGAGAAGATCGGCGGACGTGACTCGTTCGACGGGCACGAGAGAGAATCCGACCGCGAGCACGGGGATGCCCAGAAGCTGCGACCATGCGGTCACCTTCCACACGGGCAACCGGCGCGTCGCGGTACCGCCGGTGAAGTCGGCGAAGCCGTAGAGAGCGGCGGACGTGAGGGCGAGGAGTTGGCTCATCGAGAATGGGGAGCGTACCGGTGCATCCGGTCGGGCGATTCGCGGTATCCGGGCTGTGGGCACATACTCACACCATGCGCAGATGGTGGATCGTGATCGCACTGGCCCTGATCGCCGCTTCCTGTGGGGATTCGTTTGCCACAGTTCCGGCGCGCATCGGCGACGGGGAGGCGGTCGCCGCCGGAGGTGTGTGCGGAGAATTCGTGTCGCGCACAGAGCCGATCGCACGCACCCGGGTGGACCGTGCGACGTATCAATCGATCCTCTCCGAAGCCATTTTCCCCGTCGTCGACACGGCGTACCGGCGCGGCCTGCCGATCGACGAGAACCAAGACCTTGCGCTCGCCCTGGAGCGGATCTACGCGGGCGATGCGCGCAGCGACGACCTCTGGGCGATCGAAGCGGTCGGAAGGATGCTCGCCGAGGACGGCCTCCCCGAATGCAACGAGTTATGGCACAACCTCGGACCCATGGCACCGACGCCCTCACCCGAGCGGGAAGAGGCCCCCGCCATCGAAATCGAATCCGACTACGAAGTCGGGACGGCCGATCGCGCGTGTGACGTATTCATCAGGACCGTCAACGGGTGGGAAGAAGCGGCTTCGACCGGCACCGAATACGGACCGGCGATGGCCGGAGCCGTCGATGCACTCATCGGCGGACTCGAAACGCTCGGCATCACCGAAGCCACGGCGAACCTCACGGAGGTCGCCTTGCTCTGGCGAACGAAGCCGTGGGTACAGGCCAACGAGGAAGGCGGCGTGCCGCTCATCGCCGCGGGCGAACTGCTCACCGACGTCGAGAGCGGGCGGTGCGGCGAGCTCTTCGATGCCGTCAACCCTCCCAGCCGGGATGTCCCGTACGAGCCCCCGGAACCGATCACGATCGATCTCGTGTCGGTATCCGACTTCGACCCGGGCATGGCGTGCGGGCGGGCGCGTGTGGCCAGCCTCTCTGCCATCCCGTCGACCGAACCGCTGGACGCGGATGCCCGGGGGGCCGTGGAAGCGCTGAGGAGCGTCGAGGAAGAAGGGAACTGGTTCACCAGCACCTTCCGCTACGAGATCTTCTCTCGAACCGACGACGAACTCGTTCTGCTTGGCGCAAGCCTGGACGGCACGATGCTGTCCGACGCGTACTTCGATCGGGTGGGAGACGAGTGGCGACCATCCGGCTGGGGAACCTGCGAATGGCGATCAGATGACTATGAGCAGATCGCATGGCAGATCCGCCCCGGATTCACCGTCGACCCTTCGTCGCGAACGATCGAGTTGCTCGCAGAAGACTGGTGCGGCTCTGTGACCAACTCAGGTCATGAGGTTCTCGTCGTCAGTTACTACGACGACGATTCCGTCGACATCGCCGTATGGCAGTCCCTGAGCCCGCGGGCGTCCGGAGACGGGACCGGGTTCGGCGACCTGAGCTGCTCCATCGGCACGCAGATACTCCTCAAAGTGGAATTGCCCGAGCCGATCGGTAGCAGGGCGATCTCCAAGGCGACCGTCGTCTCACCGGGCACCGCTCCGTAGGCGGAGCGTGTTGCCGGTAGCCGATCAGGAAACGACGCGGGCCGGGCCGATCAATTCCGCCATCGCATCGACGTCGTCCCGGTCGGGTAGGGCCAGGCCGCTTCGGGAGACGGAGACGGCGGCTGCGGCGTTCGCGAACGTGATCGCTTCGACCCAACCGGCGCCGCCCGATCGCTGCACGGCGAGCGCTGCGACGAACACGTCCCCGGCGCCGGTCTCGTCGACGGCCTCGACAGCTCGGGTCGGCACATGAGTGATGGTGCCGTCGGATGCGAGGAGTGCCCCGTCGACACCGAGCTTGAGGATGGCCCGCCGGATGCCGCTCGCCATCAGGTCCCGGGCGGCGAGGATCGGAGCGACGCTGCCGTGCATCATCCGGCCTGCCAGGGCGGAGGCTTCGAGGGCGTCCGGTGTGATGACCTCGGACCCGGTGAGGGCCCGGCGGGACGCCTGCTGGGGTGAAGCCGGGTCGAGGTAGATCGGAACCCCCGACGAGTCCGACCAGTCGACGAGACGGTCGACGACGTCGGCCGGTACCTCGCTCTGGGTGATCACGACGTCGCACGCTGCGAGAGCTTCGAGGGCCGGAACGACGTCGTCCCATGTGAGGAGCAGGTTCGCTCCGGGTGAGAAGACGAGCGAACGGTGCCTACCCTCGACGAGTTGGATGACGACGAACCCGGTGCGCTGTTCGTCGGTGGCCACGACGTGCGAGGTGTCCACGCCGTCCCGGGTGGTGGCGTCCAGACACAGCCGGCCGAACTCGTCTCCGCCGATCCGGCCGACGAGGACGACGTCGGCACCGAGACGGGCGGCCGCGCGGGCCTGGTTCGATCCCTTCCCACCGGGTTCGATCAGGTAGCGCTCGGCGAGGTACGCGCCGTCCTCGGCACGATCCTCTCCGCCGAACAGGTGGATGTCCATGTTGAGCCCACCGACGACTCCGATTCTTGCAATCATGCCTAGATCCTCATGAGACGGCAACACCCAGCAGCGTACCGATTCCGAATGTGACGACGGCCGCGGCGAGGCCGAAGAGCGCCTGCCTGGCGCCCGACCACCACACGTTACGGCCGGTCATCAGGGAGATCGCGGCGCCGAGTCCGAAGAGACCCACGGCCGATCCGGCGGCGCTGAGCAGGATCGCCGTCGTTCCCGAGGTGAAGAGGAACGGGGCGACCGGGATGATCGCTCCGATCGAGAAGAGGACGAACGACGTGATCGCGGCGGTCCAGGGTGACCCTCCCAGATCGTCGGGGTCGATGCCGAGCTCCTCGCGTGCCATCGTGTCGAGGGCGCGCTCGGCGTCTTCCATCACCGCCGCGGCGAGCCGTTCAGCCTCCCCGGGGGCGATCCCTTTCGCCTGGTAGATGAGCGCCAGTTCCTCCGCCTCCTCGTCGGGGAACTCCTCGATCTCGGACCGCTCCGTTTCGATCTGACGTTCGTACAGCTCCCGGGAGGACTGCACGGAGATCCACTCGCCGAGCGCCATCGAGATGGACCCGGCCAGCAGCCCTGCGAACCCGGCCACGAGCACGGCGGACCGGCTCGTGCTGGCACCGGAAACCGCCATCACGAGAGCGAGATTCGAGACGAGGCCGTCGTTGGCGCCGAGAACGGCGGCACGCAGAGCGTTGCCGCCGACCGCAGAGTGACGGCCTTCGAGGCGAGCGAGGACCGGGCCGGTCATGGTCGTCGGGTTGTCTTCGGCGAGCGTGGACAGGATGCGGGCGTGCGACCGCTCGTCGGCTCTCAGGGTCGTGCCCTCCGTCTCCGGCTGGTCGTCGTACATGAACTGTCCCGCACGCTCCTCCCTGGCGAGCGTAGAGACGAGAACGTTGGTCCCCAGCTTCTCCGCGAGCCAGATGAGGACGCGGGTGCGGCGGGAGACCGGAGGAGTCGAGTCGTCGACGCCGGCCTCGGCGAGGCGTCCCTGCCACAGCCGGGCATGTCGCTCCTCGGTGGCTGCGAGGCGTTCGTAGAGTTCGATGAGGGCCGGATCTTCCTCCATGCGAGCGAGGGCCCGGTACATGGCGGCGCCGTCGGTCTCGTCCTGGAGATTGCTCCGGTATCGGCGGATGTCGTCCTTGTCGGCCATGGCGCGACGATACCGGCCGACCGATCGGTACGAACGGGGGTGGCGGCGTCGATCAGGGTGCGGGCCGGTCAGTGTCGGTCGCGGGTCGGGGGAGCAAGCCCTGATCCTGGAACCACCGGTAGGTGTCGCCGATCGTCTCTGGGAACGGCCGAGGAGCGTACCCGAGTTCCGCCCGGGCCTTGGATCCGGAGACCGGAGGGGAGTGGCGTAACGCGTGAAGCGACTCGGACGTCGCCCAGAGCGGGTTGCCGGTTCGCCCGCTGACGATGTTCCCGATCGGTGTGACGGCACGCGCGATCCACATCGGCACCACCCGCTTGGGTCTGGGCACGCCCGATACTTCTTCGGCGGCGAGGGCCATCTCGAGGAGGGATCGCTGATGACCGGGAAGCAGGTAGTTCTCACCCGTTCGTCCCCGGGTCTCGGCGGCGAGCAGGCCGGCGACGACGTCGCGCACATCGACCCAGTTGAAGCCGCCGTCGATGAGCGCAGGCATCCGGCCGCGGAACAAGGCCAGGAGGACCACCCCCATCCTGGACGGTGCGAAGTCGTGGGGGCCGATGACGCCGGTCGGGTTGCAGACGACCGTATCGAGCCCGCGTGCAGCGACCTCGCGGAGCGCCGCCTCGCCTGCGGCCTTGGAACGATCGTAAGGAGGAAGATGTGGATCCGTAGCCTGAGGGCTCGTCTCGGTGAGTTCGGCGTCGACTTCGAGATCGTAAGCGTGAACCGAGCTGCAGTGGACGAAGCGATCGACGCCTGAGGAGAGCGCTGCCTCGGCGACGGTCCTCACTCCGTTCACGTTAACATCCCGGACCCTGCCCGACCGGTCGCCGGTCACGGAGATCACCGCCGCCGTGTGGAACACCGTCGAGGCGCCCTCCAGCGCTTCCCGGATGGCCTCGCCGTCGCGCACATCCGCCTGACGGAACTCGATGTCGAGGCCCTCGATGGATGGGCCCCGGCGAAGATCGACACCGCGCACGTCCCGGCCCTCCTCGAGCAGCGCCCGGACGAGGACACCCCCCACGAAGCCGGATGCACCGGTGACGACGGTCACCATGCGGGTTCCTCAGGCATCATGCATCTCGACCGCCTCGGTCAACCTGCCGATCGCGTCCTCGATCCGTTCGGTTGGCACAGCGACGGTCATGCGTGCGAAACCGGCACCCTGGCGCCCGAACCAGTGGCCGGGGCTGAGCGCCAGGTGCGCCGAACGGGGAAGCCACCGTGCGAGGTCGGGTACGCCCATACCGAGGCTCCGGAAGTCGAGCCACGCCAGGTACGTTCCCTCCGGTTCGATCAGGGTGACGCCGTCCGGGAGGTTCTCTCGGAGCAGGGTGAAGTTGTCGGAGACGAGGCCGAGGAGATCGTCGAGCCACCTAGCGCCCGTGCGGTAGGCGGTTTCGAACGCGGCGATCCCGAAGGCGTTGTTGCGGTTGAGATGAAACCGGGAGGCGGCGGACCGGAACCGCTTGGCGACCTGCTCGTCGTTGGTGACCAGCAGGCTGTCGCAGACGCCTGCGAGACCGAACGTCTTGATCGGCCCGTGCGCGGCCGCCCATCCGACACCGGCATCGGATGCGGCGGCGGCGAACGGTGTGAATCGGTGGGGAGGGAGAGCGATGTCCGCATGGATCTCGTCCGAGACGACGAACACGCCGTGCCGGGCACAGATCTCGGCGACCTCCCGGAGCTCGCGAAGCGTCCAGACGCGACCGACCGGATTGTGCGGATTGCACAGGATCATCATGCGGGTCTCCGGCTCGGCCACTTTGGACTCGAGATCGTCGAGATCCATCCGGTAGCCGTCGTCGGTGAGGGTCAGCGGGTTGCGCACGGCGGTGCGTCCAGCCGACGTGACGATCGGCTTGAAGTCGGTGAACACCGGCGGCTGGATCACGACACCGTCGCCCGGCTCGGTGAACAGGTCGATGAGAACACTGATCGACGTCCCGACGCTCGGACTCACCGAGGCCTGGAGGTCGGTCCCGTTCCAGCCGTGGCGATCCGACATCCACTCCCAGAAGGACTCCACGACCGATCGGGGTCGCATCTCATATCCGTACCACCCGAGCGCCGCCCTCTCCTCGAGCGCAGCGACGATTCCGGGAGCGAGACCGACGTCCGGTTCGGCGATCCAGAGCGGTAGGAGTCCGTCGGCGCCGCCGAAGAGCCGCTCCAGGGTCCCGGCGTCCGCAGCTCTCGAATTCCTTCTCACACGGATGCCCTTTCGTCGATGGAATCTGCGACCCGACACTACATCGGGAAGCGAGCGATGACCGCGGACTCTTGCCGACGGGGCGGAGGCGTCGGGTCTGAGCTCAGCCGACCGGTGAACGGCAGGATGAACCCCCGGGAGGCGCACCGATTCCCCTCCCACGGCGAACGATCGCCCTGATAGCGTTGGCAGTTCGAGAAGAGGGCGATGACAAGGAGAAGGCGATGAAGAAGTTCGTGTTCCTGACCTACGGGTTCGTTCCCCCGACCCCTGAGATCATGCAGGCCTGGGGGGCATGGTTCGAGTCGATCGCAGACCGGATCGTGGACAGCGGCGGCCCCGGCGGGCCCGGAAGAGAGATCACCCGCGACGGCACGAGAGACCTTGCTCTCGACCTCGACGCGTTCACCGGATACGTGATCATCAACGCCACCGACCTCGACGAGGCGACGGCCATCGCACAGACCTGTCCGATCATCACCAGCATCGAGGTTCACGAAGTGCGATCGATGTGAGACCGGAGCGGTGCGACGAAAGGGCTGCGGAGTCGTTGCGACCTTGTACGCAACAAGACGGTGTGGCGTAGGGTCGAGGACATGCCCAACCGACTTGCGAACGCGACCTCTCCGTATCTCCTCCAACACGCCGACAATCCCGTGGACTGGCACGAGTGGGGGTGCGAGGCGTTCGCCGTGGCGACGGAACGGGACGTGCCCGTCCTCCTCTCCGTCGGCTACTCGGCCTGCCACTGGTGCCACGTCATGGCGCACGAGTCGTTCGAGGACGAAGACACCGCCCGATTCCTCAACGACCGGTTCGTCGGAATCAAGGTCGATCGGGAAGAACGGCCGGATGTCGATCGGATCTACATGGATGCCGTCACCGCGACGACCGGTCACGGCGGCTGGCCCATGACCGTGTTCCTCACTCCGGACGCGAAGCCGTTCTACGCCGGGACGTACTTCCCGAAGGAGGGGCGCCACGGGATGCCGTCGTTCATGGAGATCCTGCGTGCCGTGGACGATGCCTGGACGCACGACCGGGAGAGCCTCATCGGCCGATCCGACGGCGTCGCACGTGCGATCTCACGCAGGCCGGCCGCGTCGGCGATGCTGCCGACCGAAGGAGAGATGGAGGCCGCCGTCGACACGATCCTCTCCACGTTCGACTCCACGCACGGCGGATTCGGCCGGGCCCCGAAGTTCCCGCAGCCATCGACCCTCGAGTTCCTCCTCCGATTCGCGGTGCTCCGTCCGGGAACCGAACGCGCATCGAACGCGATCCGTGCCGTCGAGGTGACGCTCGACCACATGGCGCGCGGTGGAATCTACGACCATCTCGACGGCGGCTTCGCCCGCTACTCGGTCGACGACCGCTGGCTCGTGCCGCACTTCGAGAAGATGCTGTACGACAACGCACTGCTCGCCCGGCTGTATCTCCGGGCCTGGCAGGTCTCCGGACATCCATGGTTGCTCGAGGTCGCTCGCGAGACGCTCGACTATCTCGCCCGCGACATGATCGACCCGTCGGGCGGCATCCACTCGGCTGAAGACGCCGATGCGGACGGCGCAGAAGGGGCCTTCTCGGTGTGGACCTGGGATGAGCTCGCCGAAACGCTCGACGACGACGTACATCTCGCGGCGACGATCTACGGCGCGACCCCGGCGGGGAACTTCGAAGGAGCGAACATCCTTCACCTTCCGCGGTCCCTCGCCGCCGTCGCCGACGATCTCGGCATCGGGGAGGACGAGTTACGGCGGTCGAAGGAAGCGATCGACGAGCGCCTCCGGAAGCGCCGAGCGGATCGCGTACGACCGGCCAGGGACGACAAGATCGTCACCGCATGGAACGGGCTCGCCTTGCGAGCCTTCGCCGAGGCGGCGGCGATTCTGGAGGATGAGCGGTATCTGGAGACTGCGAACGGGATCGCCGGGTTCCTGACCGGACCGGCATCGAGCGACGGTCGCGTCCTCCGGTCGTGGAGGGGAGGCAGGAACGGTCCGGACGGATTCTGCGACGACTACGCCGCCGCGGCCCTCGGACTGTTCACCCTGTACCAGGCCACCGGCGACGAGCGACGCTACCTCCAGGCAGAGCGGATGGTTCGTGAGATGATCCGGCGTTTCTCCGACGAACAGGACGGAGGTTTCTTCGCCACGGCGTCGGACGGGGAGCAGCTGATCGCTCGCCCGAAGAACGTTCACGACGATCCGACACCGTCGGACAACGCGCTGGCTGCTGAAGCGCTCGCGATACTCGCCGCGTACACGGGGGAGTCGGACCTCCAGACCCGATTCGAGCGAACCATCCAGTCGGTGGGGACCAGTCTGTCTGCCCACCCGGGAGCGCACGGATCGCTGCTCGGAGCCTGGCTCGCCGATCCGCTTCGCGAAGTCGCTGTGGTCGGAGTTGCCCCCGAACGCCGCAGGCTCACAGGGGTCGTCTGGGGGCGGTTCCGACCCGACGTGGTGCTGGCGCAAGGCGAGGGGACGGAGTCGCCGGTTCCGCTCCTCGAAGGGCGAACGGCCCCGGACGGCGCCCGGGCGTTCGTTTGCAAGGACTTCGTCTGCGACCTGCCCGTCTCATCGGCGGGCGATCTCGAGGATCAGCTCGATCGATCCTGATCGTCGAGGGTGGCCTCGATCTCGAGAACGCGGTGCACCGCGGCGTCGACGACGGTCAGCGTCAGCCCATCGACGTGAACGGCCTCACCCCGGGCGGGGATGTGCCCTGCGACTCCGATCACGAGGCCTCCGACGGTGTGCCAGTCGCCGTCCGGAAGGGTCATCCCGGTGGCCGCCTCCAACTCTTCGACGGACGCCGCCGCCTCGACGGCCCAGCGGTTTCGACCGAGCTCGCGGACGCGCGGGTACACGACCTCGCCCTCGTCGGAGACCGGCCCGACGAGCTCGCGGACCACGTCCTCGATCGTGACGATCCCCGCCGTGCCCCCGTACTCGTCCACCGCGACCGCGACGTGAACTCCGCTGGCCTGCATCTCGGCGAGCAGCTCGATCACTCGCTTCGTCTCCGGAACGACGAGCTCGGCGGTCGCGATGCTCGAAACGGGATCATCCGGAGCTTCGGTGACTCCGGCCGCCAGATCTTCGAGACGGACGATTCCCCGAATCGTGTCGAGATCACCGTCGAACAGTGGGAGCCGTCGATGTCCGGATCGAATCGCGATGTCGAGTGCCTCCCGGACCGGGGTATCGAACGGAACTGCCACGATCTCGGTCCGGGGTATGAGGATCTCGTCGACCGTCCGATCCCCGAGCTTGAATGCCCGATCGATCAGGTCCCGATCCGTCTCTTCGATCGTGCCCATCGCTGCGGCGTCGAACGCCAACTTTCGAAGTTCTGCCTCCGTCACAACCGGGGGGACGGTGATCCCCGTGCCCGGGGTCTGGAGATCGGCGAAGGCCACCAGTGCCGCGACGATGGGACGGAGGAGCCATGCCAGTCCGGACACCAGACCGGCCGTAGCTCGCGCCACCCCGTACGAATGATGCACGGCGTAGGTCTTGGGTATCGCTTCGGCGTAGACGAAGAGAGCAACGGTCAGCACGATCGATGCGATCGTGACCCCGGCATTGCCGAAGTGGCGGGTGGAGAGCACCCCGGTGACGGTCGCCGCTCCGATCTGCAGGAGGAGAACGACCAGCAGGACCGTGTTCAGGACACGCGGGAGATCGTCCAGGAGCAGGAGGAGTCTCGCGGAGCGGTGGTCGCCTGTTGCGGCCTGCACCTCGACTCGAACACGCTGAACTCGCAGCAACGCCGCTTCGGCCGCGCCCAGCAACGCCGCGGCCGGAAGCATGATCAGCAGAAGCGACACCAGAGCGAGATCGGTCCCGGTCATGTCCCAAGTCTCGCGCATTCGGTAGCGTGGGGGGATGAAACCGACACGGATCCTCGGAAGCGGGTTCGCCGCGATCCTCGGCGTGATCGGAGGCGTTTGGATGTTGCAGGATCGACTCATCTACTTCCCCGGGGGCGATCCCGGCCCCGCCCCGGAAGCATGGGAGGAACTGGCCGTCGAGACGGAGGACGGACTCACGCTCTCCGCGTGGATACGGATCGACGAACCGGCAGCGGATCGGCCGCTCATCGTCGTGCTCCCGGGCAACGCCGGCAGCCGATCGGATCGGATTCCGCTCGGGAACGAACTCGCCCGTGCCGGATACGGCGTCGTGCTCGCGGAGTATCGGGGCTACGGAGGCAATCCCGGCAGACCCGGCGAGGCGGGGCTGATCTCCGATGCGCTCGCGACCATTCGCGCCGCCCGCTCGCTCGGTTACGGCCATGCGGGTGTCGTCTACTTCGGCGAGTCGCTCGGCGCCGCGGTGGCGATCGCTGCGGCGGCGGTCGAACCACCCGATGCGCTCGTGCTCGGATCCCCGTTCACGTCGCTGATCGACGTCGGCCGATATCACTACCCGTGGCTCCCCGTTGGGGCGTTGGCCCGGGACCGGTACGCATCCCTGGAGCGGATCCGGCACGGCGACCTGGACGGCGTACCGGCGATCGTGATCGCGGGAACGGCGGACGAAACGGTTCCGATCGAGCAGAGCAGAGCGATCGCAGAAGCCCTCGGTGCATCGGTCTACGAGGTGAGGGGTGCGGACCACAACGATCCAGCGATCCGGTCATCCCGGTCGATGGTTCGCGTCGCGTCCCGGTTCGTCGGTCCGGTCCTCGGCGAATGACCCCGGGTCGGGCACGTCCATCATGAACTGTCATTCGGCCCTACCGGTTGCCGCACGGGGCGACTTACCTGCGTTCTTCATCGAGATCGGCGAGTTCGGGTGTTCGTTCAGTACTACGGAGAGGTAGCGCGTCCTTACGACGAGGTCGTCGATCGGTGCCCGCTCGTGCTGGGGCAGCTCGAGAGATGGGCCCGGGACTCGTACCGGGACGGAGAGGCGATCCGGGCCAAGATGGGGCCGCGCGGTGAAGACTCGTTCGTGGCGAAGACCGTTCAACTCAGGGTGGGGGACGTCGTCGAGTCGACCGATGCTCGCCGCATCCCGCTTACGTGGGAAGCCACCGGGACCCCCGGGCTGTTTCCGAAGATGGACGCGGAGCTCGTGATCGCCCGCGTGGCGGAGGATCTCACCCAGGTCAAGATCCAGGGCCACTACGACCCGCCTCTCGGAGGTGTGGGCCGACTGATCGACCGGGCGTTCCTGCACCGCATCGCGGAGGCCTCTACGAAAGAGCTCGTCGACCAGATCATCGCGGAACTCGCCGCGGGCGGCGAAGGATCGATCGGGTCAATCGAGTAGATCCGGAAGGATCCCCTTTCCGACGTGTTCGAAGATGAGCGCCGTCTCGATGTGGTCTACCTCTTTCATCGTCGTGAAGCCGCGCACGGCGAGATCGCGAAGATGATCGGCGTCGCGAACGACGACGCGAACCAGGAAGTCGTTGGCGCCCGTGATGTGCGAGATGCTGATGACCTCCGGAAGGTTCGCGGCGTGGAGCCGGAATGCCTCGACCTCGTCGGCCGCGTGACGCCGGAGACGGACGGCGATCATCGCCTGGAGGCCGATCCCGAGTGCCCGGGGATCGACCGCGGCTCGGAACCCGGTGAAGACTCCCTCCGTCTCGAGTCGCCGCATCCGCTCGGAGCACGTGGAGGGGGCGATCCCGACCTCTGCCGCCAGCGCCTTGTTCGACAGCCGTGCATTCTCCTGCAATGCGGCGATGATGGCGCGATCCGTACGGTCGAGGACCGGAATATCGGACATGGGGCGAATCCTCTTCGCTGCGGGTGGTGGTTCGTGGCACGATACACCACAATGGGCCCATCAGTAGGACGTCTGTACGGAGAAGTACCCGTATCGGCGTAGAGCGCACGGAGAGGGACGAATAGTGCGAGACGAGTACGACGACACGATCGCAGGGAAGAAGCTCTCACCGGAGAGCCTGATGATGAGCTACGGCTACCGGCCGGAATGGTCGGAGGGGGCGATCAAGAGCCCGATCTTCCAAACCTCGACGTTCGTGTTCGAGTCGGCGGCCGAGGGCAAGCGATTCTTCGAACTGGCCGAGGGTGGAGACGACAGCGGCGAACAGCCGGGAATGATCTACAGCCGCCTCAACAACCCCGATCTCGAGATCCTGGAACACCGCCTGGCGCTCTGGGACGGGGCCGACCGGGGGCTCGTGTTCGCCTCCGGCATGGCCGCGATCACCACCGCGATGCTCGCGTACCTGCGCCCGGGCGACGTCCTCCTCCACACCGCCCCGCTGTACGGGGGCACGGACCACTTCGTCCACGAGATCCTCCCCGAGTTCGGCATCCGGACCGTCGAATGGGAGCCGGACATGTCCGAGGCCGACGTCGATGCGGCGCTGGAGGCCGCGCTGCCCGGATACCGCCTGGGCGCCGTCCTGATGGAGACCCCGGCGAACCCCACGAACGACCTGTTCAGCATCGCGATGGCGCGTCGCCTGGCCGATCGCCACGGCGACGGTGAACGCCGGGTTCCGGTCGCCGTCGACAACACGTTCCTCGGCCCGCTCTGGCAACACCCGCTCCGGCACGGAGCGGACCTCGTGATCTACTCGGCGACGAAGTACATCGGGGGGCACTCGGATCTGATCGCCGGAGCGGTGCTCGGGTGCGACGAGATGATGGAACCGGTCGTCGTCACGCGCACGATTCTCGGCAGCATGGCGTCGCCGCACAGCGCGTGGCTCATGATGCGGAGTCTGGAGACGCTGGATCTGCGGATGCGGAGGGAGACGGAGTCCGCTCAGAAGATCGCCCGATTCCTCGAGTCCCATCCGAAGGTGAAGGACGTCAGCTACCTCGGTCTTCTCGCCGAAGGAGATCCCGGGTACGACATCTACCGGGAGCAGGCCGAGGGCCCCGGGGCGATGATCACGTTCTGGATCGACGGCGGTGAGGAAGAGGCGTTCCGGTTCATCGACGCTCTGAGCCTGATCCATCTCGCCGTGAGCCTCGGCAGCACGGAGACGCTCGTCGAGCACCCGGCCACGATGACGCACGCCGGCGTCGACCCGGACGAGAAGAAGAAGCTGCGGGTGAATGGCTCGCTGGTGAGGCTCTCGATCGGGGTCGAGAACCCCGACGACCTCATCCAGGACATCTCCACGGCGTTCGAGGCGGTCTGAGGAAAGGACGGGACGATGACGCGAAGCTGGGCAGAACCCTGGAAGATCAAGATGGTGGAGCCCATCGAGATGACCACCACGCAAGAGCGTGACGCGGCCATCCAGGACGCAGGATTCAACACGTTCCTCCTGAGATCGGACGACGTGTACATCGACCTCCTCACCGACTCCGGGACATCCGCCATGTCGGACAGGCAGTGGTCGGCGATGATGCTCGGTGATGAGTCGTACGCCGGAGCGAGGAGCTTCTACAAGCTCGTCGACGCCGTGCGCGACGTCTACGGATACGAGGAGCTGATCCCCACGCACCAGGGGCGCGGAGCCGAGCATCTGCTCAGCCAGATCCTCATCGAGCCGGGCGATGTGATCCCGGGGAACATGTACTTCACCACGACCCGGTTCCATCAGGAGTACGCAGGCGGCATCTTCGTCGACGTGATCGTCGACGAGGCACACGATCCGACGAGCGTCTATCCGTTCAAGGGCAACATCGACATGGACAAGCTCCGTGCCGTCGTCGACGAGTACGGTGCGGACCGTGTCCCCTATGTGTCGTTCGAGACGAACGTGAACATGGCGGGCGGGCAGCCGGCTTCGATGGAGAACATCCGCGAGGTCTACGAGTACTGCCGAGCGAACGACATCTACGTGATGCTCGATGCGACCCGTGCACTCGAGAACGCCTACTTCATCCAGCAGAGGGAGGAAGGCTACGCCGATCGGTCGATCGCCGAGATCGTGCGCGAGATCGCGTCGTACTCGGATGGGGCGACGGTGTCCTCGAAGAAGGACAACCTCGTCAACATCGGCGGCTTCCTCGCACTCCGAGACCCGGAGCTCGCCAGGCAAGCGCGGGCGCTTCTCGTCGCCTTCGAAGGGCTCCACACCTACGGGGGCATGTCGGGACGGGACATGGAAGCGCTCGCCACCGGGATCCGGGAGATGGTCGCAACCGACGATCACGTTCGGGCCCGTGTGGGCCAGGTCGAGTATCTCGGCGGGAAGCTGATCGACGCGGGGATCCCCCTGATCCGCCCGATCGGTGGACACGGCGTGTTCCTCGATGCGAAGGCGATCCTCGATCACCTGCCACAAGAGCACTTCCCGGCGCAGGCACTCGCAGCGGCGATCTACCGGGACTCAGGTGTCAGAGGCATGGAGCGGGGAATCGTGTCCGCCGGCCGTGACCCCGAGACGGACGAGAACCGTCACCCGAAGCTCGAACTCGTCAGGCTCACCATTCCACGCAGGGTGTACACCCAGTCGCACATGGACGTGACGGCGGAGTCCGTCATCGACGTGTACGCACACCGGCACGACATCCGGGGGCTGCGGTTCACCTACGAGCCCGAGTCCTTGAGATTCTTCCAGGCCCGGTTCGAGGAGATCTGACCGGCGTCCGTCCGGGCCGTCAGGCCGGGACGTTGTTGACGATGTGGCGTTCGAGCATCGCCCACGTCGAAGGGTGCGCGAGCTCGTCGCGCATGGATCGCAGCGTGGCGAGGAACGACGGGATCGCCGCATCGACCGACATGGGATTCGCTCGCGTGAGCTCGAGCACGCGTTCATCGGGCCGCAGGATGAGGACATCGGTCTCCGGCCACTCCTCCTTCACACGGGCGATCTCCGCCGCGAGTGCCGTCCGGCCGGCACGATCGAACGTCTCCTCGTAGAAGCGCCCGCCCTTGCGCGCAGCGGTGGCCGCCATGGGAGCCACGATGATGATCAGATCCAGCGGTTCGGGGTTGGCAAGGAGGAGATCGAGGTTCGTGCCCGAGACGAACCCGCCGTCGGCGTAGGTGCGCCCGTCTATCGTCACCGGCTCGTAGACGAACGGTACGGCGCTCGATGCCGCGACGGCGAGCTTCAACGGAACGACGGGGGCGGCTTCGGTCCCGAACGGAACCCGGGTCCGGCTCTCGAGGTCGTAGGCAACGATCACGGTCGGTTCGGACGGCCAATCGTCGGCCCGGTCCCCGAGGCTCTTCTCGACCCATTCGGCGATCGGTTCGGTCGAGTAGATGCCGGGACTTCCGAGCACGACGCCGAGACCCGGCCGCTTGATGCTGGGAAGGATGCCGCGACGCACCCACCGGACCAAACCTCGCGGCCGGATGCGGCGGTAGACGTTGTTCGACAACCACTCGATCACGTCGTCGTCGTGGCGGGAGTTGCCCACCATCGTGTCGAGGTTGAGAGCGCCGCCGCGGACCATGGCGGCGATGAACGAGCCCGCCGACGTGCCGACGACGACATCGGCGTTCGCGGGGTCCCACCCGGTTGCCATCTGCAGCGCGAAGAGCGTCCCGAAGTGATACGAGGCTCCTGTAACTCCACCACCGCCGAGGACGAGACCTACCGAACTCATGAACGGGAGGATACGCCTCGCCGGACGAACTGCGGGGGATGCTGGGCGTCCATCGAGCGGATGCGGGGTCTCAGCCGGTAGGAGCGGAACCTATCCGAACGGCTGCCCGCAAGACGGGCAACTCGAGTCGTCTTCTCTCGTCGGCGCGTGACACCACGGGCACGGAAGGTCCACGAACTGCTCTTCCACGGCGGGGGCGGGCAGAACCTCGGTCACGTTCGAGGACAACATCGGCCGTGATGTCGTACCGACGGCGACGAAGGCAACGGCAATCAACACAGATGCGATCGCGATCTCCAACATCAGTATCTCCTGGCTCCGACGACCAGGAGATCATATGACGAGAGCGCGAAATCGCGCGGTATTTCCGCCGGTGGCGGCGGCGTCAGTGGCCGGAGGCTTCCACGACGCGACGGATCTCATCGACCGTCTCCGCGTACGAAGCCGCTCCGGTGTCCGACATCTGCTGCTCTGCTTCGAACACGAGGAGCATCGCGGCGTGGTAGGCGGTCCAGCGATCCATCTGGATCGGGTCGAGTGCCCGGCCGTAGCCTTCTTGCAGCGCGGCGGCGGCCCGCGGCCCAGCCCGGGTGCTGAGGAGCCAGACGGCCTTCGACAGGTCCCACTCGGGCGGTGCGAGCGTCGCCCACTCCCAGTCGACGAGGGTGACGGCGCCGGCCTCGTTCACGACGAAGTGCTCCGGTGTCGGGTCGGTGTGGGCGGCGGCGGTCGGGGAGGCTTTCGGCGGAGACATCGATGCGACCGCGGCGTACAGATCGGCGTCCATGCCGATCCGCCTCCGGTACCGCTCGAGGCGGCGCATCGTTGAAGCGTGATCGACCTTGATCCATTCCTCATCGATCCCGTGTGCGAGATTCGACAGGCGTGACGGATCGCTGTCGTGAACTCCCCGGAGGACCCGGCCGGCTCGATGCGCGGCCTCACCGCTGCCGGGCAGCGAGGCGAGGTTCCATTGCCCGGGATCGACGAAGAGGGCCCAGGGGAACTCGCCCGTCGCGTCGCCGTCGATCTTGTCCGGTATCCCCTCGAGGTGTGCGAAGGCGTCGAGAGCGTGCGACTCGCGTCGTTCCCGGGCCGGGGTTCCGTACACTTTGAGAAGAACGGGCCCGCCGGCGCGCCAGATCCGGTAGTGGCGGTTCTTGGCAAGCGATTTGGTGGGACGGGTCAGATCCTGGAACCTGTCGTTTCCCGCGATTTCGGCTACCAGCGTTTGGATATCCACGTTCCTCCATTCCTCCCGTCGTCCCATTGTTACACGCGCACGATCGGGTTGGGAAGGATGTAGCCTTGTGCACCCCAACTTTGTGAGAGCGATCATGACTGTTCAACTGACACTTCCCGACGGGACGACCCGCGACTACGAGGACGGTGTCACCGGCCTGGACGTTGCAGCGAGCATCGGAGCCGGTCTCGCGCGTGCCGCCGTCGCGGTCACCGTGGACGGGGACATGCTCGACCTGAACCGGCCGATCGAACGCAGCGGATCCTTTTCGGTCGTGACGGAGAACACCGAGGCGGGGCGCTCGGTGCTGCGCCACTCGGCCGCTCACGTCATGGCGCAAGCCGTTCTCGACCTCTACCCCGGGGCGAAGTTCGCCATCGGTCCGGCGATCACGGACGGCTTCTACTACGACTTCGACATCGGCCGTCCGTTCACGCCGGAGGACCTCGAACGCATCGAACAGCGCATGGAGGAGATCATCGCAGAGGATCAGGCGTTCGTGCGGGACACGGCGACGATATCCGAGGCGCTGGAACTGTTCTCGGACCAGCCGTTCAAGTCGGAGATCATCCGTGGCGTCGACGAAGCGGAGGGGGCCGGGTCGAGCGAGGTGTCACTCTATCGAAACGAAGCGTTCGTCGACTTGTGCCGCGGGCCGCACGTGCCATCGACGGGGCGGATCAAAGCCGTCAAGCTGATGCGCTCGGCCGGGGCCTACTGGCGCGGAGACGAGCACAAGCCGCAACTCCAGAGGATCTACGGGACGGCGTGGGAAGACCGCAAGGCACTCCGTACCTACCTGCATCGCCTCGAGGAAGCCGAGAAGCGCGACCATCGCCGGCTCGGTACCGAACTCGACCTCTACTCGTTCCCGTCGGATCTCGGCAGCGGCCTCGCGATCTGGCACCCCAAGGGTGGCCTCCTGCGCAAGGAGATCGAGGACTACAGCCGCCGGACCCACCTCGCGAACGGGTACGAGTACGTCGTGTCCCCCCACGTGGCGAAAGCCGACCTCTGGAAGACGAGCGGCCATCTGCAGTTCTACGCCGAAGGCATGTACCCGGCGATGGAACTCGACGGCGGGCAGCAGTACTACGTGAAGCCGATGAACTGCCCCTTCCACATCCTGATCTACAAGTCGAGGAGCAGGAGCTACCGGGAGCTTCCTCTCCGGCTGTTCGAGCTCGGCACGGTGTACCGCTACGAGCGTTCCGGCGTCGTCCACGGGCTCTTGCGGGCTCGCGGCTTCACCCAGGACGACAGCCATATCTTCACCACCGTTGAGCAGATGCCCGAGGAACTCCAGAGCCTTCTCGACTTCGTGCTCATGGTGTTGCGTGACTTCGGTTTCGAGGAGTTCGAGGCGGATCTCTCGACCCGCGATCCGGAGAAGTCGATCGGATCGGACGATCTGTGGGAGCTGGCAGAGGCCTCGCTCGCCAAGGCGCTCGAGACGGCGGGGCTTCCCTACGAGATCGCCGCCGGCGAAGGCTCGTTCTACGGACCGAAGATCGACATCCACGTCAAGGACGCGATCGGGCGACGGTGGCAGCTCTCGACGATCCAGCTCGACTTCGCGCAACCGGAGAACTTCAACCTCAACTACGCGTCCTCCGAGAACGACCGGCAGCGGCCGGTGATGATCCACCGGGCCCTGCTCGGGTCGGTGGAGCGATTCGTGGGCGTCCTCGTCGAGCACTACGCGGGGGCGTTCCCGATGTGGCTGTCACCGGTGCAAACCGCGATCGTTCCCGTGGCGGACCGTCACGCCGACTACGCCTACGAAGTGGCGGATGCGCTCAAAGCGGGTGGCGTGCGGGTCGAGGTCGACGATGCCGACGAGACCGTTGGAGAGAAGATCCGCAGAGCGATCACCCAGAAGACGCCGGCGATCCTCGTAGTCGGGGACGACGACGTGCAGAACCGCACGGTAGGCCTCCGGCTTCGCGAAGATGAGGGAGAGCAACGGGGGTTGCCGCTCGACCAGGTCGCCGGAGACCTGATCGAACGAAGCGCTCCACCGCGGTAGGCCACATCGGAACGGGTGAACAAGCGCCCGTGCGGTGAACAGAAAGACTCGAACTTACGAAGACGCGTGTCAACGGTCTCGCCTGAGTGTCCGGCCAGCCGCTGGGCCGTCACCATCACAACGGTGGTTGTCGCCGCGTGCCTCTCAGAGAAGTCGGGTCAGACATCCGTCGTCTCGTACATCGGGCCATGCGAGTCCGGCATTCGCCCCCAACCTCCTGAAGCTCCTCGCCGACATTCCGGCGCTCCGCGAGTTCGGAGCGCTCGCAGTGATCGGAATCGCTGCTTTGTTCTTGATCATGTTGACATTCGTTCCCGCCGTTCGTCTGCTGCTCGACCGCCGCGGGGAGAAGCGGGAGACGCTCGACCGGGAAGCCTTGCGCGGCGGAGATGCTCGCATGCTGCCCAAGCTCATGGGCCGGACGGCCCGGCTGGCGAAGCATGCCGCGATCCCGACGATCATCGTCGCGTTGGTCCTCGGTGTCGTCGGCGCCGTCGGTACGAGCCGTCTCGAGGCGAAGTTCAGCTTCATCGATTTCGTCCCCGTCACCTCACCGTACCGATCGACGTTCGAGACGTTGATCGACGAGTACGGCGGGGGTTTCGGGGAGACGACGCACGTTCTCATCGACGGCGATGTTGCGTCGTCCGGGGCGTACAACGCGATGGTGGACTCGACGATGAACCTGACCGGGGTGAACAACGTCGTGCAGTTCGGCATGTTCCCCGCGGCCGATTCGCCGGTTGCTCTGGTGCTGAAATACGCCAACCCGCAGTCTCCATCGTTCGATCCGACGGTTGCCCAGGCCGCAGGGGCGGCAGGCATGACCGCCACGAGCATGAAAGTGTCGGAGAGCGCCGATGTCGCCATGCTCTACGGGACACTGAGAACCGTCGATCCGGCCGGCGCGGCCAAAGTCCTCTACATCGACGACGACGGGACCTACACGTCGGCGCTCTTCACGATCCAGACGCAAGCCGGGGAGGCCGGTGCCGGGGAGTTGAGGGACGATCTGAACGCAGCGTTCTCCCCGGTGGCTCAGACGGGTTTGAGAGCGATCGCGACATCGACGGCGATCATCTCCGAGGTGATCATCACGACGCTGCAGAACTCGCAACTGTCGTCGCTGCTGTACACCCTCGCCGCCGTGCTCATCCTGCTCGTGCTGAACTTCTGGTACGAGATCCGCCGCCCGATGCTCGGTGTGATCACGACGCTGCCGGTCGTTCTCGTCGTTCTCCTGTCGTTCGGGATCATGTGGGGTCTCGGAATCCCCTTCGGTCCGATCACCGCCACCGTCGCCGCGTTGGCGGTCGGTATCGGGATCCCGTACATGATCCACGTGACTCACCGTTACGAGGAGGACCGGATCAGAAGCGAGAACGAGAACGATGCGATCGAGTCGACCTTGACGCACACGGGCGGGGCGCTCGCCGGCTCGGCACTCACCACGATCCTCGGGTTCGGAATCCTCGTCACCTCGACGACGATTCCCTTCCGACAGTTCGGATTCGTGACCGGCTACACGATCCTCCTGTCGCTTCTGTCGGCGATACTCGTCCTGCCCTCCATGCTCGTCGTGTGGGACCGGTGGCACCGGGGCCGGGGTGAGGCGACGCTGGACGCTGCCCGGGTGGAGCACTCGCTCGGTGAAGATTCAGCGTGATCGCGGTCGAAACCGTCGGGCCATCTTCACAACGGGGTTCGACACGGTCGACGGATCTGAAGGCCCTGTGACGGCTTCCTGCGTGGGAGCGGTCGAGCACTCGGGGTGAACGCGCAAGGGCCGGCTCCGAAGAGCCGGCCCCACGGTTCGTGGTCTGCGTCGGTTTCTACCGGTCTTCGATCGGGACGTAGGCCTTGTTGATGTCGCCGACGTAGATCTGACGGGGACGCATGATCCTCGTATCCGGGTCTTCCGTCATCTCCTTCCACTGCGACATCCATCCGGGGAGCCTGCCGATGGCGAACAGCACGGTGAACATGCGCGTCGGGAAGTCGAGCGCCCTGAAGATCAGCCCGCTGTAGAAGTCGACGTTCGGGAAGAGCTTCCTCTCGATGAAGTAGTCGTCTTCGAGAGCGGCCTGCTCGAGTTCCTTCGCGATGTCGAAGAGCGGATCCTTGATCCCGACGGCTGCGAGAACATCGTCGGCATACGAACGCAACACGCGTGCCCGCGGGTCGTAGTTCTTGTAGACCCGGTGTCCGAAGCCCATCAGCCGGAACGGATCGTTCGGATCCTTCGCCCGGGCGATCACCGACTTGGCCGTCGCATCCGGATCGTCGACGATCGTCTGCAGCATCTCGATCACACGCTGATTGGCTCCGCCGTGGAGCGGACCCCAGAGGGCGTCGATCCCGGCACCGACCGAGGCGAACAGGTTCGCCTGGCTGGATCCGACGCCGCGCACGGTCGCCGTCGAACAGTTCTGCTCATGATCCGCGTGGAGGACGAACAGGACGTTGACGGCCTTCGCGATCACCGGATCGACCTCGTATGAGGCCGTGGGGGCGGCGAACATCATGTGGAGGAAGTTCTCCACGTAGTTGAGGTCGTTGCGCGGGTAGATGTAGGGCATGCCGATGGACTTCTTGTACGCCCACGCTGCGATCGTCGGCATCTTCGCGAGGAGGCGCACGGCGCTCTCGTCGAACGCTGCCGCGTCCGTCGGATCGTGATACTCCTCGTAGAACGTCGAGATCGCGTTCGTCGCGGAGGAGAGGATGGCCATCGGGTGTGCGCTCTTCGGGAACGCGTCGAAGAACCGCTTCATCTCCTCGTTGAGCAGGGTGTGCATGCGGACCTCGTCCGCCCAGTCGTCCAACTCCGTCTGGGTGGGGAGCTTCCCACGGAGCAGCAGGTAGGCGATCTCGAGGAAGCTCGCGTTCGCTGCGAGGTCCTCGATGGCGTATCCGCGGTGCTGGAGGACACCGGCGGCGCCGTCGATGTAGGTGATGGTCGATCGGGCGCCGGCGCTGTTGGCGAACCCCGGGTCGTACGTGACGTCGCCGGACGTCGCCCGAAGTTTCGCGATGTTGATCCCTGCGTTGCCGATCGTCGGTTCAACGATCGGAAGCTCGTACTCCTTACCATCGAAACTCAACTGAGCGTGTCGCTCGGCCATGGCATCACTTCCTTCGCGTAGCGGGGCATCGGCTGGCCGTCGATGTTTTCTCCACTGTGAGAGTGTATCCGCAGAAAACTGTGCCGAATCGCGTGGTACCGTCGCCCCTGGCGAAAGGCCTTAGTTGATCGATCTCAAAGCCCGGAAGCATGCAGCCCCGATTCTGCTCCCGATCGCGCGCGTTCTCGCCAAGATCGGCGTGACCCCGACGATGGTGACCGTCCTGGGTCTGGCGTTGACGGTGATCGGCGCCGCGTTGATCGCCGACGGCTTCCTCTGGCAGGGGGCGCTCGTGGCCGGCTTCGGAGTCCTCCTCGACGCGCTCGACGGCCCCCTGGCCCGCTTCAAGGGCACCGCCTCAGACCGCGGGGCGTTCATCGACACGATGTCCGACCGGTTCGGAGAGATCGCCGTATGGGTCGGGCTCGGCGTCTACCTCCGGGACGACCAGGTCGCCCTCATCCTCTGCCTCGTCGCACTCGCGTTCTCACTGCTCGTTCCCTACGTCCGGGCCAAAGCCGAGTCCTGGGGCGCCGAGGGGCGCGGAGGATGGATGGGCCGTGCCGAGCGGATGATCGTCGTGATCCTCGGAATCATGCTCGCCGGTTTCGGGCTCCCCGTTCTCGAGCCGATGCTCTGGGTCTTCGTGGTTCTCACCGGCCTCACTGTGCTTCAGCGAATCCGCCGTACCTGGCAGCAACTCCCAGGGTGAGGGGTCTCGCCGGGTACCTCGTCTACCGGGCTCTGTCCGGTCTCTTCGGCCTCCTCCCGGCGCGTGTGATTCCTGCCACCGGGCGCGCGGTGGGCAGAGGGCTGTCCTACGTGGCACGGGACCGGTTGGCCTTGCTACGGCGGCACATGCGCAGGGTGATGGGTCCCGGTCCGACCGAAGAGGAGATCACCACGGCGGGGAGGGAGATGTTCGCTTCGTACGGCAGATACTGGGCGGAGGTCTTCTGGTTCCGTCCCCGCCGGAAGGAGTGGATGGTTGCCCACTCGAGCGTGACCGGTCTCGACGACGTCTTCGCCGTGAAGGAGAGCGGGCGGGGGATCATCTTCGCGGTTGCCCACATGGGCAACTGGGAAGTGGCGGGATCTCTGGGCGAGTCGCTCGATCTGCCCGTGCTCGCGGTCGCCGAGAACCTGCCGAACCGGCGCATCACGGATTGGTTCATCAAGACGAGAGCGGCGTTCGGGATCGACATCATCATCGCCGGCCGGGGATCGACGATGTCGGCCCTCGCTCGCGGTCTGCAGGAGGGCAAGGTCGTGGCTCTGGTCTCCGATCGGGACGTGACCGGCCGTGGCGTCGAAGTCGAGTTCTTCGGGGAGCGAACCACGATGCCCGGCGGGCCGATCTCTCTCGCAATCATGACCGGGGCCGCGGTCTTCCCGATCGGGAGCTACTTCGACGGGCCCGGCCACCGGTTCGGGATCCGCCCCGAGCTCCAGATTCCGGAGGGGGACGATCGGACGGAACGAATTCAGAAAGGGACCCAGGCGCTCGCCGTGGCGTTCGAGGGGATCATCCGTGAACGGCCGACCGACTGGCATCTCTTCCAGCCGAACTGGCCGTCGGATTTCGACGACGACGACGGTACGGGTCGATGAAGGTCGGTCTCGTCTCCCCGTACGATCTCGGGCGACCCGGGGGAGTGCAGGACCAGGTCATCCGGCTCGCCGGCTGGCTCGGAGAAGCCGGTCACGAGGCCGTGATCGTAGGGCCGGGGACGGACGGTCCGGAGGGGGCCGTGCTCCTCGGAGCGACGACACTCGTTCCGGCGAACCGAGCGAACACTCCCGTCCTCCTGAATCCGCGGATCGGCAAGCGACTTACCGACGTTCTCGGCGACGTCGACGTGATCCACGTCCATGAGCCGCTCATGCCGGCCGTGTCGCCCGCCGCGCTACGAGTCGAAGGACCGGCGATCGTGGCGACGTTCCACGCGGACCCCCCTTCGTGGGTTCGCCGGATCTACCGACACGGGCGAAGCGGAGTGCGGTACGCGATCCGCCGGGCCGGTGTCGTTACGGCCGTCAGCCCGATCGCCGGGAGCTCGATCGAGGGTCTCGTCGACTATCGGATCATCCCGAACGGGATCGACGTAGGCGCCTACCGGCGGAGCCCAAAGATCCCCGGACGGGTCGCGTTCCTGGGACGGGACGAGGAGCGGAAAGGGCTTCCCGTTCTCCTCGCAGCGTGGCCGGCCGTCACCGAAGCGGTTCCCGACGCATCGCTCCACGTTCTGGGAGCCGACCGCGACGAGCATTCGCCCGGCGTCACGTACTTCGGATGGGTCGGAGACGAAACCAAACAGGCCGAGCTCGCCGGGGCGACGGTGTTCTGCGCACCGAACCTCGGAGGCGAGAGCTTCGGCATCATCGTCGCCGAGGCGATGGCGTCGGCGTGCTCCGTGATCGCATCGTCGATCCCCGCGTTCGAGCACGTCGCCGGCCCGACCGCACGGTTCGTCCCTCCCGGGGATGTGGAAGCCCTGGCCGCGGCGATCATCGAGGTCCTCACGCAGCCGGCAGAGGCTGCAGCGATGGCGGACGCCGCCGCGCAACGCGTCGAGCGATTCGACGGGAGGGCCGTTGCAGCGGAGTACGTCGCGGCATACACGGATGCGATCGCCGTCCGCTAGAACTCCGATCGGCCGGTTCTACCGGAGTGCGCGTCGGTAAACTCATCGGAGAGAACACCGAGGAGAGAACCGTGGAGAACACGACGGAGCGCGGAACCGATCGCGTCAAGCGAGGGTTGGCCGAGATGCTGAAGGGCGGCGTCATCATGGACGTCGTCAACGCAGAGCAGGCGAAGATCGCGGAGGAAGCGGGCGCCGTGTCCGTCATGGCGCTCGAGCGCGTTCCCGCCGACATACGCGCCGAGGGCGGCGTCGCTCGCATGGCGGACCCCGGCAAGGTGCAAGAGATCATCGATGCCGTTTCGATCCCCGTCATGGCGAAGGCGAGGATCGGCCACTTCGTCGAAGCCCGGGTGCTCGAGTCGCTCGGCGTCGACTACATCGACGAATCGGAGGTCCTGACGCCGGTAGACGAGTTCCATGTCGACAAGCGTGCGTTCACGGTCCCGTTCGTGAACGGGGCGAAGGACCTCGGCGAAGCGCTCCGCCGTATCGGCGAAGGCGCCGCCATGATCCGCACGAAGGGCGAACCGGGGACGGGGAACGTCGTCGAAGCGGTTCGGCACATGCGGATGATGAACGGCCAGATCCGGTGGCTGACGACGCTCGATCCCGAAGAGCTGATGAACGCGGCGAAGGAGCTCCGTGCGCCGATCGACCTCGTCCGGGAGGTCGCTGACACCGGGAAGCTCCCGGTGGTCAATTTCGCCGCCGGGGGCATCGCCACGCCGTCGGACGCCGCTCTGATGATGCAACTCGGGTGCGACGGGATCTTCGTCGGATCCGGGATCTTCAAGTCGGGGGATCCCGCCGTGAGGGCGCGCGCGATCGTGGAAGCGACGACCTACTACCAGGACGCCGCGAAGATCGCTGAGGTCTCGAGCGGCTTGGGAGAGGCCATGGTCGGGATCAACATCGACACCATCCCGGCAGAGGAGCGCATGCAGGACCGGGGAAACTGACGTGAGAGTCGGCGTTCTCGCCCTCCAGGGGGACTTCCGCGAGCACCTCGCCGCAGTCGCCCGGCTCGACCAGGAAGGCGTCGAGGTTCGAACGACGGACGAGCTCGCCACCGTCGATGCGTTGATCATCCCCGGCGGAGAGTCGACGACGATCGGGAGGCTCGCTCGCATCTACGGTCTGATCGACCCGATCCGCGAACGCGTGAAGTCGGGGATGCCCGTCTTCGGCACCTGTGCGGGGATGATCTTTCTGGCCTCCGGCACGACGGGGCCCGAGCAGCCGCAACTCGGTGTGCTCGACGTGATCGTGGAACGCAACGCGTTCGGCAGACAGGTGGACTCGTTCGAAGCCGACCTTCGCGTCGAAGGTCTCGACACGCCCATGAGGGCCGTGTTCATCAGGGCGCCCTGGATCGAGAAGGTCGGAGGCGCCGTCGACGTACTCGCCGGCGTCGAAGACCCGGGCGGTGGGGGGATACACCCCGTTGTGGTTCGCCAGGATCGTATCCTCGCCACGTCCTTCCATCCGGAGTTGACGCACGACGACCGTCTGCACTCCATGTTGATCGAACTCGCCGAGGAGCACTGATGTCCGGACACTCGAAATGGGCAAACATCAAACACCGCAAAGGGCGCCAGGATGCCAAGCGGGGCAAGCTGTTCGCCAAGCTGATCAAGGCGATCGAAGCCTCGGCGCGCTCGGGCGGCGCCGATCCGGACGGGAACCCGACGCTCGCCACGGCGATCCAGAAGGCCAAGGACGCCTCGGTCCCCAAGGACAACATCGAGCGAGCGATCGCTCGGGGAGCAGGCGGCGCCGACGGTGTCGACTACGAGGAGATCTGGTACGAGGGGTACGCCCCCGGGGGAGTCGCTCTCTACGTCCAGGTGCTGACGGACAACCGGAATCGGGCTGCAGCGGACGTTCGGTCCACGTTCACGAAGAACGGTGGAAGCCTCGGTGAACCCGGATCGGTGGGCTATCTCTTCGAGCAGAAGGGGTACCTCCTCGTCGACGGTGACGAGGACACCGTGATGATGGCGGCCCTCGAAGGTGGGGCCGAGGATGTAGAAGAGTCGGGAGATCAGTGGGAGATCACGTGCGCCGCCGGGGATCTCGCCGCGGTCCGTGCCGCTCTTGAAGACGCCGGCGTTGCCATCGCTCAGGCAGAGGTGACGCAGATCGCTTCGGTCTCCGTGCCGGTCGGCGGTGAGGCAGCGGGGAAGCTGCTTCGCCTCGTGGACACGCTCGAAGATCTCGACGACGTCCAGGCCGTGTTCGCGAACTTCGACATCCCGGACGAGGTCCTCGCCGAGATGGAGTGACCACCGCGGTCGTTGGGATCCGTCCTCGCTCCCCGCTACGATGGAGAACATATGTTCGTATTGGGGATCGATCCGGGGCTCACACGCACCGGCTACGGAGTCATCGAAGCGTCCGGCTCGGCCGAGACGGCGATCGCCGCCGGGGTCATCCGGACACAACCGGATCGACCGATCGGAGAACGGTTCGTCGAACTGGCACGGGACCTGCGGTCCGTTGTCGACGAGTACCGACCGGGTGCTGCCGCCATCGAGCAGGTGTTCGTCAACAACAACCGTCAGACGGCGATCTCGGTGGCGCGAGCCTCGGGGATCGTGCTGCTGATCCTGTCGGAGTACGGTCTCGAGACGGCCGAGTACACGCCGTCGGCCGTCAAGATGGCCCTCACCGGTTC
Source organism: Acidimicrobiia bacterium (assembly GCA_029939995.1). GTDB lineage: Bacteria > Actinomycetota > Acidimicrobiia > Spongiisociales > UBA5794 > JAHEEL01. Next base: position 31,663 of record JAOZRW010000008.1, on the reverse strand, counting down.
GGGTGTGGCCGACAAGCAGCAGATGCAGCGTGTCGTCGCGATGCGGCTCGGTCTGCCGAGCGCGCCCAAGCCGGCGGACGCCGCAGACGCCCTGGCGGTGGCGCTCTGCCACCTCCAGCACCGGACGCTGCAAGCGAGAATCTCGTGATCGGCCGGCTGAGGGGGACCCTCGTTGCATCCGGAATGGACGGCGTGGTCGTCGACGTCGGTGGGGTCGGATACGAGGTCGCCGTCGGATCGCGCACCTTCGCGGAACTGCCCGGCGTCGGTCAAGACGTCGTACTCCACACGCATCTGCATGTGAGAGAAGACCAGATGGCGCTGTTCGGCTTCGCTACCGTCGACGACCGGAACCTGTTCCGTCTCCTCCTCGGAGTATCGGGTATCGGTCCGAAGGTGGGCCAGGCGATTCTCTCGACGATGGGAGCGGACGATCTGCGCCGGGTCGTCGCGACCGACGACGTCGCGGCGCTCACGGCGGTGCCGGGGATCGGCAAACGTTCCGCACAGAAGCTCCTATTGGAACTCCGCCCGAAGCTCGAGGTCGCCGACGCCGAGCTGCACGCATCCGGACCTCTCTCCGAGGTGCGGGCTGCACTCGAGGGACTCGGATACCAGTCGGATGAGATCGGGGAGGCACTTCGTCAGATGCCACCCGACCTGCCGGTCGAGGTGATGCTCAAGCGGGCCCTTCAGTCCCTCGGGAAGCAGAGCGAGCGATGAGGGAAGAGGGACTCCTCACCGGCGACCCGACACCGGAGGACGAAGCGATCGAATTCGGGCTCCGACCCCGCAAGATGGACGAGTTCGTGGGCCAGGGTGCCCTCAAAGAGCGGCTCGCGATCCTCATCGAAGCGGCGCGAGGCCGCGGAGAGGCGATCGACCACGTGCTGTTCTCCGGGCCGCCCGGCCTCGGGAAGACCTCGCTCGCCGGGATCCTCGCATCGGAGATGGAAGCGCACTTCCGCGGCACGTCGGGGCCGGCGCTCGACCGACCCGGGGACCTCGCCGCGGTCATCACCAACCTCGAAGCGGGCGACGTCCTGTTCATCGACGAGATCCACCGGCTGCCGAGACAGGTCGAAGAGGTGCTCTATCCGGCGATGGAAGACTTCCAACTCGACATCGTCGTCGGAAAGGGACCGGCGGCGAGGTCGATCAAGATCGACCTCCCACCCTTCCCGCTCGTCGGCGCCACGACCCGCGTCGGACGGGTCGCGCCGCCGCTGCGAGACCGCTTCGGCTACGTGGCGCGCATCGATTACTACGACCGATCCGACCTCTCCGCCATCATCCACCGCTCGGCGGCCATTCTCGAGGTCGACATCGACCCCGACGGCTCGGAGACCATCGCGTCACGAAGTCGGGGAACTCCCCGCGTCGCGAACCGTCTTCTCCGCAGGGTGCGCGACTACGCCTCCGTACGCGCCGACGGCCACATCGACGGCGAAGTCGCAAGCCGGGCACTCGAGGTGTTCGAGGTCGACGAGGTCGGTCTCGACAAGGTCGATCGTGCCATCCTCCACGCGGTCGCGGTCAAGTTCGGTGGAGGGCCGGTCGGCCTCTCGACGCTCGCGATCGCCGTCGGTGAGGAGCCGGAGACGGTCGAGGACGCCTACGAGCCGTTCCTCCTTCAGGAGGGATTCCTCCAGCGGACCCCCCGGGGCCGGATCGCGACCGAACGGGCGTATGAGCATCTCGGGATCGAACGGATCGCGAACCAGTCGGCGCAGGGATCCCTGCTGGGGGAGTAGTCGGCGGGATACTCGACGTCGTGGGCACCCACCTGGCCCTATGGTTCCGCCGACATGGACGCGTCTCTCTTCGACTACGACCTTCCGCCGGCCGCCATCGCTCAGTCGGCGATCGAACCCCGTGACTCGGCCAGGCTGCTCATCGCGGACACGCTCGAAGATCGGAGCTTCCTGGATCTCCCCGAGTTGCTGGATCCGGGAGACCTCGTGGTCGTGAACACCACCCGAGTCCGGCCGGCCCGCCTGTACGCGACGAAGGACACCGGCGGCCGGGTCGAAGTCCTCCTCACGAAGCACATCGATGGAGACGAATGGGAAGCGCTCGTTCGGCCCGCACGGCGGATCCGGCCGGGGGTACGCATGACGGCCGGGCCGCTCTCGCTGAGCGTGCGGACCAGACCCGACCGGGGCGTGGTGCGCATCGGCATCGAGGCCGACGGCGAGATCGAGGATCTGCTGCGCGATCTGGGGGAGGTTCCCCTCCCTCCGTACTTCCACGGGACGCTCGACGACGATGAGCGGTATCAAACGATGTTCGCCAGTCAGGTCGGTTCGGCCGCCGCACCGACCGCGGCCCTGCACTTCACCGATCGGGTGGTCGACGCGTTCGATGCTCGCGGCATCGGCATCGCCCGGTTAGAGCTCGAGGTGGGTCTCGACACGTTTCGCCCGCTGGCGGACGGGGCGATCGAAGATCACGAGATGCATCGTGAACGCTACGACGTGCCGGATGCCGCGGCGACGGCCGTCAACGAGGCGAAACAGCGCGGATCGCGGATCGTGGCCGTGGGAACGACCGTCGTCCGGACGCTCGAGACCGCGTCGGACGACCGCGGCCTCGTCCGGTCCGGATCCGGGCAGACACAACTCTTCATCGCCCCCGGATACCGACCGAGGGTCGTCGACGCCGTCGTCACCAACTTCCACGCTCCCCGCACGACCTTGATCGTCATGATCGCGGCGTTGCTGGGGCCGACGTGGCGGGAGGTCTACGCTCACGCTCTCGCGTCCGGATATCGGTTCCTGTCGTTTGGAGATGCGATGTTCTTCGAGGTCGAGTCATGAGCGCCGTCACGTGGAGATCGACGGGAGCCGACGGGAAGGCGAGATCCGGGATCATGTCGACGCCCCACGGCGACGTCGCGACACCGAACTTCATGCCGGTCGGGACGCGGGCCACCGTCAAGACGATGGACGTGGAGGATCTGCGCTCGGTCGGCGCCCAGATCGTGCTGTCGAACACCTACCACCTGATGCTGAGACCGGGCGAGAACGTCATCGCCGGACTCGGTGAACTCCACGGCTTCATGGCCTGGGACGGGCCCATCCTGACCGACAGCGGTGGATACCAGGTGCTCTCGCTGAGGCCGAAGATCAGCGAAGACGGCCTGGTGTTCCGCAGCACGTACGACGGCGCCCGAGTCGAGCTCACGCCCGAGCGGGCGGTCGCCGTGCAGGAGCGCCTCGGATCGGACATCGCGATGGCGCTCGACGTCCCCGTTCCCCTCCCATCGCCGCGCCCCGACGCCGAAGCGGCGATGCACCGGACACGGCGATGGGCCGAGCGGGCGCTCGCTGCGAAGCGGCGCGACGACCGCGCGCTCTTCGGGATCGTGCAGGGCGGCGCGGAGCCGGATCTGCGAGAACAGGCGGCCAAGGAGATCGCCGCGCTCGGATTCCCCGGCTTCGGCATCGGAGGCCTGGCCGTGGGGGAGACACCGGAGGAACGGAACGCCGCACTCGACGCGGCCATCCCTCACCTGCCCGCCAACGGCGTCCGGTACGTCATGGGACTCGGGGACACCGAGGGGATGCTCGCTGCGATCGCCCGGGGCGTTGATCTCTTCGACTGTGTCATCCCGACCCGCCTTGCCCGACACGGCAAGGCGCTCACCCGCAACGGTGACATCTCCATCAAGCGGGCAGAGTGGATCGGCGAGCCGGCGCCCCTGGATCCCGCCTGCAGATGCTTGACGTGCCGCCGGTACAGCAGGGGCTATCTGCGCCATCTGTACACGACGAACGAGCCGCTCGCCGATCGCCTCCTGACGCTACACAACCTGACCTACACCCTCGAACTCATGGAGCGGGCTCGAGACGCGATCGCAGGGGGACGCTTCGAGTCGTTCCACCGGAGCGTCATCGACGGCAGGATGCGGCGTTAGGCGCGCGCGAGACTATCGTTGTCTGACCGCGCCGGGATTCAACCGCACCACATCAAACGGAGGTTCACGTGCCCAATCTCTTGACCGCGCCGACGGTCGTTTTCGCCCAGGCGGAAGGGGGCAGCAGCGCGCTCGGATTCCTTCTGCCGATCGCCATCCTCGGCGCCGTGTTCTATCTGCTGCTCGTCATGCCGCAGCGACGGCGCGCGAAGAAGGCGCAAGCGTTGCGCGAGTCGCTCGGCATCGGTGACGAAGTAAGAACTATCGGCGGCATCTACGGCACGATCCGTGCCGAGGACGACACGACGTTCACGATCGAGATCGACCCGGGCACGAAGATGCGCATCTCCAAGCGGGCGATCGCAGAGCGGACAGAGGACGAATCGGAATGAACACCAAGCGAGCGCTCATCACGCTCATCGTCACACTCGCCATCGCGTGGGGATCCATCGGGGCGATGCTCCTCGCCGGTTGGGCTCCGAAGCTGGGACTCGACCTCCAGGGCGGTTTCGCCGTCGTGCTCGTCGCCCCGGACGGAACCGACCCCGCCACGCTCGACGCAGCGGTCGACATCATGCGCCGACGGATCGAAGGTCTCGGTTCCGTGCAGGAGCCGGAGATCTCCGTCCAGGGAGATCGGGCGATCCTCGTCCAACTGCCCGGCGTCGAGGATCGCGACCGTGCGCTCCAGGCCGTCGGAACCACCGGTGAGATGTCGTTCAGACCCGTCCTCAACATCGTCGCCGAGAGTCCCGCGCTGACCGATCCCGAAGGGGACCATCCCGACAATCTCGACCCGGTCACCGGTCTGTCCGATCCCGATGACGTCCACTCGGACATCGCCTATCTCGGGAGTCAGGATGGGAGCTTCGTCTACATCGTCGGTCCGGCGTTCCTGACCGGTGCCGACATGAAGGGTGGACGCGCGCAGTTCAGCGGGACGAGCGGTTCCAACGGTTGGGTCGTCGTTCCCGAATTCACATCCGAAGGCGGCGAGAAGTTCCGGCAGGCTACGGGTGAGCTCGCAGCGAACCCGGTCGGATCGCCGGAGCGACGGCTGGCCATCGTCGTCGACGGTGTCGTCACTTCGGCCCCGGAAGTCGCCGCCGGTGTGAGCCCCGACACGGGCCTCGACCCGAACGCCGTCGTCATCACGATCGGTAGCTCCGACGACCCACAGGCGGAAGCCGAGGACCTCGCGGCCATCCTCAACTACGGTGCGCTGCCGACCACGTTCGAACGAGAGCGCGTCGAGTCGGTCTCGGCGTCGCTCGGCGCCGACTCGCTCAGAGCGGGTCTCCTCGCCGGACTGCTGGGTCTGCTGATCGTCGCGATCTACATGGTGATGTACTACCGGGTTCTCGGGCTGATCGCCATCGTCGGGCTGACCGTGTTCGGCTCGATCCTCGTCGGTGTGATCATCCTGCTCGGACAGTTCCAGGGCACGACCCTCACCCTCGCCGGCGTGACCGGCGTCGTGGTGTCGATCGGGATAACGCTCGATTCGTACGTGGTGTACTTCGAGCGGACGAAAGAGGAGTTCCACGGTGGACGTCCGCTCCGCTCGTCGGTGGACCACGCCTACCCCGGTGCGTTCAGCACCATCATCAAGGGAGACACGGTGACGTTCATGGCCGCCATCCTCCTGTGGCTCCTTGCCGTCGGACCGGTCAAGGGGTTCGCCCTGACCCTCGGCATCGCAACCGTCACCGACGTGGTCGTGTCCTACTTCTTCACCCGGCCGACCACGTGGCTGGCCGTCCGATCGCCCCTCGGGGAGGGCGGATGGTTCTCTATCAAGCGTGCGATGGGGAAGCTCAGCTCATCTGAGCAACCCGCCGCTCCGGCGGAGGTGGTCTCATGAGCGTGTTCACGAAGATGTACCGTGGCGAGACGCGCTTCGACTTCGTCGGCATCGCCAGGAAGACGTTGATCGTATCGGCCGCGCTGGTCGTGCTCTCGCTCGTCGTGCTCCTGGTGAAGCCGCTCAACCTGAGCATCGACTTCACCGGCGGGGTCATCATCACCGTCGAGAACCACGCCGATGCCGACATCGGCGCGGTTCGCGGCGCACTCAGCGATGTCGGTGAGGGCGGCGCACGGGTCCAGCTCACCGGTGAGGGTTTCATCCTGATCCAGACCGAAGCGCTCGACGCCGAGGCTCAGGATGCCTTGATCGCGACGGTGGCCGACGTCACCGGTGCGGCGGTTGAAGACATCACGATCGACGCGGTCGGTCCGACGTTCGGAGCGGAGGTCACTCGCGCTGCCGTCGAAGCCCTGGTCGTGTTCCTCCTGTTCGTCGCGGCCTTCATCGCGTGGAGGTTCGAGTGGAAGATGGCGGTGACGGCGCTCGCTGCGCTGTTCCACGATCTCATCATCACCGGTGGCCTGTTCGCGGCCTTCGGCATCTCGGTGACACCCGCGACGGTGATCGCGTTGCTGACGATCCTCGGCTACTCCTTGTACGACACGGTCGTCGTGTTCGACAAGGTGACCGAGAACGTCGACGAGATGCACGATCGCTACAGCTACACCGAGATCGTCAACAAGTCGATGAACCAGGTGCTGATGCGATCGATCAACACGTCGATGACATCGCTGATCCCCGTCGGCTCGCTCTTGATCGTCGGATCGTTCCTGTTCGGAGCGACGTCGCTGCTCGAGTTCGCCATCGCTCTCTTCATCGGGATCGCCATCGGGACGTACTCGTCGATCTTCGTCGCCACGCCGCTCCTCGCGATGTGGAAGGAGACCGAGGAGGAGTGGATCGCCAACCGCAAGCGCGCGGAGCGGAGGCGGAGCGGAGGGGCCGAACCGAGATACGCGAAGAAGGCCGTGCCCGCGACGGACGTGACGCCCGAGAAGGTCGAATCGGCTCCTTCCAAGGCCGGATCCGCGGCCTCGGGGCCCGCAGGAGCGACGGCACGGGCACCCCGGAAGCGGAAGAAGCGCCGGTAGACTCGCGGGATGGCAGAGGCCGTCCCCGAAACGCTCGAAACGAACGATCCCGAGGCGATGCTCGAGGATCTCATCGAGATCGCGCTCGAACACCACCCCGGCACAGACGTCGACGGGATCCGCAGGGCGTACGCGATGGCGGCGAGTGCTCATCAGGGGCAGATGCGGAGAACCGGCGATCCGTACATCGTTCATCCACTCGCCGTGGCCCGGATTCTCTCCGCATACGGTCTCGACACCGACACGTTGATCGCCGCACTGCTCCACGACGTGGTCGAAGACACGGCCCTGTCGTTCGACGACGTCGTCGACGAATTCGGCCCCGACGTCGCGATGCTCGTCGACGGTGTGACCAAACTCGACCGGATCAAGTTCTCCAGCCGTGAGGAGCAACAGGCGGCCACGATCCGCAAGATGGCCGTGGCCCTGGCGAAGGACATCCGGGTTCTACTCATCAAGCTCGCCGACCGGACGCACAACATGCGGACGATCGACGCCCTCCCGGAGGAGAAGCAGCGCAGGATCGCAGCCGAGACCCTCGATGTGTACGCGCCGCTCGCCCACCGGCTCGGTGTCCAGGAGATCAAGCACGAACTGGAGGAACGCAGCTTCCCCATCCTGTACCCGGGGCGTCGGGAGCAGCTCGAGATCAAGATCCGGGAACGAGCACCCGAACGCGAGGCTTACCTCGAGAAGGTGATGGCCGACGTGGAGCGTGTGCTCGGAGAGGCCGGCATCCAAGCCACCGTCACCGGACGTCCGAAGCACGTGTACTCGATCTACCGGAAGATGGTCGACTCGGGTCTCGAATTCGACGAGATCTACGACCTGATCGGGATCCGCATCATCGTCCCGGAGGTGAAGGACTGCTACGCGGCGCTCGGCCTCGTCCACACGATGTGGGCACCGATCCAGGGCCGCTTCAAGGACTACATCGCGATGCCGAAGTTCAACCTCTACCAGTCGATCCACACGACCGTCGTCGGGCCGGACGGGAAGGCGTTGGAGGTACAGATCCGGACGACGGAGATGCACGAACGAGCCGAGGCGGGAATCGCGGCGCACTGGCGTTACAAGGAGGGGGACGACGCGGCGGCCCTTCCGCTCGTCGCCGACATCAACTTCCTCCATGACGCCACGGCGGACGCCGGCGAGTTCTTCGAGGCGTTGAAGCTCGATCTCTACCAGGACGAAGTGTTCGCTCTCACGCCGAAGGGCGCGGTCATCTCGCTCTCCAAGGGCGCCACCCCGGTGGACTTCGCCTACCGGATCCACACCGACGTCGGTCACCGGTGCGTGGGAGCGAAGGTCAACGGGCGCCTCGTCCAGTTGACGACGCAGCTCGAGTCGGGGGACATCGTCGAGATCCTCACGTCGAAGGCCGATGATGCGAGTCCCAGTCGTGACTGGCTCGAATTCGTGACGTCGTCGAGGGCGGCGGCGAAGATCCGACAGTGGTTCGCGAAGGAGCGGCGCGAGACCGCGCTGAACCACGGCAAGGAGGAAGTGACCAAGGAGTTCCGTCGGCACGCGCTGCCGATCGGCGGACACGACACCGAGCTGCTGGTGGTTGCGGAGGAACTCGGCTTCAGCGACCTCGCCCACCTCTACGGAGCCGTCGGGGACGGCCGGGTGAGCGCCAAGACCGTCGTCGATCGCCTCGAGCGGAAGCAGAAACGCGAAGACGACGAGGAGACCGGCGAGATCCTCGACCTGCTGGTCTCTCCGGAGCGTCGCCGAACCCGTCCGATGAGCGGCGTGATCGTCGAGGGGCTCGACGACGTCCTCGTGCATCTGGCGAGGTGCTGTGCTCCCGTGCCGGGGGATCCGATCATGGGGTTCGTCACGGTCGGCCGGGGCGTCTCCGTGCACCGGACGGACTGCGCCAACATCGGGGCGCTCGAGGAGCAGCCTGAGCGGCTCATCGAAGTCGCGTGGGCTCCGACCCAATCCGATGCGTTCTTCGTGTGGATACAGGTCGAGGCGCTCGACCGGCCGCGATTGCTGCGGGACGTGACGTCGGTCCTCTCGGACCACGGGGCAAACATCCACACGTCGTCATCGGTGGCCGGCCGGGATCGGGTTGCCTTCCTCCGATACGAGATCGAATTGTCCGACCCCACCCAGCTGGAACGTGTCCTGTCGGACCTGCGCAACGTCGAAGGGGTGTTCGAGGCGTACCGGCTGATCCCCGGAGGTGGAAGATGATCCTCACATCGGCCGAACTGTGGGCCGCGGCGACGAACTGCTACGTGATCGCTCCCGAGCGCGGTGGACCGGCGGTGATCGTCGACGCTCCACCGGACGTCGATGCGATCGTTCGACTGCTGGACCGCTACGACCTCCTCCCGGTCGCTCTTCTCGTCACGCACGGCCACGTCGATCACGCCGGGGGTGCGGGAGCGGTCGTGCGACAGACCGGCGTCAACGCCTTCCTCCACCCCGACGACGAGTTCCTCGCATCGGACCCCGTCGGTCAGATCCGGTCCCTGTTCGGCTTCGTACCTCCCGGCGCGGAGGACTTCGAGCCGCCGGAACGGTACCGGGACCTCGAACACGAGCAGCGCATCGAACTGGCGGGGTTCACGTTCGAAGTCCGCCAGACCCCCGGTCACACGCCGGGGCATTGCGTGTTCGTCGTCGAGGAGGAAGGACTCGTGTTCTCCGGGGATCAGCTCTTCGCCGGGTCCGTCGGCCGCACCGACTTTCCGTACGGCAGCTGGGATGATCTCGTCACGTCGATGCGCACACAGGTGATGACCCTTCCCGACGACATGCGGGTACTCCCGGGGCACGGGCCCGAGACGACGATCGGCCGGGAACGAGCCGCGAACCCGTTCCGCCTCGAATGGCTCCCCACCTAACCCGCCACGAACCCAGGGTTCTCTGCGCCCTATGTGACGTCTCGGGCCCGCGGTATGGAGTGCCGTTTGAACCGCGGGCCGGAGACGGCATATACAGGGTCACGAACCCTGGGTTCGCAGTGGCGCTAGCCTTGCCGTTCCGCTGTTGACCGGAGTGTCATGACCTATCGCGCGCCCAAAGGCACCGACGACATCCTCCCGCCCGCCTCAGCCGCATGGGTGGAGGCGGAGCGCGTCTTTTTCGACCTGGCAGAACGCTACGGCTACGGCCTCACCCTCACCCCGATGTTCGAATCGACGGAGCTCTTCTCACGCGGGATCGGCGAAGACACCGAGGTCGTCGAGAAGCAGATGTACACCTTCGTCGACAAGGGCGGCCGATCGGTGACGCTGCGTCCCGAGGCGACGGCGAGCGTCGTCCGGGCCGTCATCCAGGCCGGCGGCGTCGTCGGAACGTTCAAAGGCTTCTACTGGGGGCCCATGTTCCGCTACGAGCGGCCGCAGAAGGGCCGCAGACGCCAGTTCTCCCAGGCGGGCATCGAGTACCTGGGCGAGCCCGATCCGGGCGCCGACGTCGAAGTGATCGAACTCGGCTATCGCTACCTCCAGGAGCTCGACGTGCCGAACGTCGAAGTGCGCCTGAACAGCATCGGGGACGCCGCCGATCGAAGCGAGTACCGCAAGCGGCTGATCGAGTTCCTCGAATCCCGGCGGGACGACCTGTCCGAAGACGCCCTGCGCCGCATGTACGACAACCCGATGCGGGTCCTCGACTCGAAGGCGGACGCCGACGCCGTGGCCGGTGCGCCCACCCCAGCCGACTTCCTCTCATCCGAAGCGGCGGATCATTTCGCCGGTGTGCGAGCAGGGCTCGAGGAGGCCGACATCCCGTACCGGATCGTGCCGACTCTCGTCCGCGGACTCGACTACTACAACCGGACCGTGTGGGAGTACGTGCCGCTCGACTTCGAAGCCGCCCAGAGTTCCGTCGGAGGTGGAGGCCGCTACGACCCCCTCTTCGAGATGCTCGGCGGCAAGCCGACCCCGGCGGTCGGAGTGGCGATGGGGCTCGACCGCATCCTCCTCGCGAGGAACGAGGCGGCCCAGAAGCCGTTGCTCGACGCATACGTGATCCTGGCCGATCCCGATCGACGCACCGAGGCGACCGAGTTCGTCAGGCGACTTCGCGACGCCGGCCTGCGGGCCGACCGCACCGTCGGGGACCGGTCGGTCAAGGCACAGTTCAAGGCAGCCGACCGCGCACGGGCGGCGTACGCTCTGGTCGTTGGCGAGGAGTGGGACGAAGGCCGTGTGACGGCACGCGACCTGGCGACCGGAGAGCAGTTCTCCGTCGCTCTAGAGGAGATCGAAACATGGCTGAAACGATGAAGACACACGGCGCCGGCACGCTGAGCGCGGCAGACGCCGGAAGCGAGGTCAAACTGGCAGGATGGGTGGGCCGGCGACGGGATCACGGAGGCGTCGTCTTCGTGGACCTGAGGGACGCCAGCGGCATCGTGCAGGTCGTGCTCAACCCCGAGGACGCTCCCGCGTCCGAAGCCGAGCTGAGGGGGCTCCGGAGCGAGTACTGCATCAGCGTCACCGGCACCGTGCGGCTCCGCCCCGACGACATGGCCAACCCCGATCTCCCCACGGGAGAGATCGAAGTCGTCGGCACGTCGATGACGACGCTCAGCGCCGCAGAGCCGCTGCCGTTCCAGATCGACGACCGCACCGAAGTGGACGAAGCGAAGCGCCTGCAGTACCGGTACCTGGACCTTCGTCGTCCCGCCATGCAGGAGAACCTCCGGGCACGCTCGCAGACCATCCGCGCGATGCGGACCGTCATGGACGACCTGGGATTCATGGAGATCGAGACCCCGACGCTGATCGCATCGACGCCGGAGGGCGCCAGGGACATGCTCGTACCGTCGCGGCTGCGAAAGGGCACCTTCTACGCGCTCCCGCAATCGCCACAACTGTTCAAGCAGATGCTGATGATCGCCGGCGTCGAACGGTACTACCAGGTCGCCCGGTGCTACCGCGACGAGGACATGCGCGCCGACCGGCAACTCGAGTTCACCCAGCTCGACTTCGAAGGTTCCTTCTGGGGCCAGGAGGACGTGCTCGCAACACTCGAGGAGATCTCGACGAAGGTCACGAAGGAACTGCGCGGCGTCGATCTCGAGCGCCCGTTCCCCCGTCTCACCTGGCACGAAGCCATGGAACGATACGGAACGGACAAGCCCGACATCCGGTTCGGCATGGAGATCGTCGATCTCAGCGAAACGTTCGCAGCAACCGCGTTCAACGCATTCGCCGGCGTCCTCGCATCGGGAGGGTCGATCCGGGGGATCAACGCGGGGGAGCTCGGCCTCTCCCGCTCCGGTCTCGACGGGCTCTCGGCCCGAGCCCAGGAGCTCGGAGCGAAGGGGCTCGTGTGGATGATCGCCGAAGAAGGCGGAGGCTTCCGATCGCCGGTGGCGAAGTTCCTCGGGGACGAAGAGCTCGCCGGCATCGGTTCGGTACTCGAAGCCGCACCCGGTGACACGCTGCTCATCGTGGCGGATGAGACGCGCACGGCGCTCGAGGTCCTCGGCCAGATCCGCCTCGAGATCGGCCGGCCCGCCGGACACGACGAACTCGCCTATCTGTTCGTCGTCGATTTCCCCGTCTTCGAGCGGAACGAGGACGGCGATTTCGCGCCGCTCCACCACCCGTTCACGGCACCCGTCGACGTGCGGCAGATGCGTGAAGATCCGGGTCACGCCATCTCCAAAGCGTACGATCTCGTTCTCAACGGCTCCGAGCTCGGCTCCGGCAGCGTCAGGATCCACGACCCGATCGTGCAGGCGCAGGTGTTCGAGACGCTCGGGATATCGGATGAGGACGCAGAACGCCGCTTCGGATGGTTCCTCGACGCCCTCCGGTACGGCACACCGCCTCACGCCGGGTTCGCCATCGGGATCGATCGGCTGGTTTCGATCCTGCAGAACGTCCCGAACATCCGCGAAGTCATCCCGTTCCCGAAGACGCAGAGCGGCGGCGATCCGCTGACCGGTTCGCCGAGCCGCGTTGAAGCCAAGCAGCTGAAGGAACTCGGGATCGAGGTGCGGGCCGAGGTGCGAGCTGAATGGGCCGCCGATGAGGCGGCGGGTGACTGAACCGGACCTCTTCTCCGCGGAACGGGCCGAGCGGCGAAGCGCCAACGCACCGCTCGCCACCCGGATGCGACCGAGGAACCTCGATGAGGTCGTCGGCCAACGAGATCTGCTCGCTGCAGGAGCGGCGTTTCGAACCATGGTGGAAGCAGGCCGGCCCGTCTCCATGATCCTGTGGGGCCCGCCCGGATCCGGCAAGACGACCCTGGCCCGTCTGGTGGCGGTCAACAGCGGAGCCCGGTTCGACCAGCTCTCCGCGACATCGGCCGGTGTGAAGGACGTTCGCGAGATCCTCGCCATCGCGACACGGCGCGTCGAGAACGGTGACGGTCGGACCGTGCTGTTCCTCGACGAGATCCATCGCTTCACGAAAGCACAGCAGGATGCGCTGCTCCCAGGGGTCGAAGAAGGGATCATCATCCTCGTCGGAGCGACCACGGAGAATCCGTTCTTCGAGGTGAACTCGCCGCTCATCAGCCGATCCACCGTGTTCCGAACGGAGGCGCTCGCACCCGGGGACGTGGCCGAACTGATCCGGCGGGCCATCGACGACCCGGTCCGGGGCGTGCCCGGCGCGACCGTCAGCGAAGAGGCCCTCGAAGACCTGGCGAACCGCGTCGGCGGTGATGCCCGGCTCGCGCTGAACGCGTTCGAGCTCGCCGTGACCATCGCCGAAGGGCGCGGCAAGACAGAGGTCGGCGTCGAGGAGATCGGCGAGGCGCTCCAACGGCGCGTCATCCGCTACGACAAGGGCGGTGACCGCCACTACGACGTGATCTCCGCGTTCATCAAGAGCGTTCGCGGATCGGATGTCGACGCCGCGCTCTACTGGCTGCACACGATGATCGAAGCGGGTGAGGACCCGAAGTTCATCGCACGCCGGCTCGTCATCCTCGCCTCCGAGGACGTAGGGCTGGCCGACCCTGCTGCGCTCGGGATCGCGATCGATGCCTTCCGAGCGATCGAGGTGATCGGCCTCCCCGAAGGGGGGTACGCCCTGACCGAGGCGACCGTGTACCTGGCGACCGCCGCCAAGTCGAATGCGCTCGCCGAAGCCATCGCCGCGGCCCGGCAATCGGTCGAATCCACGCCGGGTGCCGACGTTCCGATGCACCTCAGGTCCGCGGCGACGGCGGGACAGCGGGATATGGGGCACGGCGTGGGCTACGACTACCCGCACGACGACCCGCGCGGCGTCGTCGCACAGCAGTATCTGCCGGACGAGGCAACCGGGGCGATCCTGTATCGGCCGGGAACGCACGGGGAGGAAACCGCACTGGCGGAGCGCCTGGAGCGGATCGACCGGATCCTCGGGAAGCACCGCTGAGGCGCTGGTAGCCTCAGGAACCATGTTCACGCGATTGAAGTGGTTCGCGATCGGGTCTGCCGCCACCGTCGGCGCGGGCGTCTACCTGGGCGGAAAGGTGAAGAAGGCGAGAGAGCGCATCTCGGCAGAGACCATCACCCGTGCGGGCGTCACGACCGTCGCGAGCATGCTCGAGGCCACCGGACGGCGGATGCAACGGGACGACCGGGCCGAAGAACCCGTGGAGCAGTTCTCACCTGAGGGCTAACCTCCTGCTCTCATGGATACCAACGAGATTCGCCGCGTCTTCCTCGATTTCTTCACCGAACGGGACCACACCCTGGTCCCGTCGGCGTCGCTGATCCCCATCGATCCGACCCTTCTCCTCACGAACGCAGGGATGGTGCCGTTCAAGCCGTACATGCTCGGCGAGGAGACGCCGCCGTATCCGAGAGCCGTGACCGTTCAGAAAGTCGCCCGCACCATCGACATCGACATCGTCGGGACGACGGCGAGGCACGTCACCTTCTTCGAGATGCTCGGGAACTTCTCCTTCGGGGACTACTTCAAAGAGAAGGCGATTCCCTGGGCCTACGAACTGATCACGGAGGGATTCGGTCTCGATCCGGATCGTCTCTGGTACACGGTCCACCACACCGACGACGAGGCCGCCGAGATCTGGATCGACGGAGTCGGCGTCCCGGCGGATCGTGTGCAGCGCCTCGACAAGGACAACTTCTGGCAGATGGGCGTCCCCGGGCCGTGCGGCCCCTCTTCGGAGATCTTCTTCGACAAGGGTCCCGCATACGGCGAGGCGGGAGGGCCCGCGGTCGACGACGAGCGGCACGTCGAGATCTGGAACCTCGTGTTCATGCAGAACGTGCAGGACCGTCCTTACCACGTCGTCGGCGACCTGCCGTCGAAGAACATCGACACCGGAGCCGGCCTCGAGCGGATAGCGACGGTGCTGCAGAACGTGGATTCCATCTTCGAGACGGACGTCATCCGTCCGGTCGTCGGCACCGCCGAGCGAGCGACGGGGATGCGGTACGGGGACGCGGAACGGACGGACATCTCGCTTCGCATCATGGCGGATCACGGCCGGGCGGTCACGTTCCTCATCGGCGACAAGGTCGTGCCGTCGAACGAAGGCCGGGGCTACGTGCTGCGCCGGCTCATCCGCCGATCGGTGCGGCATGCGTTCTTGCTCGGCACCGAGGATCTCATCATGCCGAAGCTCGTCGACTCGACGATCGACGTGATGGCCGAGCCGTACCCCGCCCTCGTCGAGCAGCGCGACGCGATCGTGGACATGGTCACGCGGGAAGAGGAGCAGTTCCGCAGGACCCTGAGATCCGGCCACCAGTTGCTCGACGTCGAACTCGGCCGGCTCGAGCCGGGCGCCATGCTGTCGGGCGAGACCGCGTTCAAGCTCCACGACACGTTCGGCTTCCCGAAGGAGCTGACCGAGGAGATCGTGACGGAGCGCGGGTTCCAGGTCGACCTGACCGAGTTCAACACGATGATGGAGGCGCAGCGGCAGCGGGCGCGCGCCGCATACAAGGGGGGCGACGCCGCCGCGAAGGCCGACGCCTACCGCACCCTGCTGTCCGGCATCGACCAGACCGAGTTCGTCGGATACGAGCGTACCGACGCCTCCGGGCGGATCCTCTCGATCATCTCGGAGGGCGAGACGATCGAGAAGGCGGAAGAGGGACGCGAGGTCGAGATCTTCCTCGACCGCACACCGTTCTACGCGGAGTCCGGCGGGCAGGTCGGCGATTCGGGCCTGATCACCACGCAGACCGGGACCGTCCGGGTCAAGGACACGCAGTACGCCGTTCCCGGCCTCCACGGCCACCGGGGCGTCGTCGCCAGCGGAACCGTGCAGCTGGGACAGGACACCACGCTTACGATCGACCGGCAGCGGCGCGAGCGCATCAAGAAGAACCACACCGGGACGCACATCCTGCACTGGGCGCTGCGAGAGATCGTCGGGGAGCACGTCCACCAGGCCGGGTCGCTCGTGTCTCCGGACCGGCTGAGATTCGACTTCAGCCACTACCACGGTCTCGCCCCCGAGGAACTTCGCGAGGTCGAACTCGCCGTCAACAGCCGCGTGATCGAGAACGCATCCGTCACGACTCTGGAGATGTCGAAGGACAAGGCCGAGCAGATGGGCGCGCTCGCGTTCTTCGGGGACAAGTACGGAGACGAAGTCCGGGTCGTGAAGGCCGGTGACTACTCGACCGAGTTCTGCGGCGGTACCCACGTTCCGACCACCGGGCAGATCGGACCGCTGATCCTCGTCTCGGAGGGGTCCGTGGCGGCCAACACGAGACGCATCGAAGCGCTGACGGGTACCGCAGGGTACGAATATCTCAGCGGCATGCGGCGAGATCTGGAGAACACCGCCTCGGCGCTGGGAACCCAGCCCGCAAGGGTCGTGGATGCGGCCAAGACGCTTGCCGCGCGGTTGAAGAGCCAGGAGGAGCGGATCGAACAGTTCGAGGAACAGACCCGTTCGGCCGAGGCGAAGGAACTTCTCACCGGGGTCGAGGAGCACAACGGCCGCAAGGTGCTCGTCGCGCGACGGGAGGGTCTCACGGGGGACGGCCTGCGGGCGCTCGCGTTCCAGGTTCGCGACCGGCTCGGCAGCGGAATCGGCGTCCTGGGCTCGACGACGGATGGAAAAGGCGCCCTCATCGCGTTCGTATCGGACGATCTGGTTGCATCCGGCGTGTCGGCAGGCGAGCTGATCTCCGAACCGGCGAAACTCCTCGGAGGCGGCGGGAGCCGCGATCCCCGACTCTCCCAGGCGGGCGGGCCGCGAGGTGATCGGCTCGACGAGGCGTTGGAAGCTGCTCGCGACGCCGCGCGCGCCGCAGTCCTCCAAGCATGACCCGGATCCTCGGGCTCGACCCGGGGGAGCGCCGCATCGGAGTCGCGCTATCGGACCCCACCGGTACCATTGCATCACCACATTCGGTGATCGATAGAAAGTCCATGGACGTCGCCGACGCCGTGCGGGCGGTTTGCATCGAAAACGAGGTGGACCGCATCGTCGTCGGACTGCCGACGAGCCTCTCAGGGGGCGAAGGCCCGGCGGCGAAAGCCGCGAGAGAGGTGGGACGGCTCGCCGCCGAAGCGACCGGGTTGCCGGTCGAGTTCCACGACGAGCGGTTCACCACCGTGACGGCGGAAGCCGCGCTCCTCGAAGGCGGAGTACGACGGGCGAAACGGCGCGACATCAGGGACAAGGTCGCTGCCGCTGTGATCCTCCAGAGCTATCTCGACCGCAAGGAATACCCGGGTGACGGAACCAGGCCACCAGACGACGAATGAGCGTTCCTACCGGAAGCCGCTCCTGATCGGGGCGATCGCGCTCGCGATCGTCGCCGCGATGGTCCTCGGCGCCGGCGCCCTCGCAGGACTCGTCGGTGGGAACCCGGCGTTGAACATCGAACCCGGACTGGCCGTGAGCGTCGAGATCCCCGCGGGATCATCCGCACGACAGATCGCCGCCGCCATGGAAGAAGCAGGGGTCGTTCGGGCTGCCGAATTGCGATCCGTCATCTCGGATCAAGGGGTCGCATCCCAACTCCAGGCGGGGAGATACGACCTCGAGACGCTGATGACTCCCGAAGACGTCGTCCGGCGCCTGCTCACGGGGCCCGATGCCGGGACCGGCTCGAGCGTCATCGTGTACGAGGGACAGGACGTGCGAGCCATCATCGCCGGTCTGTCCGACCAGACCGGCATCCCGGCCGCCGAATTCGAACAGGCGTTGGAGAGCGGGGCCGTGACGTCACCGCTCATGCCGGCGAGCCTGCCGGACGCCGTCGATGCGTTGACCCGATGGGAGGGCCTGCTCTTCCCCGCCCGGTACGAGATCCCCGAGGGGGCAACGGCCGCCGTCATCCTCACGATGATGGCGGACGAGATGGTGAAGCGGTCCGTCGACGTCGACTGGTCCCGGCTCGGCGAGCTCGGCGTGAACCGGTACGAGGCGTTGATCGTGGCGTCGCTCATCCAACGGGAGGCGGGCATCCATTCCGACCGCCCCCTGATCGCATCGGTCATCTACAACCGCCTCGAGCAGGACATTCCGCTCCAGATCGACGCATCGGTCATCTACGCGCTGGGTGAGAACCCCGGACGGGTCCTCGCCGAACATCTCGAGATCGACTCTCCCTGGAACACGTATCGAGTGAAGGGTCTGCCGCCCACCCCCATCGGGACGGTCCAGATGGAGTCGCTCCGCGCCGCCGCCGACCCCGCGAGGACCGACTACCTGTTCTACGTGCTCGTCTCCGACGACGGCACCCACGGCTTCTCTCGCACATATGCGGAACATCAGGAGAAGATCGCGAAAGCGAAGGCGGACGGGGTGCTGCCGTGAAGATCGTGCTCCTCGGCGACCCGGTGGCGCACTCACGTTCGCCGGCGATGCACAACGCCGCGTTCGACGCGCTCGGGATCAACGGCGAGTACACGGCGCGACGGGTCGACCCGGAGGGGATGCGAAGCGCCGTCGACGAGATCCGGTACGGGCGATTCGACGGAGCGAACGTGACGATGCCGCACAAAGAGATGGCGTTCGACCTCGCGGACCGTGTCTCGGAGGACGCGCTGAGAGCCGGCGCCGTCAACACCCTCATGCGGACCCGAGGTGAGGTCTGGGGACACAACACCGACGTCCCGGGGATCCGTGAGATCGTCGAAGGCCCCGGCTGGCCGGTCTCGGCTCCGGTTCTCGTCCTGGGAACGGGAGGGGCGGCGGCCGGCGCGCTGGTGGCGGTCGCCGGCCGGAACGTCTTCATCTCGGGTCGGAGGACGGCGGCGGCCGGGGAGCTCCTCGAGCGAACACGGATCGACGGTACCGTCGTGCCCTGGGGGGAAGCCGTGGACGGGGCGATCGTCATCAACGCCACACCCCTCGGCATGAACGGAGAATCCCTCGGTGCCGACGTCGTCGCCACCGCAGCCGGGCTCTTCGATCTCACCTACGGCTCTGCACCCTCACCCGCCGTCGTCCACGGCGGCCGGATCGGGATCCCCGTCGCGGACGGGAAGGACATGCTCGTCGCCCAGGCGCGCTTCTCGTTCGAGATCTGGACGGGGGTTGAAGCCCCCATCGACGTGATGCGAGCAGCGCTCTGAACGGAAACGGAACGGGAAGGGGATAGGCTCTCTCCGAATGTTGCTCCTTCTCCTCATCCCGCTCGGGCTCGCCGCCGGCATCGTGGCCGAGCACGTCGCAACCGACCGGCCGTTTCGCGAAATGGCGGAACACCCGGGCCGGGCCGCGGTCGTCGCGGCGATCACCGCCGCGCTTTTCGGGATCGCTCCGTTCGTGATCGGCATCGACTGGGTGCTTCCCGCCTACCTGTGGTTCCTGGCCGTGACGGTGACGCTGACGCTGACCGACATCGACACGAAGCTGATTCCGAACAGGATCCTGTTCCCGGGAATCGTGATCGGTGCCGTCCTCCTCACCGTCGGGGCGCTGATCGAGGGCGGGCCGATCCTCCGTGCGTACGCGGGCGGTGCGGGATACTTCCTGGTCCTGCTCGTCGTAGCGCTCGCCGCCAGGGGTGCGTTCGGTTTCGGCGACGTGAAGCTGGCGTTCCTCCTGGGCATGTTCACGGCGTATCGATCCTGGGAGACGTTGATCGTCGCGGTGTTCGCCGCTTTCCTGCTCGGCGGGATCGTGTCGTTGATCATCATCGTCTTCCGGATCAGAGATCGAAAGGACGCCATCCCGTTCGGCCCGTACCTCGTGGGCGGCGCATACCTGGCGCTCGTGTGGGCAGGGAGGATCGCGGACTGGTATCTCGGCGGTGGAGCGTGACAAGGAAGCCAACCCCTGCCACGATGGTCGAATGATCCGATTCCTCACCGCAGGCGAGTCCCACGGACCCGCCCTCACAACGATCGTGGAAGGCGCTCCGGCCGGACTCGCCGTAGATGCCGACGGTCTCGCCGAAGAGCTCGCCCGCCGGCGTCTCGGCTACGGCCGCGGGCCGCGCATGCGCCTCGAACGCGACGAGATCGAGATTCTCGGCGGCGTTCGCTTCGGCCGGACCCTCGGCGGCCCGATCGCCGTCGCGATCCGCAACACCGAATGGGAACGATGGTCGGGGGAGATGTCACCGGAGCCGGGGACGGCTCGTCGCACGATGACGGCGCCACGGCCGGGCCATGCGGATCTGCCGGGCATGATGAAGTACGGAACCCACGATGCCCGCGATGTCCTCGAACGGGCGTCCGCGCGCGAGACGGCGGCGCGAACGGTCGCCGGGTACGTCGCGAAGATGCTTCTCGCCGAGGTCGGTGTCACCGTGATCAGCCACGTCGTGCAGATCGGCGAGATCGTCTCCACGGCCGACGTGCCGGGGCCGGGCGACCTGACGGTGATCGACGCATCGCCGGTGCGATCCAAGGACGAAGCCGCGGCGGAGGCGATGATCGAAGTGATCGAGCGGGCGAAGGAGGAGCGCGACACGGTCGGGGGAGTCGTCGAAGTGCTCGCCTACGGCGTGCCCGCCGGGATCGGAAGTCACGTCCACTGGGACCGTCGGCTCGACACGGCGATCGCGGCCGGACTCATGTCCATCCAGGGCATCAAGGGTGTGGAGATCGGGGACGGGTTCGCATCGGCGGGTCGGCCGGGATCCGCCGCTCACGACGAGATCTACGCGGCCGGGAACGCTTTCACGAGGAGCACGAACCGGGCGGGAGGCATCGAAGGCGGTATCAGCAACGGCGATCTCATCCGCGCCCGTGCAGCGATGAAACCCATTTCGACCCTCATGCGGCCGCTCGCGACCGTGGACGTCGTGACGGGCGAAGTGTCCGTGGCGTTCCGGGAGCGAAGCGACGTCTGCGCCGTTCCCGCCGCCGGGGTCGTCGCAGAGCAGATGCTCGCTCTGGCGATCGCCGTGGAGATGCAACGTGTCTACGGCGGCGACACGGTCGAAGCGTTCGTCGCCGCAGACGAGGCGCACCGGCGACGACTCGCCGAATTCTGATGGGCCATCTCTGGCTGATCGGGATGATGGGGAGCGGCAAGTCCGTTGTGGGCAGCCTGGTTGCTCAGCGCCTCGCTATCCCGTTCTACGACACGGATGAGATGATCGTGCGGAACGCGGGCACCTCCATCGCATCGATCTTCGACGAAGAGGGTGAAACGGGATTCAGGGAACGGGAATGCATCGCCGTGAGAACGGTCGCCGGAGCCCCCGACGGGGTCGTTGCCGCCGGGGGCGGGGCCGTACTCGATGCCGCCAACGTAGAGACGATGCGCTCCGCGGGCACGACGGTGCTGCTCGACGCCGACGTAGAGACGCTCGAGCGGCGTCTTCGGGGCTCCGACGACCGCCCGCTGCTCCGCGACCGGGTCGGAGACGCCCTGCGAAGCATCGCCGAAGAGCGCAGGGGGATGTACCGATCGGCGGCCGACCACGTGATCGATGCACGGCGGCCGATCGAGGAAGTTGCCGACGAACTGGAGGGTCTATGGCGCCGATCGTGATCACCGAAGGCGACGCCGTCGTGTCCGAGATATACATCGAACGGGGCATCCTCACACGAGCCGGGTCGCTGATGCCGCCCAACCCGGAACGGCGCCGGGTCGTCGTCCTCACACAACCCACCGTCACGGGCCCGGTAGAGCAGGTGGAGCGGTCGCTCTCGGATGCGGGAAACCAGGTCACCGTGATCACGCTGCCCGACGGTGATGCAGCGAAGAGCCTCAGCGTCGTCGAATCCGTGGTCCGTGATCTCAACGACCTGACGCTGGGACGGGCGGACACGATCTTCGGCATCGGCGGTGGAGCCGCCACCGACCTCGCGGGATTCGTCGCCGCCACGTACCTGCGCGGGATCGAATGCGTTCTCGCCCCGACCACGCTCCTCGGTGCGGTCGACGCGAGCGTCGGCGGCAAGACGGGGGTCAACGTCGGCGGGAAGAACCTCGTCGGGGCGTTTCGACACCCCGCCCGCATCCTGATCGACGTCGACGTCCTCGAAGCGCTCCCCACAGTGCTCATCCGTCAAGGAGCGGCAGAGGCCCTCAAGACGGGATTCATAGGAGATCCGATACTCGTTGATCTCTACCGCGACAAGGGGCTCGCCGCCCCGCTGGGTGAGGTCGTGGAGCGTGCGGTCGGGGTGAAGGCTCGCGTCGTGTCGGGGGACTTCCGCGAGAGCGGAGCGCGTGCGGTTCTCAACTACGGGCACACGGTGGGGCACGGGGTCGAGATCGCGGCCGGTATCAGCCACGGTGAGGCGGTGGCGATCGGCATGGTCGCGGCCGGAGTCGTCGGGGAACGCACGGTGGGATTCGCCGGCAGGGCCGATCACGACGCCCTCATCGCCTCGCTCGGGTTGCCGATCAGCGCACCGGGTGTGGACGGGCGAACCGTTGAAGATCTGATGGCCCTCGACAAGAAACGGGACGCCGGCGGCATCCGCTTCGTAGTACTCCGCGACGTCGGAGATCCCCTGGTCGTACACCCGGACGACGCTACCGTACGTGCCGCGCTGGCCGCCATCGGCATCGATTGAACACGAGGAGCCCCGACTGATGATCTCAACCAACGACGTGAAACCGGGCATGTCCCTGAACCTTCCCGAGGGCTTGTTCCAGGTCGTCGAGTATCAGCACGTGAAACCCGGCAAAGGCAAGGCCTTCGTCCGGATGAAACTCAAGAACCAGATCACCGGAGCGGTGATCGACCGGACGTTCCGAGCGGGGGAGAACGTGCCGAAAGCGGTGATCGATCGTCGCGACTTCCAGTACCTCTTCCGCGACGACATGGGCTTCACCTTCATGGACGGGGAGACCTACGAGCAGATCGCCCTGTCCGAGGAAGCGGTCGGCGACGCCGCGGCGTATCTCGCCGACGGGATGACGGTTCGCCTCTCGATGTACGAGCAGAAACCGATCGGGATCGAGCTCGGAGCCGCGGTCGAACTGGAGGTCGTGCAGGCGGAACCGGGAGTGAAGGGTGACCGCGTGTCCGGAGCGACCAAGCCGGTGACGCTCTCGACCGGTCTCGTCGTCCAGGTGCCGCTCTTCGTCGACGTGGGTGACGTCCTCAAGATCGACACGCGAACCGGGAACTACATCACCCGGGTGACGTGAGCAAGCAGGACGCCAGGGAACAGGCGCTCGGGATGCTGTACGCCGCCGACGTCGGAGGTGCTGCGGATCCCATCGAACCGACCGGCCGGGCGGGACGTCTCGCCGCGGGGGTGCAGGCCCATCTCGACGAGATCGATGCCATCATCAACGAGCATGCCACGGGGTGGCGGATCACGAGGATGCCGGCCGTCGACCGCACGATCCTGAGGATCGGCGTGTACGAGCTGAGATACACCGACACGCCCGTGGGCGTCATCGTGTCGGAGGCCGTCGAACTCGCGAAGCGGTACTCGACGGCGAACTCCGGACGATTCGTCAACGGCGTGCTGGCCGGTGCCGCAGGGGATGTACGCGACGGCGAATCTCCTGTTCACCGCTAGGCGTGGACGACAAGGCGAGGGGAGAGATGGGCAAGATGGGCCGTACGCAAGCCGGACCCTCGTGACGGGGATCATCGTCGCCCTCGATCTGCCCGACGCGGAGACGGCGGTACGCATGGCCGAGACGGTGGCGGACCACGTCGACGGATTCCAGATCGGTCTCGCTCTGCTCCACGGTCCGGGGCCGCTCGTCATCTCGACGCTCGTGGCGCTCGGGCGGCCGGTCCTCGTCGATGCGAAGCTCCACGATGACCCGGAACCGGTCGAAGCCGCCTCCCGGTATCTCGGCCGTCACGGAGCGCGGTGGGTGACCGCGCACGTTGGGGGAGGACGAGAGATGCTGCGGGCGGCTGTTCGTGGACTTCGCGACGGATCGGGCGATGCCCCCGCCGGCGTGCTCGGCGTGACCGTCCTGCCGTCGCTCGATCGGGCGGAACTCGTGAGCGTGGGGGTCGATCGGTCGCCCGGAAAGCTCGTGGCGCGTCGGGCCAAAGTCGCCGAATCGGCGGGTTGCGAGGGTGTGGTGTCGCCCCTCGAGGAAGTGAACGTCGTAGCCGAAGCGGCACCGGGCCTCCTGAGAGTCGCGGAGCTGAAGGGGCGGAGCCGGAAGGCGGATGCCGGGAGCCGGGCAACCGACCCACGCGAGGCCGTTACGCGAGGAGCCGACATGGTCCTCGTCGGGCGATCGATCACCGGAGCGCCCGATCCGGCTGCCGCTGCAGCGACCCTCTCGGCCCGAGTTCACCGGTCCGGGCATCCGGATTGATAGAGTCTGACCATGGCTGATATCAACAACCTGCCGCCCATGACCGCCGACCAGCGTGCCGCCGCGCTCGCCAAAGCCGGCGATGCCCGCCGGACGAGGGCGGAGATCAAGGCGTTGCTCAAGACCGGGTCGCTCACGCTCGCCGAGGTATTCGAGCGGGCCGATCAGGACGACATCGTGGCCGGGACGAAGGTATTCCCGCTGCTCGCATCGATGCCGCGGATGGGAAAGATCAAAGCGAAGCGTTTGATGGAAGAGCTCGGGATCGCGGAGAATCGGAAGATCCGCGGGCTCGGGCGTCGACAGCGGGAAGATCTCCTTGCCACGTTCGACTGAAGGCCACCTGCTGGTCATCTCCGGGCCGTCCGGGGTGGGCAAGTCCAGCGTCATCGACGGCGTGATCGAACGCACCGGAGCGAAGTTCTCCGTATCGGCGACGACGCGCAGCGCTCGCCGTGGAGAGGTGAACGGCCGCGAGTACTGGTTCGTCGACGACGATGCCTTCGAAGATCTCGTCCGATCGGGCGGGATGCTCGAGTGGGCCGAGTACGGAGGCCACCGGTACGGGACGCCTCGCGGGCCGGTCGTCGAGATCCTCGAGAGCGGGACCCACGTCATCCTCGACATCGAGAACGACGGGGCCCATCAGGTGAAAGCTGCCTACCCGGCCGCCACGCTCGTGTTCCTGATGCCGCCGTCGCGAGGTGAACTGGAACGGAGGCTCCGGGGGAGGGGAGACACGGACGAGGGGGACGTGGCCCGGCGGCTCGCCGTGGCCGACGAGCAGATCGCCGACGCCGTGGAGACCTACGACGTTCTCGTGACGAACGACGATCTCGAGGCCGCGATCTCCCAGGTTGCCTCTATACTCGGGGCACCGGCCACATCGGACTCGGATCCGGACGCGCCTGCGGGCGCCGGCCCAGCTGCAGCAACCAGGAGTGATTCCGCATGATGACCAAGCCGCCGATCGGCCTCGTCGTCGAGAAGGCCAAATCCCGTTTCGGATTGGTCGTCCTCTCGGCGCGACGAGCGCGACAGATCAACGCCTACTTCAACCAACTCGGCGAGGGGCTCGGCGGATTCGTCCCCCCGCAAGTGCACAGCCTCTCCCGGAAGCCGCTGTCGATCGCCCTCGAAGAGATCGCCGAGGACAAGGTCGTCATCGCTCCCATCGAGGAGTAGACGATGCTCGCCGGGCGTCGCGTCGTGCTCGGTGTGACCGGGGGCGTCGCTGCCTACAAGGCTGCATATCTCGCCCGGCGGCTCATCGAGCGAGGCGCCGTGATACGGCCCGTCATGACCGAGTCTGCGATGGAGTTCCTGGGCCCGCACACGCTCGCTGCGATCACCGGCACGCGCCCGGTGACCGGCATGTTCAACGCCGGAGACGTGAGTCCGCACACGACGCTGGCACGGTGGGCAGACGTCATCGTCATCGCGCCGGCAACCGCTGCGACCCTTGCTCGCCTCGCGAACGGTCTCTCCGATGATGCTCTGGTCGCGACCGTGCTCGCCACGACCGCGCCCGTCGTGATCGCCCCGGCGATGCACACGGAGATGTGGCAACACCCGGCAACCGTCTCGAACGTCGAACGGCTGGCGTCGTTCGGCTATCACATCGTGGAACCCGCCTCGGGGGCCCTGGCGGGGGGAGACACCGGAGTTGGCCGACTCGCGGAACCCGAACAGATCGCAGACGCCGTTGCGGCCGTCCTCCCGGGAGGGCCGATGACGGGAGTCGAAGTGCTCGTGACCGCCGGGGGCACCCGCGAAGCCATCGACAGCGTCCGCTACCTCGGGAATCACTCGTCCGGCAAGATGGGCAACGCGATCGCCGTCGCCGCGGCACGCCGAGGGGCCACGGTGACGCTCGTCACGGCAGGCCCGGCCGTCGAGCATCCCCGGGTTCAGAGCGTCGAGGTAGAGAGCGCAGCCGAGATGGCCGATGCGGCGTGGGAAGCAGCGAAGCGGGCCGACGTCGCGGTGATGGCGGCCGCCGTCGCCGACTTCCGACCCGCACGTCCCGTCGAAGGCAAGCTGCGCCGGAAGGAAGGCCCTCCGACGCTCGAACTGGAGCCGACCCCCGACGTCCTCGGCGGGATCGCCGGGATGGACGATCGTCCGTTCCTGGTCGGGTTCGCCGCCGAGGTGGGCTCGCTGGACGAAGCCGTCGCGAAGGCACGGCGCAAGGGCGTGGACCTCCTGGTGGCCAACGACGTCAGCGCACCCGGCTCGGGTTTCGGAACCGACACGAATCAGGTCACCCTCATACTCCCGGACGGCGCGACGGAACCGTGGAGCCTGATGCCCAAGGCCGAGGTCGCCGAACGGCTCTGGGATCGGATCTCAGAGATGTGCAAATGGGAGGGACCGTCCACCTGACCAGGCTCGCCCAGGTTGTCCCCGACGTGCCCACGTTCGCCGTCGACGACGGGTTCACGTACGAGGTACCCGAAGCGATGGCCGATGTGGACGTGGGGGACATCGTGCGGGTTCCCCTCGGGGGGAGACGGGTCCGCGGCTACGTCACATCGGTGACGGAGGGCACGCCCGAGAGAGCGCTGCGGCCGATCGCCGCCCGCTCCGGCAAGCAGGGGATCTTCGACCCGGCGCTGTTGCAGACGCTGCGATGGGCGGCGACTCACTACGTCGCGCCGCTGTCGACGGTGCTCTCTCGCTGCGCCCCGCCGAACTTGCCGAGAGCCGCGCCGCGAAACACGCCCGCACCCGTACCCGAGGGGCGGCCGGGGCCGCTGACGGGATGGGGAACCCGTCAGGTGGAGCAGGGTCGTACCAGGCCCGGATACCTCCTCTCCGGCACGCCGCTGGACGCCGTGATGTCCGCCATCACACCGGTCGTGCAACGCGGCAAGAACGTCATCGTCACGGCCCCAACCGTTGCGGAAGCGAGCGCCACGGCGGCGATCCTCGAATCGACCTACGGAACCCGCGTGCGACGGGCCACCAGCGACGAGTCGGCATCGGTCCGCACGACCGCCTGGACGAGACTCTCCGCTCCGACGGGCGCCATCGTGGTCGGAACACGCGAAGTTGCCTTCTGGGGAAGGTCGCACCTCGGCCTGGCCGTCGTTCTCGAAGAAGGACGGCGAGCCTACAAGTCTCCCCAGACCCCCACCTATCACGTGCGCGACGTGCTGCGCCGTCGGGCCTCCGTTGAGCGGTTCGGTCTGCTCATGACCGGTTCGGTTCCCACCACGGAGGCTCTGTCGGCGGGAGTCGAGATCCTTCGTTTCGATCGTCGCATCTGGCCCCTGGTCGAGATCGTCGATCGGACGGCCGAGGATTTCGGATCGGGCCCGATCGGGCAGCGGGCACGCCTCGCCATCGCGGCGGCCGCTGATCGCGGGTCGATCTTCGTCCTCGTGCCGAGGCGAGGAGGCTCGTTCCGCTGCGCCCGATGCCGGGAGCTGAGACGATGCCCTACCTGCGACTCGATGCTCGACCGTTCCGGGACGTGCGCACGTTGCGACGCGACCTACCCGAGCTGCCTGTCGTGCGGCGGGCGGAGATTCGAAGCGTTGAGCGGCGGCATCTCGCGGACCATCGACGATCTCGATCGGGTTTTTCCCGATGTCGTGGGGGTCGTCGGGGATCGACTGCCGATCACCGTCGGAACCGAACGGGACCTCGTCGGACTCGAACCGGTGGATCTCGTCGTCGTGATCGACCCAGACCGCAGCCTCCTCGCACCGAACTACCGCGCGGAGGAAGAGACGCTGCGGCTTCTCGCTCGAGCGGTGCTCGCTGCGCGTCCCGGTCGGGGACGAAGGGCGCTGGTCCAAACGTCGGTGCCGCATCATCCGGCGTTCGCCGCTCTCCGCTCGGGGGATCCGGTGCCGTACCTGAACGGGGTGATCGAGGAGCGCGGACGCGGCGGGTTCCCGCCCGTCGGAGAGCTGATCGCCGTCGAGACCGACGCCGGGGACGCAACGGCGCTGCTCGCGGAGGCCACCACCGACGCCGTTCTGCTCGGGCCCGCCGGCGAAGGGGATCGGCAGCGGTGGCTCATCCAGGGCCGAGACCTGTCACGCACGAGGATCCGCCTGCGGCGAGCCGTCCAGCAGTTGCGCGACGGGGGAGCGCGGGTCCGCGTCGACGCCGACCCGCTGGATCTGTGACGACGGAGTCGGATGTGGTGACGTGGCAGGGGAACCGGTACGCTGTGGCCCTATGCCGATCTATCCCATTCGCGTCTTCCCCGACCCCGTTCTCCGAAGGGCCACGACGCCGATCACCGAGTTCGGACCCGAGCTGTCGCGTCTCATCGACGACATGCTCGAGGTCATGTACGAAGCACCCGGCGTGGGTCTTGCCGGACCGCAGATCGGGATCTCGAAGCAGATCTTCGTCGCGGACATCGGCGACGGGCCGTTCGCCATGATCAACGCCGAGATCGTCGAGACGTCCGGGAAGTGGAAGTTCGAGGAGGGGTGCCTGTCGGTGCCGGGCCGCTGGTGGGAGTTCTCACGACCGGCGTTCGCACGAGCCCGCGGGCTCGATCCGAAGGGGAAGCCCGTGGAATACGCCGGCGACGAGCTGATGGGGCGCCTCCTCCAACACGAGATCGATCATCTCAACGGCCTGATCATCCTCGACCGTCTGCCGAAGCGCATGCGGAAACAGGCGCTCAGCGACTTGCGCGACGTCCGACCACCCGGTGGATCCTGATGCGTTCGATCTTCCTCGGGACCCCCTCCGCAGCCGTCGCGAGTCTCGCCGCCGTCATGGACGTCACAGACGTCGGGCTGGTGATCACACGCCCGGATCGCGCACGCGGCCGATCGGGCAGGCCGACCCCGCCACCGGTGAAGGCCGCAGCGCTGGAGTGGGGCATCGAGGTCGCTCAACCGGAGAACCGTGACGAACTCGAGGATCGGATCGCCGGATCCGACGCAGACATCGGCTTCGTGGTCGCCTACGGGCGGATCTTGACCTCTGCGATGCTGCAGAGCCTCCCGCGGGGATTCGTCAACGTGCACTTCTCCCTGCTCCCACGCTGGCGCGGAGCGGCCCCGGTGGAGCGGGCGCTGCTGGCGGGAGACGACACGACCGGCGTGAGCCTCATGAAGCTCGACGAGGGTATGGACACGGGCCCGGTGATCGCCGCCGTGGAGACGCCGATCGCATCCGACGAAACCG
This sequence comes from Acidimicrobiia bacterium, assembly GCA_029939995.1. Taxonomy (GTDB): domain Bacteria; phylum Actinomycetota; class Acidimicrobiia; order Spongiisociales; family UBA5794; genus JAHEEL01. The sequence goes on along the minus strand of JAOZRW010000008.1, from coordinate 1,992 downwards.
GCGGGTCCCTCACCGGGAGGCTCTCGTACCTCGGAGCGATGTTGATCGACGACACGGTGCCGGACTATCTCAGAGGTCGGCTGGTACCGGCGTCGCAGTTGAGAACCGGTGTGACCCTCGCCCCGCGGCTCGAGCGAACCGAAGCGAGGATCGACCCGGGATGGACCGCCGCTCATGCGGAGCGGGCGATCCGCGCGTTCAACCCCCGGCCCGGCGCCTGGTTCACGTTGGACGGTGTTCGCATCCTCGTTCACGCAGCGTCCCCATCGGACGAGACGATCGATCCGGGGGTGATCGCTTCGCAGGACGGAGCTCCGGTGCTCGGTCTCGCCGACGGGAGCATCCGCCTCGACGTCGTTCAACCTGCAGGGAAGGCGCCGATGGCCGGCACCGCTTGGATGAACGGGCGGCGCGGTGCCGGTGGTCGTCTCGATCCGGCACCGTCGTGAAGCGAGGAGTCGAAGCCCGGGTCGTAGCCGCCACGCTCCTCGAACGGATCATCGAGGAGGGGGCCTACTCCAACGTACTGATCCGGACGGGGACGCGCGATCTCGAGCATCGCGACGCGGTGTTCGTCCAGCGGCTCGTTTACGCCGCCATCCGCCATCTGACCCGGATCGACCGCACGATCGCTCGGTATGCGCACCGAACGATCGAGGAAGACGTTCGCAACGTGCTGCGCATCGGCGTGGGGGAGATCCTCTTCACCGACGGCGACGACTATGCCGCCGTCGACAGCGCCGTCGAGGCGGTTCGCGCCCTCGGGTCACCGCGAGCAGCCGGGTTCGTCAACGGCCTGTTGCGGAACGTCGTCCGCAACGGGGAACCTGAGCTTCCCGCCGGGACGGAAGGCGAGGCGCTCCGGTTCGGTGTGCCTCCGTGGATGTTCGAGAGCCTGGTCGACGCCTACGGGACGGAAGCTGCGACGGCGTTCCTGGACGCGTCGAACCAACCGGCGAAGGTCGGGGTGCGGGACCGCCGGGGCGTGCAACCGGGGACCGCGGTCGAAGGGATCGCCGGAGCGTTCATCGTCGACGACATCGGTCGCTACCGGTCCGAGATCGCCGACGGCGCGTTGGCCGTGTCCGACCCGTCGTCGATCGCGGTCGGCCTCGCTCTGGCCCCGCGACCGGGGGACCGCGTCGCCGACCTGGCGGCTGCACCGGGAGGCAAGACCCTCCACCTCTGGGACCTGATGGAGGGGGAAGGGATGCTGGTCGCCGTGGACCGGCACGAGCGCCGCGCGGCAACCGCCGCCCGGCGCCTCCACCGAATGGGAGTCGACGTGCCGTGGATCGTTGGCGATGCCGCCGACCCACCGCTGCGGCCCGGCACGTTCGACCGTGTCCTGCTCGACGCCCCCTGCACGGGTCTGGGGACGTTGCGCCGCCGACCCGAGATCCGCCATCGGATCGGACCGGAGAACCCTGCGGAGGCGGGCCGGATGCAGCGGCGAATGCTCGACGCGGCGACGGCGCTCCTCCGTCCCGGGGGGCGCCTCGTCTACTCCGTCTGCACGATCACACCCGACGAGACGACCCGGGTCGTCGACGGGACCGGGTCCCGGCCCCCGGACGAACTGCCCGGTCTCGAACTCGACGGGGGCATCCTCCTCGCTCCGCATCTCACCGGATCCGACGGCATGTTCATCGCCGTCATCGAGCGCTGAACCGGTGCCGGGCGCCGTCGGGAGCGTGCCGCCGCTGCGATCCGAGAAGCGGATACACTCGCATCCGTGATCAAGGCACCCCGCATCGCACCATCCGTCCTCGCCGCCGACTTCGCCCGTCTGGGTGAGGAGATAGCGTTGATCGAAGATGAGGTCGATCTCCTCCACGTCGACGTCATGGACGGGCACTTCGTCCCGAACCTGACGATCGGGATCCCGGTGATCAAGTCCATCAGGAACGTCACCGACCTGCCGATCGACTGCCACCTGATGACGCTGAACCCGGACTTCTACCTCGAAGACCTCAAGGAGGCCGGTGTCGA
>JAOZRW010000062.1 GCA_029939995.1 Acidimicrobiia bacterium | reverse complement strand
AAGTAGAAAGTAGAAAGTAGAAAGTAGAAAGAGGGGCTTCAACCGCGTCTTTCTACTTTCTACTTTCTACTCGTATCCGTCCGACATGCGCTTTGCTCACGCGGCGCTCTACACTCCGCAGACCCCCAGAGAGTTCTTCGAGGAGCCCAATCATGCAGCAAGAGACCTTGCGCGCTCTCAAGCGCACCGGATCAGGAAGCCGACCGGCGCGACGGATGCGTCGCGACGGGCAGGTTCCCGCAGTCGTCTACGGCAAGGGCGTCGAGCCCCAGCCGGTGGCGATCGACGGACGCGCCCTGTACAGCGTGCTGCACACCGAAGCGGGCTTCAACGCGCTGATCAACGTCGAGATCGAAGACGGCGAAAGCGTCCTCACGGTCGCGCGCGAGGTTCAGCGCGACCCGGTCCGCGGCGACATCACTCACCTCGACTTCATCAAGGTCTCTCTCGACATCGAGATCGAGGCTGAGGTCGGCCTGGAGTACGTCGGAACGCCGAGGGGCGTCCAGGAGGACGGCGGTTTCGTCGAGACCGTCGAGACTTCGGTCATGCTGATGGCGCTCCCGACCGCGATCCCGACGTCGATCGAAGTGGACATCTCGGACCTCGGCATCGGCGACACCGTGAAGGTCGCGGACCTGCCGGAACTCGAAGGAGTCATCTACACGACCGACCTGGACCGACCGCTGGTCACCGTGCTGCTGCCCACCGTCGTCGAAGAAGAGGTCCCCGAGGAACTGCTCGAGGGCGAAGAGGGCGAAGAGGGCGAAGAGGGCGAAGCTGCGGAAGAGACCTCTTCCGAAGAGGCCTGATCCCGGCCTGTGGCCACGAAACTCATCGTCGGTCTTCGGAACCCCGGGTCCCGTTACGACGGGACACGCCACAACATCGGTGGAGATGCGGTCGCTGCCGCGGTACCCGACGCCACGTTCAAGCGCGCGAGGCTCGGAATCAGGGCCGATGTAGCGGACGTGCGATTCGGGGAGACGCGAGTGGTTCTCGCCTTGCCGCGGACGTTCATGAACGAGTGCGGCCAGAGCGTGGCCCCGCTCGCACGCTACGAACGCGTCGACGGCGACCGGCTCCTCATCGTGCACGACGACATCGATCTGCCGTTCGGGAAGCTGCGCGTCCAGTTCGGCGGCGGAGCCGGCGGTCACAACGGGATCCGCTCGATCGTCGGATCGCTCGACACGAAAGACTTCTGGCGACTCAAACTGGGCGTCGGACGACCCCCGGATCGGATCGACCCCGCGGACTACGTCCTCGGTCGATTCGCTAAGGTCGAACGAGGCACCGTCGAGGAGAGCATCATCAAGGCCGCCCGGGTCATCGAGGTGTTCGCTCTCGACGGCGGTGAGATCGCCAGACAGGCGGCGGGAGAGTTGAACGACTGAGGGGTACTCGCATGGGTTCGTACGTTGCAGCGATCGATCAAGGGACGACCAGTTCCCGGTGCGTGCTCGTCGATCGACACGGTTCGATCGTCGCGATGGCTCAGCGAGAGCACGAACAGATCTACCCGCGACCCGGATGGGTCGAGCACGACCCGGACGAGATCCGTACCAACATCGATCTCGTCATCAGGGAAGCCCTCGACATGGTCGACGCTTCACCGGCGGACGTCGTCGCCGTGGGCGTCACCAACCAGCGTGAGACCACGCTGCTGTGGTCGAGAGAGACCGGCCGCCCACTCACGAACGCCGTGGTCTGGCAGGACCTCCGTACGGCCGACCTCTGCCGGGATCTCGCCGGTGACGAGGGGCCCGACCGGTTCCGGGCCAGGACGGGTCTGCCGCTCGCAACGTACTTCGCCGGGCCGAAGATCCGGTGGCTGCTCGATCACGACGCCGAGCTGCGATCCCGGGCGGAGGATGGCGACGTCGCATTCGGGACGATGGACACCTGGGTGGCGTGGAACCTCACCGGGGAGCACGTCACCGACGTCACGAATGCAAGCCGGACGATGCTCATGGACCTCGAGACGCTCGCTTGGGAAGACGATCTGCTCGACGCGATCGGCGTTCCCCGATCGGTGCTTCCGCGGATCGTTCCATCCTCGGGTCTGATCGGAACAGCCCACGATCCGCTCCCCGGCGTCCCCTTCACCGGGATCCTCGGCGACCAGCAAGCGGCGCTCTTCGGCCAGGCGTGCTTCGAGCCGGGCACGGCCAAGAACACCTACGGAACAGGGTGTTTCCTCCTCCTCAACACCGGCGAGGAAGCCGTTCGATCGGAGAACGGGATGCTCACGACGGTTGCGTACCAACGGGAGGGCGAACCGGCCCGCTACGCACTCGAGGGATCGATCGCGATCGCGGGTGCGGGCGTCCAGTGGCTGCGGGACAACCTGAAGATGATCGACTCCGCATCCGAGATCACCGAACTGGCGCTCTCCGTCGAGGACAACGGCGGCGTCTACTTCGTGCCGGCGTTCTCCGGTCTCTTCGCACCGTGGTGGCGCGACGACGCCCGGGGTGTCATCACCGGCCTGACCCGATTCGCGAACCGCGGCCACATCGGCCGTGCCGTGCTCGAATCGACCGCCTTCCAGGCCCGCGACGTGCTCGAAGCGATGGAGGCCGACAGCGGCGTATCGCTCTCGCTCCTCAAGGTGGACGGCGGCATGGTCGTCAACGACATCCTGATGCAGTTCCAGGCCGACATGCTCGACGTGGACGTCGTCCGCCCGAAGACCAGCGAGACGACGGTGCTCGGCGCCGCATATGCGGCCGGCCTGGCCGTGGGATTCTGGGAGAGTCTCGAGGAGATCGCGACGCACTGGGAAGAGGATCGCACCTTCACGCCCAACATGGATCCGGACGATCGGAGCCATCGGTGGACCCAGTGGCACAAGGCCGTCGACCGGTCGATGGGGTGGGTGGAGGCCGGGCAGGACGAGTAGCATCCGGCCCACATGTCGTCGATTCCGAATCTCCTCGCCGTCGCAAGGCTGATCCTCACGCCGGTCGCCATGGCCCTGATCCTGGGCGCTCCCGACGACCAGGGCATCAGAATCGCGGCGACGGCCGTCTTCGTCGTCGCGGCACTCACCGACTTTGCCGACGGGTACCTGGCGAGGCGCTGGCAGCTCACGAGCACCCTGGGAGCGTTCCTCGACACCGTCGCGGACAAGATCCTCGTGGCCGGCGCTCTCATCGCGCTCGTCGAGATCGGGACCGTGTCCACCTGGGTCGCGTTCATCATCATCGGGCGTGAGATCGCCATCATGGGGTTGCGGAGCGTCGCAGCGCTCGACTCCGGGACGGTTCCCCCGAGCATGTGGGGCAAGTCCAAGGCTGCGCTCCAGTTCACCGCGATCTCCTTCGCCATTCTCCGTCTCGACGTCATGATCGGGCCGTGGCGTCTCGACCAGTGGCTCATGGCGGCGGCGGTCATCTCGACCATCGTCTCCGCCGGTGACTACTTCTCCCGGTTCCGCAGCGTGTTCACCACGACCCGACACAAGGACTGACCGGTGGGCGACGCGCAATGCCGTCGATGACCGTCTTCGTAACCGGGGGATCCGGCTTCGTCGGCGGCGCCGTGGTCGACCATCTCGTGGCATCCGGCGCCGATGTGAAGGCGCTCGTTCGATCCGAAGCGGCCGCCGAGGCCGTCGGGAGTAGGGGAGCCGATCCCGTCCCCGGCGACCTGGCGGACGGCGGTGCGCTGCGACGGGGAATGGACGGATGCGAGATCGCATATCACGTCGCCGGCGTCAACAAGATGTGCCCGGGAGACCCGGGCCCCATGTACCGCACGAACGTCGATCTCGTCCGGACCGTTGTGCGGGCGGCTGCAGACACCGGTGTGCGCCGGGTCGTTCTCACATCGTCTGCAGCAGTGATCGGCGAGCCCGACGGGGTCATCGCCGACGAATCGACGCGGCACAGCGGCCGATTCCTCTCGCACTACGCGCGGTCCAAGTACCTCGGTGAGCGGGCGTTCTTCGAGGAAGCCGACCGGCTCGGCGTCGAGGCGGTCGCCGTCAACCCGTCATCGGTGCAGGGGCCCGGCCGGTCGACGGGATCGGCGCTTCTCCTCCGGTACGCGCTGAGCATGCGGCGTCCCGTCGCGATCGAGACGACCCTTTCGGTCGTCGACATCGACGACACAGCGCGGGCTCATCTTCTCGCCGCGGAGCGCGGCGCGGCGGGGGAGCGGTACCTCGTCAACGGGGCGACGGCCGACATCCGGACGTTCGTCGGCATGCTCGCGGAAGCGGCGGATCGGGCGATCGAGCCGATCATCCTTCCCCGGTGGCTGGCCGTGGGCCTCTCGCCGGTCGCGGCCGCAGCGGGCATCGGGGGCCGGGACCGTCCGATGTGTCTCGAAATGCTGCGCACCTTGCTCCACGGACACCGCTTCGACGCTACCCGATCGGTCGTCGAGCTCGGCATGGAGTACACGCCGCTCCCCGACATGCTCGCCAGAACCGTCGCCTGGTTGCGGGCGGAGGGATTCGTTTCCCGCTGACGCGGTGATGCGTTGACCCGGTCGGTCGGTACGATGTCTCCCCGTGGTCGCACCTCTCACCTCCGTCGTCGCACGCTTCGGCCGTGACCTCGTCCCACCGATCCCCGGCCGGTTCGTGGTGCCGCCGGCGTTGCGATCCGTCGTCCTCGCCGGCATCGCCGCACGCACCGATCGCAGCATCCTCGCGGTCGTGCCGGGGGAGCGCGAGGCCGAGGAACTCGTCGACGACCTGGGCCTGTTCACGGACCTGGGGAGGCACCTTCCCGCATGGGAGACCCTGCCGTTCGAACACGTCTCTCCGAGCGTGACGACGATGGCCGACCGGATCGTCGCACGGCACGCGCTGGAGAGCGGCGGCCCCGCCATCGTCGTCGGATCCGTACGGGCCGTCACCCAGCGTCTCAGCCCGACACCGGTGAACCCGATCGTTCTCGAGGCCGGTGCGGACGTGGAGTTCGAAGATGTGACCTGGGCGCTCGCGGAACTCGGATATCGGAGAACCGATCGGGTCGAGGGACGCGGCGAGTTCGCCGTTCGCGGCGGCATCGTCGACGTCTACCCGACCCATGCACCCCAGCCGGTTCGCATCGACTTCTGGGGCGACACGATCGAAGAGATCCGGCCGTTCGCCGTCTCCAACCAGCGTTCGGCCGGAGCCATCGACGAGGTGGAGATCTACCCGGCGGCCGAGGTGCTCATCTCCGACGAGATGAAGGCGCGTGCGGCGGAACTGATGGTGGATGCCCCGTGGGGGGCCGCCACGTGGGAGCGGATCGCCGAGGGCATCCGGTTCCAGGGGATCGAGTCGTGGCTCCCGTGGATATCGCCGCCGAAGACGATCCTCGACGACACCGACGCGATCGTCGTCCTGTTCGACCCGGCCCGCGCCACCGACCGCTGCAAGGACCTGATCGGTGAAGAGGCGGACCTTGCAACGGCGCTGTCCGGAACCTGGGGGAAGGACGGTCCCGGATCGGGGACTCATCCACCCCTCTACCTCCCGCTCGAGCCCGGGGATGCGGTCGACGTGCTCGAAGCGCCGCCGGTTGCGTCGTCACCGGGGGACGACGGCTACGAGATGCGCGGATTCGGGGCCGTCGCCGGCGACCCGGAGTCCGTAGCCTCGACGATCACCGGATGGACCGGCCGAGGCATCGACGTGATCGTCGCCATGGACGGCAAAGCGGCGGCGGAACGCGTCTCGCGACTCCTCTCCGAAGCCGGGGCAGGACTGCCGGTGAGCGACACGCTCGACGAGGTGTCGTCCGCCGTGCTCCCCATCGGAATCCACCAGGGATTCGTGGCGCCGCAACTCAACGTCGCCGTGGTCGGCGAGCGCGAAGTCGCCGGGCGTCGCCGCTCCCACCGGACCGCACGAAAGGGGAGAGGTGAACGCCACGAAGAGGCGTACCGGGATCTGAACCCCGGCGACTACGTCGTGCACCATCACCACGGGGTCGGTCGCTTCGAGGGTCTGGTCCACCGCGACATGGCCGGTGCGGCACGCGACTACCTGCTCGTCGAATACGCCGGAGGAGACCGCATCTACGTCCCGACCGACCAGCTGGCAGCCGTTCGCCGGTACACAGGAGGCGAAACGCCCCGGTTGTCGCGAATGGGAGGAACCGACTGGTCGCAGACCCGCAAGAAGGTCCGCAAGGCCGTCGCCGTGGTCGCCGAGGCCGTCGTCGACCTCCACCGCACCCGGGCGGCGACAGCCGGTCACGCGTTCGAGTCCGACACGCCGTGGCAGCGGGAGTTCGAGGCCGCCTTCCCCTATGAGGAGACCCCGGACCAGATGACGGCGATCACCGACGTGAAGCAGGACATGGAGGTCGATGCTCCGATGGACCGGCTGGTCTTCGGCGACGTCGGCTTCGGCAAGACGGAGGTGGCGCTCCGTGCCATGTTCAAGGCCGTCCAGGACGGCAAGCAGGCCGCTCTTCTCGTTCCCACCACGCTCCTCGCCCAGCAGCACTACGCGACGATGGAGGAGCGCTTCCGCCCGTTCCCGGTCCGGGTCGAGGTGCTCAGCCGGTTCCTCACGCCCGCACAGCAGCGCAAGGTCGTGGCCGGACTCGCCGACGGATCGGTCGACGTCGTCGTCGGCACGCACCGGCTCCTCTCCGCCGACGTCGAGTTCCAGGATCTCGGCCTGCTCGTGATCGACGAGGAGCAGCGGTTCGGCGTCGGGGCGAAGGACAAGCTGAAGGCGCTCCGAGCGTCGGTCGACGCGCTGACGCTCACCGCCACGCCGATCCCCCGGACGCTCGAGATGGCGCTCACCGGGATCCGGGAGGTCAGCCAGATCCGGACACCTCCCGAAGACAGGCATCCGATCCTCACCTACGTCGGCCCTTACGACGAACGGGCCGTCTCCGCGGCGATCCGCCGCGAGATGCTGCGCGAGGGACAGGTCTTCTACGTCCACAACCGGGTCCAGTCGATCGACCACGCCGTTGCGAAGCTGCGCGATCTCGTCCCCGACGCCCGGTACGCCGTCGCTCACGGCCAGATGAGCGAAGGTCAGCTCGAGCAGGTCATGTACGACTTCTGGAACGGTGACTACGACGTGCTCGTCGCCACCACCATCATCGAGTCCGGGCTGGACCTCCCGCAGGTCAACACGCTCATCGTCGAAAGGGCCGACCGGCTCGGTCTCGCCCAGCTCTATCAGCTGAGGGGCCGCGTCGGCCGATCGAGCCAGCGGGCATACGCCTACCTGTTCCACCCGCCGGAGGAACGCATCGGCGAGGCTGCATATCGACGTCTCGAAGCCATCGGCGAGTTCTCCGACCTCGGCTCCGGGTTCGAGCTCGCCATGCGGGACCTCGAGATCCGCGGCGCCGGCAGCATCCTCTCAGAGACCCAGTCGGGGCACATCGCCGCCGTGGGATTCGACCTGTACACCGAGCTCGTCGCAGAGGCCGTGAGCGAGCTGAAAGGCGAGCCGGTGAAGCGCACGGTGGAGAAGGACATCCGCATCGACCTGCCGCTCGATGCCCGTCTCCCCGACGAATACGTGCCGGACGCCGACGGCCGTCTCGAGGGCTACCGACGCCTCGCGGCGGCGACCACGAACGGCGAGGTCGACGATGTCATCGCCGAATGGGAGGACCGGTACGGGCCGCTTCCTCCGGAAGCCGAGCGGCTCATCTCGGTGGCGCGTCTACGGGTCGAGGCGATCCGCATCGACCTGGACGAGATCGTCCAGGCCAGGGGAGAGGTTCGCATGTCCCCCGTCGAGCTCCGCTCATCGCAGGAGGTGCGCCTCGAGCGTCTCCAACGCCGCGCCGTACGGAGAGGCCCGACCCTCTTCATCCCCGCCCCGAAGAAGGACGTCGCAGAGACCCTCCTCGAGTTCCTCCGAACGATGTGGCCCCCCGAGTAGGC
>JAOZRW010000129.1 GCA_029939995.1 Acidimicrobiia bacterium | reverse complement strand
GCCATTGTGACATTCACGGTACCCCCTCCGGTCGGGATGCGATACCGGCAACGTACCGACCGGGAGGGACGGAAACGCTCGCAGCCCTCGATCCGGCCTTTCCGCCGACGGTGCGATATCGTCAACCCCGTGAATGTGAAATTCGGTCCCGACGATGAAGCGGCCTATCTCCGTACGCGAGACGATCTGGTGGAACGCTTCGAGCGCACGGCGGAGGGGAAGGGCCTCGGATGGGTCGCCGGCGGTGTCATGGACTTCAAGTGGGGCTATCTCGGGGGAGATCTCTCCTCTTGGCCGCCGGACGACATCGCGGAGATCCTGCTCGGCCTCTATCCGGCGAAAGCGATGCTCGACGTCGAGGACCTCGATCTGATTCCGACGGGGTTCGTCGCGTTCCTACGATTCCTCTCCCACGCCGGAGCGTTGTCTTTCGCCGATGCGCAGATCGCCGCCGACCTCGTGGAACGGCTCCGACCGCACTTCCATCAGGCGGCACTCGATGAGTCGAACTGGTCGATGGGCAAGCGGCTCATGACCGCCGCCCGGGCCGAGGGGATCGACATGGGCGATGAAGGCTCGCTTCAACGATTCATGGAAGACTTCAACCGGCGGCCGCTCGAGGAACGCGACGCCATCCTCGGTCCGTCGAACCTGCCGCCGCACGGCTCGACTCCGGACGAAGAGTGGATCGAACCGCTGCCTCCGATCACGTTGCCGCCGCGTGAGGAGCTGGAAGCGGCGGCCCGTGCCGCAGTGATACCCGAGCGGGTGCGACGGCTCGTGGAGTTCGTCGGCGAGGGCCGTCCCGTCACCGGCACCGGCAAGCTCAAGCTTGCCGACGGCCGAGCCCTGATCGAGATCCTCGGAACGAACGACCGGTTCAATCCGGAGAGCGGCGGCCGCGTGTACAAGACGAGATCGACGACGGAGCTCCGGGGCGTGCACATGACGTTCCGTATCGCCCTCGAGTCGGACACTCTCGTGTTGCGGGGGACGAAGGTCGTGCCGGGCCCCAACACCGTCGTGCTCGATGATCCGCTCGAGTCGCTCTACGGCCTATGGCTCACGCTGTTCAAGATCATCGGCCCGACCCGGGAGCACTATCGGGATGACACTTACGGGTTCGGCTGGTACGCCGAATCGCTCGACGAGTCGGTCCCGGTGATCCTTCTCGACCTCTACCGGGAAGGGCCGACGGACATGGATGACATCGCCGGCCATCTCTGGGAGTATCTCCTCTCACGGTTCGATCTTGACCATCTGGACGACCATCGTCTCGAGATGGAAGCCGACACCGTCGAATGGTCGCTACGGAAGGCGTTCGACCGTCTCGCGGAGTTCGGCGTGGTGGAGATCTCCGGGGTTGAGGAGATTCCCTCCCCGTACGGACTGTCCCCGGATCGAGCGGGCGGTACGGTCGTGCTCACACCGCTTGGCATGTGGGTCGTGCAACGTTTCGCCTCACGCGTGACCTCCGCGCCGGTCGTTGGATCGTTGAGGGAGGCGACCGTCGACGAGCTTCTTTCCGAAGTGTCCGATCTCCCCGAAGCCGAGGCGGTCGGAGAGATCGATGCGTGGGTCGATCATCACGGTGCGGACGCGCCGATGCTGCTCGTCGACGCATTCCGATTCTCGGGGGAGACGGGCCGGGGCCTCGCGTTCAGGGCACTGCTCCGGATCGGACCCGATGCCGGGGAAGCCGTCGTCAGGCTCGGCGACGATCCTGACGTCGACCAGTTCCTCACCATCTGGAAAGTCTTCACCCTCGATGCGAGCCCCTGGGAGATGGACTGCGGGAGCGACCCGGACCGGTTCGTCCGTCTGGTCGGCGCGGCGATGGAACTATGGGGGCCGGAGACGGCGGTGAGTGCCTGGGCAGGGCCGGCGGCGGCAACCGTTGGACTTCCGGCGATGCTCGAGATGGCGTGGCGGGTCGACCGGCGCGAAACAGAGGGCGTGCTCGCCGCGATCGGAACTACCCATCCGGACAAGCAGGTTTCCAAGGCGGCGCGAAAAGCGTTGTTCAAACATCGCAGCACCCGGTAGTAGCCCGAGCGGTCCGACGCTCCCGTGTAGAGATGACGAATACGGGGCGTTATGCGAGTAGGTCGTTCGGGGCGAAGGTGACGGTCATCGGTCCGGCGTCGAGGGTGAC
>JAOZRW010000061.1 GCA_029939995.1 Acidimicrobiia bacterium | reverse complement strand
CATGGCGCTCGTCGCGATCTACGCAGAGCTGAAGGTCATGTCGCACATGCAGCACCGCATCGGCCCGTACTACGCAGGCGGCAGATGGGGATGGGCGCAGCCGTTCGCCGACGCCCTCAAGTTCATCCAGAAAGAGGACCTGGTTCCCGAGGGCGCCGACTCCACCGTCTTCCGGGCCGCCCCGTACATCGTGGTCGCCGCCACGTTCGCGACGTTCGTCGTGATCCCGTTCAGCCCGAGCCTCGTCGCCCGCGACCTCGACCTCGGCGTCTTCTACCTGCTCGCCGTCTCCTCGCTCACGACGCTCGGCGTGCTCATGGCCGGCTGGTCGTCGGCGAACAAGTACTCGCTCATGGGCGGCCTGCGCGCCGCCGGTCAGCTCATCGCGTACGAACTCCCGCTCGCCCTTGCCGTGGTGGCCGTCGTCGTGCAGGCGGGAACGATGTCGCTGGTCGGCATCGTCGAAGCGCAGGCGGCGCCCATCGAGATCGGCGGCCTGTCGATCAGCCTCCCGTTCCTCCTCACCGGCCAGATCGTCAGCTTCGTCATCTTCATGGTCGCGTCGGTCGCCGAGCTCTCCCGGATCCCGTTCGACATGCCGATCGCCGAATCGGAGCTCACGATGGGGTACCTCACCGAGTACTCGTCGCTGCGGTTCACGATGTTCTTCCTCGGTGAGTACGCCGCCATGATCTCCATGTCCGCCATTGCCGCCACCCTGTTCCTCGGCGGCTACTGGATCCCGTTCGTGTCGGACACGGCGCTCCTCTACCTCGGGCCGCTCGTCCTCGTCGCCAAGATCTCCCTCCTCGTCTTCTTCATCCTCTGGATCAGAGCCACCTGGCCGCGGCTGCGTGAAGACCAGCTCCAGGACATGGCGTGGCGGTGGCTGATCCCCGTCGCCCTGGCGAACATCCTCGTCATCGCATTCTTCAAGGTGGTGGTGTTCTGATGCCTGCCCCACTGAACAAACGCAGCAGGTTCGCCTTCCCCGGCCTGTGGAAAGGCATGTGGTTCACGCTCAAGTACCTGTTCACGCCGGTACCGACCGTGATGTACCCCCAGGAGCAGGAGATCCCCGTCCCGCGGGCCCGCGGCGTCATCGCCCTCGACCCGGAGGCCTGCACCGTCTGCATGCTGTGCGCGAGGGAGTGCCCCGACTGGTGCATCTACATCGAGGGCCACAAAGAGCCGAAGGCCCCGTCGAAGCCGGGAGGCCGTGCAAGGACACAGAACGAGCTCGACCGGTTCGAGATCGATTACTCGCTGTGCATGTACTGCGGCATCTGCGTCGAGGTCTGCCCGTTCGACGCGCTGTACTGGAGCCCCGAGTACGAGTACAGCACCTACGAGGTCGCCGACCTCATCCACGGCAAGACCCGCCTGAAGGACTGGCTCGAGACCGTCCCCGAACCCCCGGCCCTCGAACCGCAGGGGGAGTCGTCGTGACGATCACCTTCAGCGACTGGATCACGGAGATCGCCAACTGGGTGTTCCTCGCCATCGCCCTGCCGACCCTCGGCGCCGCGATCCTCGTCGTGTCGGCCAAGAACATCGTCCGGGCCGTTCTCGCCCTCGTCGTCACGCTCGCGGGAACCGCAGCCCTGTTCATGATGCTCGGAGCCGAGTTCGTCGGATGGACCGTCGTCCTCGTCTACATCGGCGCCGTCATCATCCTGTTCCTCATCGGCATCATGATCACACGGGCACCGCTGACGAAGAACGCCGACCTGAGCCAACCCATGTCGATGCGGGCACCCGCGGCGCTGCTCTCCATCATCCTGTTCGCCGTGATCGGCTGGGCCGTCGTCGCATCGTTCGGAGCCGCCGCGATCCCACTGCCGGACGAGGCCACCACGACGGCGTCGATCGGCGAGACGATGTTCACGAACTGGGTGATCCCGTTCGAAGTCATGTCGTTCGTGCTGCTCGCCGCCCTCGTCGGCGGCATCGCCCTCGCACGCCAGGACGCGCCGGAGGAGGAAGAGGCATGACGATCATCCAGTTCGTGCTCCTGGGCGCCGCCCTGTTCTCCATCGGCCTCTACGGCGTGCTGACGAGGAAGAACGCCGTCCTCGTGCTCGCCTCCGTCGAACTGATGCTCGCCGCCGTCAACGTGAACCTCGTCGCCTTCGACGTCTACCTCGGCGACGCCTCCCACGCCGGACAGATCATGACGCTGTTCCTGATCGCCCTCGCGGCAGCCGAAGTCGGCATCGGAATCGCCATCGTGCTGCTCGTCTTCCGGAACCGGCGCTCCGCGAACATCGACGAACTGGACGTGATGAGGTACTGATGCTCGCTTCACTCACCCCTCTCGTCACCCGGTTCGCATTCCTCTCGGAGGAGAGCGGCCACGAGGTGCACGCCGGAGACGGCGGCGCGCTCGCCCAGTGGGCGTGGCTGATCGTCGTCGTTCCCGTCGTCATCACGTTCCTCATCGTCTTCTTCGGCAAGAAGTCGCCGCTGAAGGGGTGGGGGATGGCCACATTCGGCATGGCGTTCGTCGCCGTGTACGGGGCGGTCCTCGCCTGGGTGAACCTCCAGGAAGGCATCCTCTACGAAGGTGCGATCGAGATCGGGAAGATCGGGCCGTTCGCCCTGCAATGGGGATGGGTCGTCGACGGCCTGTCGATCATGATGTACTTCCTCGTCGGCGTCGTCGGATTCCTCGTATTCGTCTACGCCAAGGGCTACATGAAAGGCGACGTGCGGTACACGTGGTTCTTCGCCTCGTTCTCCCTGTTCGCCGGAGGCATGCTCGTCCTCGTATCCGCCCCGAACCTGATCCAACTCATCGTCGGATGGGAACTCGTCGGCGTCTCGTCCTACCTGCTGATCGCCCACTACTGGGAGGACTTCGACAACGTCGACGCCGGCAACAAGGCGTTCATGACGAACAAGGTCGCCGACGTCGGCCTGTTCATCGGGGCGATCATCATGGCGCTGTCCGCCGGATCGTTCCAGTTCTCCGAGATCTTCGAAAAGATGCTCAGCGGGCAGACCTCCCTCGCCCAGTTCGGGTTCTGGGCCGGGCTGGCGCTGTTCATCGGGGCGATGGGGAAGAGCGCCCAGTTCCCGTTCCACGTGTGGCTCCCCGACGCCATGGCCGGGCCGACACCCGTCTCGGCCCTCATGCACGCCGCGACGATGGTCACCGCCGGCATCTACCTCGTCGCACGGCTGTTCCCGTTCTACCAGTTGCCGGAGTTCGCCGGCAACGTCAACGCCATCATCGCCATCATCGGTGCGATCACCCTGTTCTTCATGGGGCTCCTCGCGCTCACCCAGGACGACATCAAGAAGGTGCTCGCGTACTCGACGGTCAGCCAGTTGGGATACATGATGGCGGCGATGGGCGTCGGCGCCTACAGCGCCGGCCTCTTCCACCTCTTCACCCACGCGTTCTTCAAGTCGCTGCTGTTCCTCGGCGCCGGGTCGGTCATCCACGCCGTGCACTCGAACAACATGTCCGACATGGGGGGCTTGCGCAAGTACATGCCGGCCACGTTCTGGACGTTCATGATCGGTACCGGCGCCCTCGTCGGCCTGTTCCCGTTCGCCGGGTTCTGGTCGAAGGACGAGATCATCGCCTCCGGCTACCACACCGCGTCGGTGGACCCGACGTTCGCGGCCTGGTTCATGGTGATCCTGTCGATCGGCGGCGCCTTCATCACCGCCTTCTACATGGCCAGAGCCGTCTCGCTCACATTCTTCGGCGACTACACCGGCCACGCGCACCCGCACGAATCGCCGAAGGTCATGACGCTGCCGCTCATGGGCCTCGCCGCGTTCGCCGCGTTCGCCGGATTCCTCAACGTGCCCGGCGTCACCGACGTGTTCATCCGGTGGGTGACGGTCCGGGCGTTCCCGATCGTCGAGCACCACGCAGAGGGACTGAACTGGCCGCTCGTCTTCATCGTCACACCGATCGTCCTCGTCGCCCTGACCGTCGGCTTCTGGCTCTTCCGGCCGAAGGAGACGCAGGCCGAGCGTGACGCGTTCACGATCCCGGTGCTCTACCCCCTCTTCGAGCACAAGTTCTACATCGACGACTTCTACATGGACGGCATCATCCGGCCCACGATGGGCCCGCTCGCGGACGGGACGCTCTGGATCGACATGAACATCGTCGACGCCGTCCCGAACCTCGCAGGCGGCGCGGCCAAACACGTCGCCGCCGCCGTCAACACCGTCGACCAGAACGTCGTCGACGGCGTGTTCAACACGGCGAGCGCAGGCACCGGTGCCACCGGAGGATTCTTGCGCAAGGCGCTCACCGGACGAGTCCAACAGTACGCAGCGATGAGTTTCGCGGGCGTGGTCATCATCGCCGCGCTGTTCATGATCTTCTGATAGGAGGCACAACGAAATGGAGTGGTTCGACAGTGGATGGGGTTTGAGCCTCGTCGTGTTCCTGCCGCTCGTTGGGGCACTGGTCCTTGCGGCGATCCCGCGCGCCAACGAGGCCGCGATGAAGTGGGTGGCGCTGGTCACGGCGATCGTCACGTTCGTCGTCTCGATCGTGCTCGCGATGCGGTTCGACTACGGCGCCGCAGCGGACATCCAGTTCGGCACGAACCTCCCGTGGATCGATGCCATCAGCGCGAACTACCACATCGGCATCGACGGCATATCACTGCCGCTCGTCGTCCTGTCGACGTTCATCACGCTGCTCGTCGTCATCTACTCGTGGGAGCACTGGCCCGAGCCGCACAACCCGAAGCTGCTCCTCGCGCTCGTGATGATCCTCGCCACCGGGATGACCGGCACGTTCGTGGCGCTCGACCTGATCCTGTTCTTCGTGTTCTTCGAGATCGTGCTGCTCCCCATGTACTTCATGATCGGCATCTGGGGCGACACCAGCATGCGGGTCGTGCCGGTCGTGAACTGGGAGATCGAGCTGCGGCTGTACGCGTCGATCAAGTTCTTCCTGTTCACCCTGTTCGGATCGGCGTTCATGCTCCTCGGATTCCTGGCCCTCTACTTCAAGTCCGGCGACGTGGGACCGAACACGTTCGACATCCTGCAGCTCTCCGAGCTGGGACGGGCCGGCGTGTTCACCGGAGCGTTCGCCTTCTGGGTCTTCGCCGCCCTGTTCCTCGGCTTCGCCGTGAAGGTGCCGATGTGGCCGCTGCACACGTGGCTCCCCGACGCACACACCGCCGCCCCGACCATCGGTTCGGTCATCCTGGCGGCCATCCTCCTGAAGCTCGGCACGTACGGGTTCATCCGGATCCTGATCCCGATCCTCCCCGACGAGGCGCGACGGTGGGCGTGGTTCATCGGCGTGCTGGCCGTGATCGGCATCATCTACGGCTCGCTGGCCTGCCTCGCCCAGAACGACGTGAAGCGCCTGATCGCCTACTCGTCGGTCGGGCACATGGGTTTCGTCATGCTCGGTGTCGCCACGATGACCGACATCGGGATCAACGCCGCGATCATCGGCATGGTGGCTCACGGCCTGATCACCGGCCTGCTGTTCTTCATCGCCGGTTCGATGGCGCACCGCTACCACACGAGGGACATGAACCGTCTCGGCGGCCAGATGCTGCTCATGCCGAAGATGGGTGTCCTCCTCGGGTTCGCCGCCATGGCGTCGCTCGGCCTGCCGTCCCTCGCCGGATTCTGGGGCGAGTTCATGTCGCTGCTGGCGTCGTTCAACCCGCTCGACGGGCTCAGCCTCGGCCTGTTCCGCACCCTCATGGTGCTCGCATCGATCGGCACCGTCATGACCGCCGGCTACATGCTGTGGATGCTGCGCAGCGTCAACTTCGGTGAACCGGCCGCCGAGTGGCTCGACGACCACAACCTCCACGACGTCGACAAGTTCGAGTGGATGGCGTGGGCGCCGCTGGTCGTCATGACGATCGCCATCGGCATCTACCCGAAGATCGTCCTCGGCGCCACCAACGACGCCGTTGTGAACCTCGTCAACAAGGCCTTCGGAGGCTGATGCCGTGATCGACTACCACGCGATCCTTCCCGAGATCATCCTGGGTGTGACGGTGCTCGCCGTCCTCGCCACGGATCTCGTGACCCGTGAGAAGTACTACGGGGCGATCGTCGGCATGGTCGGTCTGTTCGCGGCGCTCGTCCCCATCTTCACCCTCGGCGTCTGCGACGACCTGGCGTTCTGCTCCGGGTCGCTCCCGCGGGAACTGTTCGGCGGCTCGTACGTCGTCGACCAGTACTCGCTGGTGATGAAGGGCCTGTTCATCGGAGCGGCGTTCATCGCCATCCTGCTCTCCGTCGCCTATCTCCAGTCGGATCGCTTCTACGAGGGGGAGTACTACTTCCTGCTCCTCGCGGCGCTCTTCGGCGCCGTCGTGATGGCGTCGTCACGGGACTTCATCACGATGATCGTCGGCCTCGAACTCGTCTCCGGGCCCGGGTTCCTCCTCGCCGGGTGGCGCAAGGCGGATGAGAAGTCGAACGAGGCCGCGCTGAAGTACTTCATCATCGGCGTCATCGCGTTTGCCCTGCTGGTGATGGGCGTCAGCCTGCTCTACGGCATCAGCGGAACCCAGCTGTTCGCCGACCTGGCGGTCGCCCCCGCGGCCGTGGTCGACGAGCCGGTGTTCCTGCTCGGCATGCTCTTCGTGTTCCTCGGCTTCACGTTCAAGATCTCCGCCGTGCCGTTCCACGTCTGGACCCCGGACGTGTACGAAGGGTCGCCGACGCCGGTCACCGCATGGCTGTCCGTCGGTTCGAAGACCGCAGGGTTCGTCGGCTTCCTCTCCGTCGCCTACCTGGCGTTCCCGACGCACGCGAACCTGTGGGGCCCGCTGCTGTGGATCCTCGCCATCGCATCGATGACGCTGGGAAACCTGGTCGCCGTCAAGCAGACGAACATCGTGCGCCTCCTCGGCTACTCGTCGATCGCCCAGGCCGGGTTCATGCTCGCCCCGTTCGGCGCCGCCGCCGCGGCCGGAGCCGACCTCCAGCAGGCGTTCGGCGCAACGATCATCTACCTCCTCATCTACGCCGTCATGAACCTCGGAGCCTTCGGCGTCGTCATCGCCGGCGGCGCGAGGGTCAAGTCCTACGAGCTCGACGACTGGGCCGGCATGTGGCGCTGGGCGCCGGGCCTGACCGTCCTGCTCGCCATGTTCTTCATGTCCCTCGCCGGGATCCCGCCGCTCGCCGGATGGTTCGCGAAGCTCGCCATGTTCTCCGCGACGATCGGCGTCGGCTCGTGGTGGGGCTACTCGATCGCCGTCATCGCCGCGCTCAACTCGGTCGTGGCGTTCGTCTACTACTCGAAGGTCGTCAAATCGACGGTCTTCGACAACGTCCCCGACCACGTCGACCCGGAAGCCCTCAGCCGCATCGAACTCGCCCCGACGCTCACCGTCGCCCTGGGCGTCACCACGATCCTCGTCCTCTTCCTCGGCGTCTTCCCCGGCGTGATCGGCAACCTCTCCAAGTTCGCCTCAGAGATCCTCGCCGGCACCTTCTAGGCTCCCCGGCATGCTCGCCGACAAACTCCGCGCCCGCATCCGCGCCGACGGCCCCATGCCGTTCGAGGACTTCATGGCCGCCTGCCTCTACGACGAGGAGTTCGGCTTCTTCGCAACCGGCCCCTTGCGATCCGTGAAGTCCGGCGACTTCCTGACCAGCCCCGAAGTCAGCCCCTGGTTCGGAAGGATGCTCGCAACGTTCGTAGCAAGAGAACACGAGAGAACCGGGGGAATTGCCGATCCCTTCCGAGTCGTAGAAGTAGCCGCCGGCTCCGGCTCCCTCCTCAAACCGATGATGGAGCAACTCACACCCGTCCCCCAGGCCGCAGCGGAGCCACAAGCCATGTCCCCCCGGCAGCCATCTACCCCCACACCCGTTCCCACGGCCGCGAACGAGCCACAAGCCATGTCCCCCCGGCCGAAGGACGGGGGGACGCGGAGCGTCAGCGACGCAGGGGGGGCTCCTCCTCCCCCTCAAGGGGAGGTGCCGACGAAGGAGGCGGAGGAGGTCGTTCCGAAGCCCGCTCCTTCACCCGCCACGGGAACCCGGACCGTCAACGGCGCTGCGAACA
>JAOZRW010000128.1 GCA_029939995.1 Acidimicrobiia bacterium | reverse complement strand
TCGAGCACTCCGCGGCGATGGCCCGGACCTCGTCGGGGGTGAGGATCTCAACCGGGTAGGTCTTTCCTCGCCGGGACGCGGCACCGAACCGAAAATTCGCGACCCAGGCATCGTCGACCATCGCGACACCGTACGACACGACCCGGGCCGACTCCATACCTCTGAACATCCACTGTGATCACGGCGCCCATTCTCGGTTGCTCGTCGAAACCATCGGGAAACGAGAACGGAGCCCGCTTTGAACGCCATTGCCTGCCCCACGGCATCCAGCAACGACCGTTTGCGCGCGGTCGCCAGCGAATCTCACGAGGGTCGTTTCGCCCAACTGGTTTGGTTCCACCTGGTGCGCCCGTCCCTCCTCTCGGCGGCCGATGCGGAGAGGCCTTCCCGGATCGGAGAGGGAGATGTCGAGGGCAAAGCTGTTCGAGGAGATTCGTCGTGAGCGCCGTGGGGAGAAGAGGCGGGCGGCGTTGCTGCGCATCACTCCCGGGATGGTTCATGGTCATCACCCGCTCCTCGAAGCGCGAACCCCGATGCGATGTTCGCTCGACGCAGCGGTGGGTGCCGGCCATCGAAAGTCGGCTCGACCGGCGGATCTCGTTCGAGAGCGCACCGGGACCCCGGTGCACATCGGGCCCCGCCACATCGCTATGGAGCGAGTTCGAACGGCAGATGGGTTCCGAGGGTGCCGGTGAGCACTCCGTCCTGGACGTCTTCGATCACGAGTACCGCCGAAGACTCCTCAGCCCAGATGTCGGGCTCCGAAGCACACTCGCCCAGTTCCGAGTTGAATCCGGGCGCGAACACTCCCGAACGCTCCTGCGTGACGGTCACCTTCTGGGGCAGGGTCGGTCCGATGGTCTGGCCCGCGTCGATGGTTCCGACCAACTTCTCCTCGCCTCCGGGGCAACCGATTTGGGGACCTGTCTGGTAGGCAGTGAAGTCGCCGCTGATGGACCCGGAGCCGTCGATCGCGATGGTGATCGTGTTGAGATGAGTGACCGCTGTGTCGAGGAAGAAGTGAGAGGTGAGGGGCTGCACATCGAACGATCCCGTGTAGATGCCTGCGGGGATCGCGAGTCCGGGGTCTTCATCGCCCGGTTCGTCGGCGTCCGCGTCGCCGTCCGATGTTGTCGCCGTCGTGTCCGCTTCGCCGGCATCGCTTCCGGTCGACGCGAGGCAGGTGTCGTATGCGTCGGTGCCGCGGAAGTTCTCGCAGCAACTCGCCGCCAGCTTCGGATCCGCGGTCTTCGCACAGTACGAAGGGTCCTTCGTGATCGCAGCCCGACAGTCGTTCGCCATCTCCGGGCTTCCGAGATGAGCGAGATAGTCACACCGATGCGCATCGCTCACGGCAACGGCGGCGTCGTACACACAGATCTGCTGCTCCACAGGATCCCCGGCAGGGCAACCTCCCGCCAGGAGCCCCCACATCACCGAGAGGCAGTTCTCTCTTTGGGATGGGGTTGGAGCCCGGTCGCAACCCGTAGTGGCCCCGCCACCCGCGGCGACCCCGACGACACTCTGGCAGGCGTACTGGAACGCCGGCTTGTTACCCCAGGTGCCGATCATCTCTCCCAATTTCGCACAGGACTCACCCCCGAAGGTAGAGGCGTTCACGGCAACGACCCTCAAGTAGCACTGCACCATCAGGCCCGTCGCGGTGGCGTCCGAGATCAGCATGCTGACACCCGGGGCGAATCTGGCGCAGGACGAGAGTTCAGAGTGGATCCGATAGTCGTTGAGGGTCGCCATGATGACCAACGGTATGAGCGAAACGTCGCCTCCAGCCCGGTCCCAGACCACCAGGACGTCGCTGATCGCAGAGATGGTCACCGGCCGCGTCGCGTCGAACTCCCACCTCACGACCGGGTCCGGATCGATGATCTCGTCGGGTTGCGGATCGAACGTGATGTCATCAACCGTCTCGGCGAAGCCCTTCGGCAGGCTCACCGGGAACGCGAAGTCCGACGGACTCGTCTCGTCACCCGTCAGGTTCCACACCAGGCTCGGCTGAAGGCCGCCATCGACCGGATCCCAACGGGCCTCGAGATCGAACGAGACACCGTCCGAGAGTTCCCGTGTCGGAAACACGTAGCGGTACGACGTGCCGACATCGCCCTCGAGAACCTCGATGTCATCCTCAGTGATCTCCGGGAGGAACACGT
>JAOZRW010000127.1 GCA_029939995.1 Acidimicrobiia bacterium | reverse complement strand
CGTGGCGTTCGCCGCCCTGGTCGAGGATCGCCGGCGACCGGTCGTCGCCGTACTCATCACGTTCGCCGCCACCATCGACCACAGCAAGCCCACCGTCACCTGCCCCGCCGGCCACACCGTCACCATCACAGCCAACGGCGCCGCTTCGTTCAGGAGGCGCTGTATCGATTGCCCGTCACGTCAGCGATGCACCACCGCCAAAGACGGGCGGAGTCTCACGATCTCGAAACATGATGACGAGCTTGTCGCCGCTCGCCAAGCCTGGAGCGACAAGACGTTCCTCGACGACTATCGCCAATACCGGCCCATGGTCGAACGCTCCATTGCATGGATGGTCACAAACGGACACCGCAGAGTCCGATGCCGAGGCGGCCAAGCGAACCGGACACAACTCGCACAACGAATCGCCGCGATCAACCTGAGAAGACTCGTCAACCTGGGCCTCAACCATGACGGAGAAACCTGGGCGACCGCCTGGACCAAACCCCACATCGCCCGTCGTCACCGATCCGCGACACATCCCGATACCGAAACACGCCGCCAAACGCGACACACCCACATCAGCCACCCAGAAACCCGATTGTTCAACAGGCTCCTAGACGGCCACCGGCTGGGGGATATGATGAGAAGTGGAGGAGACATTCGCTGTCTTCTGGCCGGTGAGGCGGGGAACATGAGGAGGTGCCCTGATGGCGTACCGACTGCTCTTGTTCACCGTGGCGCTGCTGCTCACAGCCGGGGGATGCTCCCAGACCGATGATGCCACCATCGAGGAGACCACCACAACAACGGATGGCATGACGACCACCACGAAAACGACGATTCTGCCGCCGACGACTACGACGGCTACGACCACGACTACAACCAGCCTGCCAGAGACAACCACGACGCTCGCGGGCATCGGCAGTCTCGATTCTGGTCTGTTCTGCCTTGACGTTTCGGCTCTTGGCTATGGCTACGCCGATGCCGTCGCGTACTGGACTCGGGAGGGTCAGCCGGACCGGATGGACGCGGACAGGAACGGGATTCCGTGTGAGACGGCCTACGACCCTGCCGCCGTTGTCGCCTTCTGGGGCGAACCGCTCCCTACGACGACATCGACAACGATGGACGTGTGGTACTCGGTAACCACGCCGGACTACCGGGTAGCGTCGCTGCCCGGAGCAGGCGATCACTACGGCTCTGGCTGTTCGCCGGGCAGCGACACGCTCCCGGACGGCGTCTGGTTCGGGCGTGTCACCACAGCCAAGGAGTCGAAGGTCGCATTCGATCTGATGTGCTTCGGTCCGGGTCCCGAAGGTCCCGGCGACATCACCAACGACAACCCAAAGGTCCGCACGGTGCAGGTGGATTCCGCTGCGATCGTCTACCGCGTTCCTGATGACGGGGTGGGCTGGCAGGCGGTCCGGTACTCGACGTGGCTCACGATCCCAGCGTCGTCCTTTTGCACCGACGGCTGCATGCACTGGTTGTATGTCAACAACGGTGTCGTCACCGAGATCGTCGAGCTCTGGTTCGCCTAGGACGGCCAGGGCCGAACGATGCATACGTCCTGCCGACGACCTTGCGCGACGTGCATGACATTCCAACACCGTACCGACGCGGACCGTGAGACCTCCCCGGTCTGGCAGCGCATGTCGACACCCCCAACGCTACGGAACACAAACGCTCCGCAACGCCCCCAACATCATCAATCAGGCACCTATGCGCTCCCGGCGAGTCGAACGCGGTGCCCGTTCGTGACGCTTGATGGTGACTCCGTCGGCCGCTGTCCCAAATAGGCGGATGGCCCGCGGCGAGAGTACCGATGGAGGGTATCTGTGCCCGTCGCCGAGCGGTGGCTCCGCGACGGGCGCGCGTACGATGAAGGAGGAACGGCCGGGAAGGTTCGCCATGGCGCCGTCGTTGCGAAGTCCGATGCTGCGATCCCGGATCGGCCTCTTCACGCTCGCGGGAGTCGCCGCCTCCTCGGCGTCGGGGCTGATCTTCGAGATCGCGCTCACCCGGGTCTTCGCCGTCACCCAGTTCTACCACTTCGCCTTCCTCGCCGTGTCGATGGCGCTCCTCGGACTCGGCGCCGGCGGTTCGGCATTGGCGGCGTTCCCGCGCATCGGCAGGGGAGGGCCGATCCACTGGGCGCGGCTCGCAGCGCTTCAGGGGGTCACGACGCTCGGCGCCTACGCCGTCGCGAA
>JAOZRW010000126.1 GCA_029939995.1 Acidimicrobiia bacterium | reverse complement strand
CCGGGCAGGTTGTGGGGCGCGTGCGGTTGCAGCGATGGCCTCGAGTCGCTCTGCGGTCTGTCGTGTCACGGCGTGTTCCCGGAACTCCTCGATCCGGTTGACGCGAACGGATGAAGCGCCCGGACGGCTACATGGAGGTCGAGAGCACGTACTGGATGCGACGGTTGCGCGCTCTTCCCGCCTCAGTGGCATTGGAAGCGACCGGTTCTGCTTCTCCCACCCCAACGGCGGTGAGTCGGGAGGGGTCGATTCCGTTGATGATGAAGTAGTCCATGACGGCCTCGGCCCGGAGTTGGCTCAACGCCCGGTTCGATTCCTTGAAGCCTTGATCATCGGTATGTCCCTCGATGATCAACTGCAGCGACGGATCGCGGGTCAAGACGCTGACACCAACGTCGAGAGCCCGGGCGTAGTCGCCGGTGAAGACCGCCGAGCCCGATTCGAAGTCGACGCCCCCGTTGATGAACCCGGAGAGGGCCATTCCATCGAATCGGATTTCATAGTCGGGAAACGTCGCCATGGCCTGCATCAACGGTCCACCGTTGTACATCCACAACGCTGGATGCACGCTCTGGCTGACGGTGATCTCGTCCGTCACGTTGCCTGCTCCGTAGGCCGCTACGGCCCCTTCGACCAACATGTCCCGGATCTCCTCGGTCGGGACCTGCCCGCTCAGTTTCACGACACCCGCATCGGCTGCAATGACGTAGCTGGGAGGCTCGAGGTTCATGACCTCCATGTCGCCGACCACGACCGGGAGACCGGTTGTCTGGGCAAGGGCCCCGCGGAGGCGATCGACTCCGGCCTCGTCCGGTGACCGGCCCGACATCTCAACCTGACCATTCGAGATCAAGAGCTTCCCGTCGACGATCATCGGCAACAAGATGATCGCGTCCGGTCCGCTGGTTAGCCAGTCGACCTCCTCGAGCTGCTCGTCGACCACCAACTCGGAGGTGAGATGCGGTGAATAGGCGGTCTTGGCTGCTCGCAGATAGCTGCTCGCAAGCGCCGCGCTCGGGAGCACCCCGGCCAAGACGAAGTCCTTCCCATCAAGCGTTGCCTCAACGTACGGGCCGGCCGCAAGCGCCGGGTTGGCGACCGCTTGTTGGTCTTCGCCATCCGTCTCCGTTTGGGACACCGACGAGGCCGGCGGGTCTGTCGAACCATCCTCGCCTCTGATGGTCAGGCCGGTGCTATCGACCGGCATGTCTCCAGCGAGTGCCCTACTGGCAGCG
Source organism: Acidimicrobiia bacterium (assembly GCA_029939995.1). Taxonomy (GTDB): domain Bacteria; phylum Actinomycetota; class Acidimicrobiia; order Spongiisociales; family UBA5794; genus JAHEEL01. Next base: position 976 of record JAOZRW010000126.1, on the reverse strand, counting down.
ATGGCGGCACTGCGGTCACTATCCGAGCCCAGAACCCCGGCGAGGTGGATGGTGCCGGATCGTTCCTCGACGAGGATCGATCCGTGGCCGAGACCGTCGAGAACCGAGCGAATCTGATCGACCGGCGTTGATGCTGTGTCGATGTTGTCGGTTGTTGCGGCCTCGACGGTATCCGTCGAGGCGCCGGGCGATAGGAAAAGGAGCCAGGCAACCACCGCAGCCGCGCCAACCGCCCCAACCGCGACGAGGATCGCTGAGATGGGAATTCGTTTGGGACGGTCCCGGCGAATCTGCCGGATGTCCTGGTACGTCTGGTGAGCAGGTTGGCGTTCCGCTTCGAGACCGGTCGGAGCCCCGATCTCCTCTTGGCGTGAACCCAGCGATGCAGCGAGGTCATCCTCGCGGCTGGTGGATGGCTTGGTCTCAGGTGCCGAGGGAGCGATCGGTCCAGTGATCTCAGATGGAGGCTCGACCGGTTCCGGATCGGAGCGGTCCGCTTCCGGCGGCTCGAGAGAGCCCGAATCGGTTGGGGCCTCTTCCGATACCGGCGGTAGATCGTCCGCCGCCGACGGCTTCTCGTCGAGAGGCGGTGATGGCGGAGGCGCGGTGGCGGGGGCGACTCCCTCGGGAGGCATCAGCAGGCCGGCACGGAGCGTCTCTCCGACCGAGCTGGGTGGTTGCGTTTCGGCGATGGGCGCCGACGTAGCGCCCGGCTCATCCGACTGGAGGCTGAGTGCGGCTTCGAGCCTGGCCAATTCCTCTCGGTTCGCAGCCAGCTCCTGAAAGAGCGGCTTGCGCTTCTGCTCGTCCCGGCAGTTGCCCAGTCTGTCCCAGAGTTCATGCTGGCGTTCGGTGAGCGCCAGCCGTCGAGCGGCAGCGTCGTCGTTGGTCTCTGCAGACGAGACCCCATCGGTGTCCATTGCGTCCCCTCTATGTGTACTGCATGTGATCCCGTCCCAGCGAAGTTATCGGCACC
>JAOZRW010000060.1:2028-8344 GCA_029939995.1 Acidimicrobiia bacterium | reverse complement strand
TCGGGGTCCACTCGCGCTCGACGGCGCGAGCGAGCATGTACAGGTAGTCGGCGAGTCGGTTGAGGTACGGCACGACGAGCGATCCTCCATCGGTTGCGAGGTGGGCGACCGCTCGCCGCTCGGCTCTCCTCACGATGGTTCGGGCGACGTCGATCGACGACGCCACCGGGTCACCGCCGGGGACGACGAACTCGGTCGGCATGCCGGCTTCTCGCTCGATCTGATCGATACGGTCTTCGACGCGATCGATCATCGGCTCGTCGACCATGCTCGTGCCCGGCTCGAGCAGGCTGCGCCGTTCCGGGGCGGTGGCGAGCTCTGCCGCGACCACGAACAGGTCACGTTGCACGTCCAGCACGGCCTCGGCCAGTTCCGCGCCGGCCTGCGCCCTGACGACGCCGAGAGCGGAAACGGCCTCGTCCACGGTGCCGTATGCCTCGGGACCGGTCGAGTCCTTGCCGACCCGACCACCGTGGAACAGGCCGGTCGTTCCGTCGTCCCCTCGCCGTGTGTAGATCCGCATCGGGGTCAGGTTAGGACCGCGCGAGCCATGCGCGGATTCGCCCTGCGACGGCGTCCGGAGTGAACCCGAGCTCCTTCGCGATCACGTCGGCGGGGGCCGAAGCGCCGAAGTGATCGATTCCGATTCGGAGCCCGTCGCGGCCGGTGAAACGCTCCCAGCCGGTCGTCACCCCCGCCTCGATGGACGCGACCGGAAGGCCGGTTCCGAGGACCTCGTCGAGATAGGCAGCGTCCTGGGAGAGGAAGATCTCCACGCTCGGGATCGAGACGACTCTGATCGACCGTCCCTCCGTCTCGAGGATCGCTGCGGCGGCCTCCGCGAGCGCCACCTCGGAGCCGGTTGCGACCACGACGGCATCGGTTCCGGGACGCCTGACGTATCCGCCTCGCACGACGAGTTCGCGCGCGGGAGGAACCGCAGGAACGGGGAGGCCTTGCCGGGTCAGGATGATCGCCGTCGGCCCGGAGTCGTCGCCGACGGCGATCTCCCAGGCGACGGACACCTCCGTCGGATCGGCCGGGCGGATGACGCGCAGGCCGGGGATGGCTCTCAGGGCCGCGAGGTGCTCGACGGGTTGATGCGTGGGACCGTCTTCACCGAGGAAGACGGAGTCGTGGGTCCACAGCCAGATCGACGGCGTCCCCATCAGCGCCCCGAGGCGGACGGCGGGGCGCATGTAGTCGGAGAACGTCAGGAACGTCGCCCCGTACCCCCGGGTCCCCCCGTGAAGCGTGATCCCGTTGACGATCGCCCCCATGGCGTGCTCCCGGATGCCGAACCGGATGTTCCGACCGGACGGGTCCGACGGTGCGAAGTCGGCCGAAGCCTCGATCCGGCTGTTGTTCGACGGTGTCAGATCGGCCGATCCTCCGATGAGTTCGGGATGAACGGCCGCGACCTCCTGCAGCACCTCGCCCGAGAGCTTCCTCGTGGCGACCGACGAGCCCGGATCGTGGTGGGGAACGCCCGGATGGCACGTCGCGTGATCGAAGTACGAGGCGAACCTTCGCGCCCTCGATCCGTCCTCGGCGACCACGGCGTCCCGGCGTGCCGTCCATGCCGCCCGTGCGGTGCGTCCCCGATCCATCGCATCCCCGTAGTACCGGTAGACGTCCTCCGGAATGTCGAACGGAGCGAAGTTCCATCCGTATGCGGCCCTGGTCAGCGCGATCTCGTCGGGCCCCAGCGGCGATCCGTGGACCGCCGACGTGTCCTGCTTGTTCGGCGATCCGAACCCGATGTGGGTGCGGCACCGGATGAGCGACGGCCGGGGATCCTCGTTCGCGGCGGCGATGGCCGCAGCGATCGCGGTGCGGTCGTGCCCGTCGACGGCGAGTGTGTGCCACCCGTACGCCTCGAATCGCCCCGCCACGTCCTCGGTGAACGCGAGATCGGTGGATCCGTCGATCGTGATGTGGTTGTCGTCGTAGAGATAGGTGATCTTGCCGAGGCGGAGATGCCCGGCGATCGAAGCCGCCTCCGACGAGATGCCCTCCATGAGGTCGCCGTCCGACACGAACCCGTAGATCCGATGGTCGATGAGATCCGGCCCGATCGTGGAGCGCAGGTGGGCTTCCGCGATCGCCATCCCGATGCCGCTCGCAAAGCCCTGCCCGAGCGGCCCGGTCGTCATCTCGATGCCGAGCGACGGGTCGTACTCCGGATGACCGGCGGTGATCGATCCGAACCGGCGGAACGACTTGATGTCCTCCATCGTGATGGGGAACCCCGAGAAGTGGAGCAGGGCGTAGAGCAGCATCGATCCGTGGCCGTTGGAGAGCACGAACCGATCCCGGTCGATCCAGGTCGGGTCCTCGGGATCCACGATGAGGAACCTTCCCCAGAGGACGTTGGCGATGTCGGCCATCCCCATCGGCATGCCGGGATGGCCGGAGTTGGCACGCTGGATGGCGTCGATCGAAAGGATGCGGAGCGCGTCGGTCGCCCGTTGTTCGGTGGTTGTCTCCATCATGTCCTCCAGTTGTCCGCTCCGCCGGTCGTACGTGCGACCCGGTTCATTCGACGACCCGCAACGACCGGGACGATCGGTTCAGTCGCTCGACCCCGTCGGTGGTCGCAACGACGATGTCCTCGATCCTCATCCCCCATCGCCCGGGAAGGTAGATCCCCGGCTCGATCGAGAACGCCATCCCCGCCTCGATCGCCGTCTCGTTACCGGCGACGATGTACGGCTGCTCATGGGCGTCGAGTCCGATGCCGTGTCCCGTCCGGTGTATGAACGCCTCACCGTACCCGGCGTTCTCGATGATCGTACGCGCGGCGGCGTCGATCGACGCCGCGCCGACACCGGGCCGGACGGACCGGACCGCTGCGTCCTGTGCGGCTTCGAGGACGCGATACGCATCGACGAACCCCCGGGGCGGTTCCCCGACCACGTACATCCGCGTCGTGTCGGACCCGTACCCGCGCATCCGCCCACCGAAGTCGACGACGACGGCGTCCCCCGGTTCTACGACCCGGCCCGTTGCCTCGTGGTGCGGCGACGCGCCGTTCGGTCCGGATGCGACGATCGCGAACGAGACGGAGTCGTGACCCGATGCGAGGAGGAGATCGGCCACGATCCTCGAGAGCTCCTGCTCCGTCCGTCCCGAGAAGCGGACTTCCCCGAGATGGTCCGCGACGGTGTCCGCGGCGTGGCCGGCGGCGCGCAACGCGGCGATCTCGCTTGCGTCTTTGACGATACGCAACGAAGCCATCATCGGTTCGGCGTCTACGAACCGGGCTCCGGGTAAGCGTTCCTGGATAGCGATGAGGAACGACGCCCACATCTGATCCCCGACGGCGATGGTTCCGGTGGCGGGGAGCGCATCGGCGATCAGGCCGAAAGGATCCTCGGTTTCGGTCCACGAGCTCACTTCCACGGAGGTCGACACTCGCGACGCTTCGAGCTCGGGGACGAAGAGGACGGCATCACCGGATTCGGGGACGACGAGCGCCGTGATCCGTTCGAGCGGCATCGCTCGATACCCCGCCAGGTACGGCAGATCGGATCCGACCGACACGACGAGTGCGTCGATCCCGCGTTCCCGCATGGCGGATCGGGCGGCCGTGATTCGGTCGGGTGTCATCGGGCGGCCTCCAGAGCTTCCCGGGCGTGGTACGAAGAGCGAACCAGCGGCCCGGCCTCGACGTGTGCGAGTCCCAGACGCTCCCCCTCCTCCACGTACCGTTCGAACTCGTCGGGATGGACGTACCGGTCGATCGGGCGGTGTCTGGCCGTCGGGCGGAGGTACTGGCCGATCGTCACGAGATCGACGCCGACCGTTCGGAGATCGGCGAGGGTCCCGAGCACTTCTTCCTCCGTCTCGCCCATGCCGACGATCAGTCCCGACTTGACGACGCCGGCCGGGTTCGCCCACTTGGCCCGGGCCAGCAACGTCAACGAGCGGGCGTAGTTCGCCGCCGTTCGGATCTCTCGCTGGAGGCGGAGAACCGTTTCGGTGTTGTGGTTGAGCACGGCAGGCCGGGCGTCCATGACCGTCTGTAGGGGCTTCGCGGCGCCCTTGAAATCGGGGATGAGGACCTCGATCTCGCACTCCGGCACCCGTTCCCGGATCGCCTCGATCGTTGCTGCGAAGACGCCGGCTCCCCCGTCGGCGAGATCGTCCCGATCCACCGACGTGAGTACGGCGTACCGGAGGCCCATCTCCTCGACCGCGGCCGCCGCCCGTCGCGGCTCTTCGGGATCCACGGGGTTCGGCTTGCCTGTCTTGATGTCGCAGAAGGCGCACGCCCTGGTGCACGTGTCCCCGAGCAACATCATGGTCGAAGTTCCGGACTCCCAGCACTCGTAGATGTTCGGACAGCCGGCCTCTTCGCACACGGTGTGGAGCTCCATGCCGCGCATGAGCTTCTTGATGTCCCGGAATCCGTCGGTCGACAGATCGGCTTTGATCCGCATCCACTCGGGCTTCTCGGGCTCACCGGGGAGACGGCCCCGCACGGTGACCGGCGTCACGTCGTCCCGGTGGGCGGAGAAGACGCCGGCGGCGACCATCGCGTCGATGTCGTACGGATTCGATCGATCCCGGTTCGCGAACGCCCCCAGTTGCACCTCCGGTCGCGCCCCGAAGGCTTCGGCCGCGAACGGGATCAGCGATTCGACGACGGTCTGTATCCCGACCGGCTCGCCGAGGATCTCCGAGAGCGACGTGACGGGCTTGTCGGGGATGCCGCACGGCACGATGTGCTCGAAGTACCCCAGATCGGGGTTGACGTTGATCGAGAATCCGTGCTTCGACACACCCGCCGAGACCTTGACCCCGATCGCGGCCACCTTTCCCCGTTCGGTCCACACGCCCGTGAATCCGTCCTCGGTCCACGCTTCGACTCCGAGATCGTCCAGGGCGCCGATCAGCATCGTCTCGATCCGCCGGAGGTGGCCGACCGAGTCCCAGCTCTCCCCGAGTGCGGGGACCTCCACGATCGGGTAGCCGACGAGCTGACCCGGTCCGTGGTAGGTGATGTCCCCGCCCCGGTCCGTGAAGACGAGGCCGGCGCCGATCCGCCCCAGCGTTCCGGAGTCGATCTTCAGGTTCGAGCCGTCGCCGTTCCGCCCCACCGTGTAGGTGTGGGGGTGCTCGAGCAGCAGCAGGTAGTCATCTTCGGTGCGCCCGGTCGAGCGCCCCTCCCACACCGCCTGCTGGAGATCGAGGGCCTCGCCGTAGGGCACGCGTCCGAGCCACCTGGTCCGAAGCCTCCGATCCCGTTGGATCATCGCAGTTCCTGGTCCCAGTCCCACGTTTCGAGATTGGTCCGTACCCGGTCGAGGAACCGGACGGCGGTCGAGCCGTCGAAGGCCCGATGGTCCCAGGTGAGCGAGAGGTACCCGATGTGCCGGGCCACGATCGTGTCCGTCCCATCGGGCAGCGTCACGACCGCCGGCCGCTTCGTCACCGTATCGGTCGAGAGGATCGCGACGTTCGGCAGATTGATGATCGGGGCGCTCATGAAGGAACCGAACGGCCCGGGATTCGTGATCGTGAAGGTACTGCCGGTGATGTCGTCCGGTTCCAACGCGCCGTCTCGGGCTTTGTCGGCGATCGCCCTGATGCTCCTCGCGAGGCCCTTGAGCGTCTGTCCGTCGGCACCGCGGATGGTCGCAACGAGCAGGCCCTGGCTCTCGAGATCGACGGCGATGCCGAGGTCGACGCCGTGGTGGAAAGTTCGCGTCCCGGCTTCGAGATCGAACGAACTGTTGACCACCGGGTAGGCGGAGAGAGCGTCCATCGTTGCTCTCGCGATGAACGGGAGATACGTCAGAGAGAATCGCTCGGTCTCCTTGAAGCGATCGCGATGTGCCGCCCGTACGCGTTCCACGCGCTCGTAATCGACCTCGATGGAGGTCCACACGTGGGCGGCGGTCCGTTTCGCCGTGATCATGTGCTCGGCGATGGTCCTGCGGAGGCGTGGGATCTCCTCGACCTCGTCGCTCCCACCGGTCGTGATCGTGACCGTCGTCGTCGGGACCGGCGGCGCCTCGGCGACCGTCGTCGTGACCTGGAGAACCGGTGCCGGCTCCTCCTCGGGTGTCGTCACGGGCTCCGGCACGGGTTCCCGGGGCGGTTCCGGCGGTGCTGCGACGACGGGTTCGGGCGATGGCGCCGGCTCCGGACGCGGCGCGGGCCCCATCGCCGCGAACCGTTCGACGTCTTTGCGCGTGATCCGGCCCCCTTCACCCGTTCCGGGAACCAGGTCGAGGTCGATGCCGTGCTCTGCGGCGAGGCGTCGCACGACCGGAGACAGGATCGCCCGACGCGAACCGTCCGCGGT
>JAOZRW010000060.1:0-1928 GCA_029939995.1 Acidimicrobiia bacterium | reverse complement strand
GCGGGCATCCCGGTCGGACCCATCGCAGGCGTACCGGTCGGACCCATCGCAGGCGTACCGGTCGGACCCATCGCGGGCTCGGCCGTTTCCGGTGATTCCGTGCGTTCGCCGATGACGGCGATCGGAGTTCCGACGGCGACGGTCTCACCCGCCGGAACCAGGATCTCGAGGAGCACCCCCGACGCCGGAGACGGCATCTCGGTGTCGACCTTGTCCGTTGAGATCTCCACGAGCACCTCGTCCTCGACGATCTTCTCGCCGAGGCCTTTGGCCCAGCTGAGGATCGTTCCCTCGGTCACGGTTTCACCAAGCCGCGGCATCGTCACCGTTACGGGCATTCGTCGTCACTCCTTCGTATGCGCAATCGGGTCGTCATTCTCAATGCAGCGGACGTCCGGCCGCGGCGAGCAGGGTCTCGCCGATGCCTTCGGAAATCGTGGGGTGAGCGTGGATGAACGCGGCCGCCTCCTTCGGAAGGGCTTCCCAGCCGACCGAGTACATGAGCTCGTGGATCACTTCCCCCGCCAGGGGGTCGACCACGGTCGCACCGAGGATCGGACCGTCCTTCTGGGCGACGATCTTCACCACGCCGCCGGTCTCGCCGTGGATGATGGCCCGTCCGACGGCGCGCATGCCGTGATTCGTGACCTCGACGTCGTATCCCCGTTCGATGGCCTGGGCTTCGGTGAGACCCACGGAAGCCGCTTCCGGATGCGTGTAGACGATCATCGGAATCGCCCGGTAGTCCACTGCGGCGGATTCGCCGGTCGCGATGTGGGTGACCGCGGCGATCGCCTCGCTGAATCCGACGTGGGCGAGCTGCGGCGTGCCGGCGACGATGTCCCCGACGGCATAGATCCCCGAAACGACCGTCTCCATGGTCTCCGGATCGACGCCGATGAATCCCCGATCCGTGGAGATCCCGACCTCTTCCAGGCCGATTCCTTCGGTAACGGGCGCTCGGCCGACCGCCACGAGCACGACGTCGACGTCGACCGATGTCTCGCCGAACGGGACCGTCACGCCGTCCGGGGTGAATCGCGCTGGATCGACCCGGACACCGGTCTTCACGTTGATGCGCTTCTTCCGGAACGATCGTCCGACCGCTTTCGCAGCCTCGGGCTCCATCCCGGGGAGTATCTGATCGAGTGCCTCGAGCAGATGGACCTCACTGCCGACGTCGGCGAGCATCGAGGCGAATTCCGCTCCGATCGCCCCGGCTCCGATGATGGCGACGCGTGACGGTCGCTGCTCCCAGTCGAGGGCGTGTCTGCTCGTCACGATGCGCTCCCCGTCGATCTCGTATCCGGGGATGGATCGGGGGACGGATCCCGTGGCGATGATCGTGGCCTTCGCCGGGAGCATCGTGGTCGATCCGTCCGATGAAGTGACCACCGCTCCACCCGGAACCGCCCGGCCGAATCCCGGATACACGTCCACGCCGCGCGCTTTGAGCAACCCGGAGAGGCCGCCGACGAGTCCGTCGACGATCTTGTTCTTCCGGGCGAGCGCTGCAGGCCAATCGACCTCGGGATCCGACGACCGGACCCCGAACTCCTCGGATCGCGCGACGGTCTGATACACCGCCGCCGTCTCGAGCCAGCTCTTGGCGGGGATGCACCCTCGTACGAGGCAGGTGCCGCCGACGCGGTCCTTCTCGATGAGCGCCACCGAGAGGCCGAAGTTGAAGGCGTAGAGCGCCGCCGCGTACCCGCCCGGGCCGCCCCCGATGATGACGATATCGTGCATCGATTCCTCCAACCGAGACGGGTACGAGACTAGCGGGACCGGAATTGCTGTCCCAGCGTCGGTGTAGCCCACGAGACCACCGAAGACGCCCCCTCTACCCTCCGGGCATCTCCCGCGCCGTTCCGCCTCAATCCACGGGCTCTGGAGAGATCGGCGTCTCTCCACATGTCCCCTCGGCC
>JAOZRW010000125.1 GCA_029939995.1 Acidimicrobiia bacterium | reverse complement strand
CAGAGGGGGCCAACTCACGAGGGGCTCGGTCACCGGGTGGGGGTCCAGAGGCGGGGGCCGAGGCCCGAGGCCCGTTGCACGGATCGGGCTACGGCGCTGCGGATCACGTCTTCATCGCCGACGAGCGTCACGGCCGTCGACGCCCTCGTGACCGCCGTGTAGAGAAGCTCCCTCGTCAGCAGCCGCGACGAGCGGGCGGGGAGAGCGACGACGACTTCGTCGAACTGGGATCCCTGGCTCTTGTGGATGGTCATGGCGTGCACGGTCGTGTGATCCCCGATCTGCGAACGGGGGAACATCCGGATCCCTCCGCGCTTGAACGCCACCTTGGGGCCTTCGGCGGTGGCGACGGTGACCCCGATGTCGCCGTTGTAGAGGTCGAGGGTGTAGTCGTTGGATGTGATCATGACCGGTCGGCCCGGGTACCACTCGTTACCGAAACGCAGGCCGGGGAACCGTTCATCCAACGCGCTCTCGATGCGACGCCTCCACCGGTCGACGCTCTGCGGCCCGCGGTGGTGGGCGCACAGCACGGCCAGCCGGTCGAGTTCCGCGAGCGTCTCTTCCACCCGGTCGGCGTCACCGGCCATCTCGACCAGACCGGTTCGATGAGCCACGACCCGTTCGACGAGCGCGTCGAAGTCGACGGTGGCGTCACCTCGAACCCACACGAGATCGTCACGGCCGCTCGACAGCAGGCGAACGGCCTCTTCGGCGTCACCGGCGCGAACGGCGTCGGCGAAGTCCGCGATTCCGCTCTCCTCTCCGAACCGGTGCACGCGATCGAGAACCACGACATGGTTCCCGATCGGAGCGGCAACGGACGGCCCGCCGTCGTCGCCGGCCGGTCCCACGATGTCGGAGAGGACGGTTCCGGCTTCGATCGATTCGAGCTGGTAGGGGTCGCCGACGAGGACGACGGTGGCGTCGTCGCGGACGGCGGAGAGGAGGCGGGCGGCGAGCGGGAGGGACACCATCGACATCTCGTCGACGATCACGAGATCGTGCGGCAGGCGGTTGTCGCCGTCGTGGCGGAAGCGACCGCGAGCCGGGTGGTAGCCGAGAAGCCGGTGGATCGTCGAGGCTTCGATCGTGCCAAGCCGTTCCCGGACCGTCTCGTCGTGGTGCATCTCGCCGTTCTCGTCCCGACGATCTGCTTCCGCGGCGATCGCTTCGCCGAGTCGGGCCGCCGCCTTGCCGGTCGGCGCGGCGAGGGCGATGATCGGGAACGGACGGTCGGAGCCGGCGAGAGCGGCGAGCATGGCGGCGATCGTGTGCGTCTTCCCGGTGCCGGGTCCCCCCGCGATGACGGCGAAACGCGCGGAGAGGGCGAGTTCGGCGGCCATCCGCTGCCGGGTCGGCACGGAAGCGGCGTCTGCACCGAGCGCCCGGTCCAGGAGACGCGCGATGTCCGGCTCGGGCACCGGCGCCGGGCCGCCGATCCGGTCGGTGATGAAACCTGCGACGAGATCCTCGTACGTGTGATATCGCTGGAGGTAGAGGCGGCCGTCTTCGAGGATGAGGGGCGTGTCGCCGGAGCCGCCGCCCACGAGGGGACTCGTCGCGACGGCGCTCTCCCACGCCGGTTCGGTGGGCCACGGGAGCGTCTCGGGATCGACCGCGTCGGCTCCGTCCACGAACACGGCACCCGGCTGGTCGGCGAGACGGATGCACACGTGGCCGAAGCGGGTACCGCGCACGGTGAGCGCCGCGGCGAGCAGGACGCGAGGGTCCGTCTCCCCGTAGAGGCGTCCGATGGTCGTCGTCGCCAGGACGTCGAGCGGTGACAGTACGCCGGCGTCGTTGAAGTCGGCGAGCAGGCCGTCGGCGTCGATCACGACGTCCGGATCGGTCGCCGCGAGCCGTATGCGGTCGGGGATCGTCATGTCGCCTCCCCCGTTGCGAATCGACGGCTGAGCTCGGCGATCATCGGCGGCGGGGGTGTCCACCGGGCGACGCCGCATCGTTCGCCGCCGATGACGGGTGTGGCCGGGCCGACCATGCCGCGGACGAAGAGGTACGCGGATCCTCCGAGGTGCCGCTCGGGGTCGTATCCGGGGAGCCGCCACTGGAGGTAGCGGTGGAGCGCCACCTGATACAACAGCGACTGGAGGAAGTAGTGGCTGTCCTCCATCGCCCGGTACATCGGCCCGGCGGCGTAGTCGGAGACGGCCGGCCCGTCCCCGAGCTCCGGGAGCCGGTTCGTCTTGTAGTCCATGACGACGTACCGGTCCTCACC
>JAOZRW010000124.1 GCA_029939995.1 Acidimicrobiia bacterium | reverse complement strand
CAAGCATGGCAATCGCGGGGGCTGACATGAGCTGAACGATACAACGCGAGCTCTCAGAATCCCCGTCTGGCCGGTCCGGGTTCATCGGAGGCTGGTCTTGTCCTGGTGTCGTGGCGTAGGGATACTTGATTCTGGACCAGTTCGGTCACGTTGCAGGTTCGACTCCGGGGTCTACTGAACGGCGGGTGGCGATGGCGGGCGCTTCGGCGTGCCGGTCCTGGGCTAGTTCGTGGTGTGGATGGCGAGCGGCGATTGCGTTGAGGTCCTGCCCTTCCATACCGCGTCGATACCGCGAGAGGGTGGGATGGAAGGGGAAACAACGCGAACTGATGAGAGGTGGAAGCCCGGTCAGGACAGGCGTTTCGCGGGTTTCCCCTGGCAGCGGGTCGGGCTCTTCGGCTCATGACCCGAAGGTTGTGGGTTCGAATCCTGCCCCGCTACGAAGAGAGCCCTTGGGACACCCACATATCCCGAGGGTTTTCTCGCGCCCCGGACGGTTCGGATGACCTTGTGTCAAACGGTGTCAAACGAGCGACCTGCTTGGCTGCGTCCGAACAGTCCTGCAGCGTGCACGGCCGAGCGCGGGCGTTCGGCTGAGAAGCGATGGATCAGGTGGCGTCGTCGATCGCTGCGATGAAGTCGTTGACTCGCTGATTGGCGACGCTGAGCCTGTCTACGGAGAAGCCGGTGTCGGTGACGAGGGAGGCCCAGAGCGGGTCGAGTTCGGGCGGGAACGATACGACGGGTGGCCACGGGTGGGTCGATCTCTCTGTGAACACGGCGACACAGGCCGCCTTTGTGGCGGCGAGGTCGAGGTCGGGGCTCAGGTCCTGGATCAAGATGAGGTCCATGAGGTCACTGACCCGGTCGTTCGTCCGGTCTCCGTCGAGCGGGTCGGTGCACGCGTGCAGCTTCTCGGCCACCTGATAGGGGAGCGACAGGCAGGGAACGGGGCCGGGGGATGGGAGACCGACCGGGTCGAGTCGGAGGGAGTGGACATACTCGATCTCGGGAGACGCCCTGGTGATCACTTCGAGCGGGATCTTCGTGAACGGACGTCCGAGGTAGGTGAGGTGGACGGTGAGTCGCTGTCCGGTGATGGATCCCCACGGGATGGTCAGGGGTTGCGGGTCGAGCACCCGGCCAGCGAATCCGGACCATCCGGCTTGGATGCACGCCGAGACGCCTGCGTGTATCTCGTCGAGTGTTCCTGTGAACTCAAGGTCGATGTCCCGTGTCGCTCTGGCTCTGGACTCGTATCTCAGCTCGAGCGACGATCCTCCTTTGATGACGAACATAGGTTCACCTTCGCGGTCTCGGGCGGTGTCGAGCATCGCCGCGATGGCAACGAGGGCGATGCGGCGTTGGACCCGCGCCTGGGTGTCCGAGGATGTGTTGGCCCATCGACTGATCCATCGTTGGAGACCCCGGACATCACGGGCGGGGTGATCACGCGGCGTCGTCACGATCACTCCGAAGCGTCCTCAGTTGTTTCCGGATACGAGCCTCCGTTTCGCTGCCGAAGAGTTGGCGGTCTCGCGCCGTGACGATCGCCTGTTCGGCGAAGCGCCGTTGGAGACCGGCCGATGCGGCATCGAGGATCGCCCGCTCGGGTGTGACCACGGGGATGCCGTCGATGTAGTCGATCTCGCCGCCGTCGAGATGACGCGTCGAGATGCGATACATACCTCCTCCCTGCTTGCGCGGACGGTACGGAGGGGGAACGGTCACATGGATGTGTCGCGGGTTCACATCGGCGAGATCCCAGAGGGCGAGTGCGGATTCGTGGGAGATGACGCCCCGTCCGTCGGCCCACAAGGTGGCTTCCATCAGATCATCGTTCGTCCGGTGCGGGAACGCCGCTACGCGGTACACGCCGTGTGCCGGGTGATCCAAGCGCCCGCGCTGGGCAAGTTTCCGCAATTCGACGGGTGGGATTCCTGCTTCCGCTGCCTGTCGGGTCGTGATGTAGCCGTGCTGGTCGCCGGCGATCTCGAGGATCTGATCCATGATTGCCATGTGGAAAAGCGTACCATATTGGTACGGATTTGCAAGGAAAGATGACGGGTAAGTACGGCAAGATTCGACAGGTCGTCCGGCATCGTGTCCGTGTCAAACCCATACCAAACGAACAAGGACGGATCGAGCGGCACGGACCCGGTCCATCCCGAACGACCTGTTCGGCAACGGTGTACCCGGCAACACCCGCCCGGACCATGCGTCACAAGGACGGACCTCCGCACCG
>JAOZRW010000123.1 GCA_029939995.1 Acidimicrobiia bacterium | reverse complement strand
TTCTCCGACAAGGTCACCGAGTACTTCGCCGGCCTGCCGACCGGGCAGGTGATCGGCGTCGGCGGTGTCGACGCCGACGGCAACGACTGCACGAACGAACTCACCTACCTGCTGCTCGACGTCATGGAGGGATTCAAGACGCGTCAGCCGAACTGGCACGCCCGCATCAGCGCCCACTCGGACGAGGCCTACGTGAAACGGGTCGTCGAGGTGATCGCAAGCGGCGGCGGATCCCCCGCGCTCTACAACGACGACGTGATCATGCCCGCGATGGTCGCCCGCGGCGTCGACGAGTCCGACGTGTGGAACTACTCGACGGTGGGTTGCGTGGAGCCGGCGCTCCAGAGAGCGAGCTTCACGTCGTCGGACGCTGCGATCTTCAACCTGGCCATGAGCCTCGAGATGCTGTTCGGTGACGGGAAACGGCTCAAACGCGGCAAGGTTCGCGACCGTCCCTGGCTGCGCGACATCCACTCCACCGCCGACCTGCTCGAGAAACTCGAAGAGGTGACCGACCGGCGGCTCGTCGAGATGAAGCACTCGCTCGACGCCATCGAGCGCACGAACGCCCGGGAGTTCCCGACCCCGCTGTCGTCGCTGACGATCGGTGGATGCATCGAGAACGCCACCGACGCGACCCGCGGCGGTGCCCGGTACAACGCCTCGGGGATCCAGGGGGTGGGCGTCGCGGACCTGGCGAACTCGCTCGCCGTGATCGAGACGCTCGTGTTCCGCGACGGCCAGTACACCCTCGAGGATCTGGCCAACGCCTCCGCGACGGACTTCGAAGGGGCGGAGGAACTGCGGGCCCGGGCCCTCAAGGTCGCCGCGTTCGGCAACGACGATCCGCTCGTCGACGAGATGGCCGGCGAGGTCGTGTCGATGTTCGATCGGTGCGTCTCCCGGCACACGAACACGCGCGGCGGGCGGTGGATGCCCGGCTTCTACGCCATGACCTGCCACCAGGGATTCGGCAAGCAGACGGCCGCCATGCCGTCGGGCCGGCGCGCCGGGCGTCCCCTGGCCGACGGTCTCGCCCCGGTGGACGGCTCGGACCGGCTCGGCCCCACCGCGTCGCTCAACTCCGTCGCCAAGCTCGACCATCGCCGCTTCGGCAACGGCATGAACCTCAACGTCAAGTTCGACTCGTCGAACGTCGCCGGCCCGGGCGGCCGGGTCGCTCTCGAAGCGCTGATCCGCGGCTACTTCGCTCAGGGCGGGATGCAGGTCCAGATCACCGTGGTCGACACGGGGATCCTCGAGGAGGCCATGAAGGATCCGGAGAGCCACCGCAACGTGCTGGTCCGCGTGTCCGGCTACTGCGCCTACTTCGTCGACCTCACGCCGGGCATGCAGCAGGAGATCATCGACCGCACCCGCCAGCGAACGTGACGGAGCCGACGGCGCCGGTCTTCGACATCCAGCGCTTCTCGCTGCACGACGGTCCGGGCGTCCGGTCCCTGGTCTTCCTCAAGGGATGCACTCTGCATTGCCCGTGGTGTCAGAACCCGGAGTCGCAGTCGACGAAGCCGATCATCGCGTTCTACGCGGACCGCTGCCGATCGAGCTTCGAATGCCTCACGGTGTGCCCCAACGACGCGATCCGTCGCGACGGCTTCCGCGTCGACCATGCCCGCTGCAACCTGTGCACCCGCTGCATCGACGCCTGCGCCTACGAGGCGCTGCGGCTCATCGGCGAGGACATGACTCCGGCGCAACTCATGGAGCGGCTCGAAGTCGACCGGCCCTACTACGACAGTTCGGGCGGCGGCGTCACGTTCACCGGGGGCGAGCCGACGATCCATCACCGCTTCCTGAGCGACGTGCTCGAACGCTGCAAAGCTTCCGGCATCCGCACGAATCTCGAAACGTCCGGGACGTTCTCGTGGCCGAAGTGGAGCGAGACGCTCCGGCTCCTGGACCTGATCTACTTCGATCTCAAGATCCTCGACGCTCAGCTCCACGAGCGGCATCTCGGAAGCGGCTTCGATCGGATCATGGACAACGCCGTGAGGCTCGTCGACGGCGGGTACCCGGTGGAGTTCCGGATGGCGCTCATCCCCGGCTTCACCGATACACCGGACAACGTCGACGCCGTCATCGACCTCCTCCATGCGCTGGGCCGGCCCACCATCCACCTGCTCCCCTATCACAACATGGGGGAGGTCAAGATCGACATCATCCAGGGCAACCAACCCAGGCTCGGACTCGCCCGCTACTCCGACGAACGGTTCGACGAGATGCGTCGCATCTTCGAGACGGCCGGCATCGAGG
>JAOZRW010000122.1 GCA_029939995.1 Acidimicrobiia bacterium | reverse complement strand
ACGGACGTCGGTGTCAGCGTCGGCCGGAGGATCACCTCGGCGCCCATCCAGGCGAGCGTCCGACTGACCTCGGGGAACCAGGTGTCGTAGCAGATGGCGAGGCCGATCCTCCCGACGCCCGGGACGTCGAAGACGCAGTATTCATCACCGGTGCCGGTACCGACCTCGTACGGAAGCCATGGATACATCTTGCGATACTTCGCCACGATCTCGCCTTCGGGATCGATCGCGACCGCCGTGTTGTAGCGAGTGCCGTCGTCGCCGAGCTCCCAGATGGATCCGGGAACGATCCATCGGTGGATCTTCTTCGCGAGCCGCTGCATCCGCTCGATTCGGGGCCCCGGCACCGGCTCCGACGCCGCTGCGAGCTCCTCGGGGCTCACGTCCTTGAAGTGGACGACTCCCGACAGGGCCAGTTCCGGCGCCACGTACATGTCGATCCACGGATAGGCGGCGGCGTGATTCCTGATCACTTCCTCGAGCTTCGCCGTCGTGGCGTCCCCATCCCACGGCACGATCTCCAACTGGATCGCTGCGATCGCGAAATCCCTACTCATCCCCGTCCTCGCTTCCCTCTCGTAGACCTGGTTCCGGGTGATCCGTCGCCGTTCCATCCAACGGGAAGTGACAGGCGACCCGTCTCCCCCCACCGATCTCGTTCAGCACTGGGCCGACCTCGCTGCACAGCGGCCGGGCGATCGGGCACCGCTCGTGGAAGTGGCAGCCTCGCGGCGGATCGAGCGCGCTCGGCACGTTGCCTTCGAGTACGGACAACGGCTTACGGACCGCGAAGTCCGGTTCGGGGGCCGCTTCGATCAGGGCTCTGGAGTAAGGATGTTGCGGCGAGTCGAACACGTCTTGAGCGGTGCCCGATTCGACGATTCGCCCGAGATACATCACCCCGATCGTGTCGCTGATGTACCGGATCACCGACAGATCGTGGGAGATGAAAACGTACGTGAGATCGTGCTCCGCTCGCAGATCTTCCAGCAAGCGGAGGATCTGCGCCTGCACCGACACGTCGAGAGCCGACGTGGGCTCATCGAGGATCAACAACTCGGGCTCCAGGCTGATCGCCCTCGCGATCGCCACACGCTGCAGCTGTCCTCCCGACAGCTGATGCGGGTACCGCGTGGCATGACGGGCGGTGAGACCGACTTGCTCGAGCAACTCGATCGCCCGGGCTCGCGCGCCGCGCCGGTCGAAGACGCCGTGAACGATCAGCGGCTGGGCGACGACCTCGCGCGCCTTCATCCGCGGATCGATCGCGGCGTACGGATTCTGATGGACGATCTGCATCCGTCGCCGCATCGACCGCATCGCCGATGCCGACAACGTCGTCAGGTCCGTTCCGTCGAACTGCACCACGCCTCCGGACGGATCGATCAGGCGAATCAACAGACGTCCGAGCGTCGACTTCCCGCAGCCCGACTCTCCGACGAGTCCGAACGTCTCTCCTCGCTGCACCGAGAACGAGACCGAGTCGACGGCGTGAACGTACTCGGATCGACTCAGGAAGCCGCCACCGACCGGGAACTGCTTGGAGAGCTCCTTCGCGAGGAGGATCGGAGCGCTCATGTGAGATGCTCCAGATGACAGGCGACCGTGGCCCCGTCGGCGAGCGATCTGAGCTCGGGACGCTCGGCTGCACACACATCCATGCGATGCGGGCATCTGCCGTAGTACACACAGCCCGTCACCCCGCCGGGATCGTGCGGGACCGTTCCCTCGATGGGAACGAGCGAACCGCGCCGGGTGGAACTGGTCGGGATCGACCCGATCAGCCCGGCCGTGTAGGGATGCTGGGGATGTGTGAAGTGCGGGATGTCACCGGTTTCGACGACCGACCCCGCGTAGAGCACGACGATGCGGTCGGCCACCTGCGATACCACGCCCAGATCGTGGCTGATCAGCATGATGCCGATATCGAACTGATCCCGGATGCCCATCAGAACGGAGAGGATCTGGCTCTGGACCGTGACGTCGAGTGCGGTCGTCGGCTCGTCCGCGATGAGGAGGTCCGGCCGGCCGACGAGTGCCGTCGCGATCATCACACGCTGCTTCATCCCGCCGGACAGTTCGTGCGGGTAGGCGGCGATGATACGATCGATGTCGGGGAGCCCGACCGCCTCGAGACTCTCCGTGATCAGCCGCTTCGCCTCCGACGACGATGCCCCCGTGTGCTGCTTCACCACACGCCGCATCTGCGATCCGACGGTGAACACGGGGTTCAGCGAGGTACTCGGATCCTGGAAGATCATCGCGACCTTGCTCT
>JAOZRW010000059.1 GCA_029939995.1 Acidimicrobiia bacterium | reverse complement strand
GTGCCGCCCGGGGAACAGATGAGCCGGCCAAGGTCGGGATTGAAGTAGCAGTCATCGGCCTGAACCATTGTCGGAAGAACAAGAGCGATGACGGCGATGACAGTCAGCCCGAAAGCGGATGTGGACCTTCGCATGCCCAACCCTCTCCGGCGAACGAGAATCCCCACTCGCCTCCGCTCAACTCGACAACTTCCACATCAGTCGCGGGACTTGCATCTACAAATGTGCCTGAGTAGTCCCAGTTGATTCGAGCTGCGATACAACCGGGACGGTCCGCGATCACATTCACCACAAGTAGATCAGGTGGGTGCCACACCTCGAGGAAGTCGACAAGGTCAAAGAGAATCATGCTGCGGTCCATGTACTCCTCGTTGGCGAAGAGGGCCTTGAAGGCTTCCCGGTCGCCTTCGTAGAGGGCCTGGAGGCGCCGTTCCTCGAGGTCCTGGAAGATCGCCTCGATCTCCGAACGCCGGTCGAGTGTCGTTGTCGTCGCCGCAGTCGTCGTGGTCGTGCTCGACGAGGTCGTGGAGGGCACCGTCGTCGTCACGGTGGTCGACTCCGGGATCGAAGCCGGGACGGTGGCGGGCGTTCCCGCCGTGCTGCATCCCGCAGCGATGATCATCAGAGCGATCAACCGGGTGAGCATCCCCCTCATGGCTTCACCATACGGATTTCTCCCCGACCTTCATAGGGGGTTGCAAGACAGTTTTTCCCGAACTTCCGTTCTCCCCTACCGCCGTTCCAGCGGACGACGGACGATCGGGGATGGAAAGGAGGTGCACTGTGACTCATTCCCGCGAACGGTGGTACCGCACCCTCTTCTGGGCTTCCGCCGTCTACGACATCACGCTCGGGATCGTCTTCATGTTCTTCTACCGTCCGGTCTTCTCGGCCCTCGGAATCGAGGACACGCTGCCCGAGTACACGAGCTTCCTGTCGCTCATCGCGGCGTTCCTGTTCGTGATCGGCGTCGCCTACGCCCTCATCGCACGGGGCGATCTCGAACGAAACCGCGACCTGATCGCCGTCGGCATCCTCTACAAGGCCGCGTACTTCTTCGTGGCTCTCTGGTATCTCATCGCCGGCGTCTACCCGCACATCATCTTCTTCGCGGTGTTCGGTCTCGCCGATCTGGCGTTCGGGATCGCCATGACCGAGTGCTGGTGGTACCTGGCCCGGCTGGAATCCGCACGCTCGGACGGCTGATCACAGCCCGGCGGCGACCATCGCGGCACCGGCGAGGATGAGGGCGATGTGGACTCCGATGAGCGCGACGCGCGGCACGCCGTAGGGGTCGGAGAACACGCGGGGAACCGGGAACCAGCGGAACCAGAACCACATCCCGAGGAAGCCTCCGAAGAGGATCCCGACCGTCATCAGGATCCACCCGGTCAACGTGGCTTCCGATGCTGTGAGAACCATCCAGGCCAGGCCGATCGGCACGACCGTGGCCGGGATGATGAGCGCGTAGCGCATCGTCGGCCGACGCAAGCTGACGGCGAGGATCGACGGCATCAACAGCCATCCGGCGGCGAGGAGGGCAAGGACCCAGACGGGCGCATCGTCCATGAGCGCCATCACCCAGATCACACCGAGTGCGAAGACGCTCACCCACACGAGGCGCCGTACCCGATGGGTGAACAGACGATCCCGGGTCATCTCCAAGCCGTCGTGGACATGCATCGACGTCATGATGCCGCCTTCTCTCTCATCCGGCGGTCTCGTCCGGCGGCGACCTGCTCCTTGAATCCCGCCCGCCTGCGGGCCGTGGCCTCCTCCGAGTAGATGTACCGGCCGAGGTCCACGAGGCCCTTCTCCAACTCCTCGACGGTCATGTTCGCCGGGCGGTAGTTGACGTCGAACAGCGTGGATAGCTCCCACGCCCCGGGAGTGAGGATCCTCCCTTCGGCGAGGAGCCGGCGGTACAGCGGTGTTCCGGGGAACGGCGTCAGGACCGTGATCTGAACGTCGAACGGATCCGTCTCGTCGACGAACTTCGCCACCCGATCGAACACCTCGGGGCCGTCTCCGTCCAGGCCGAGGATGAAGCAGGCGTTGAGAGCGATCCCGTTCGTCTGGATGATCTCGACCGCTTCCTTGTATCGATCGACCCTGCTCCGCTTCCAGTTCCGCTTCGTCTCGATCCCGTCGACGGCGTCCGGGTTGGGGCTCTCGAAGCCGACGAGGATCTCACGACACCCGGCGTCGCTCATCATTCGCAGCAAGGCCGGATCGTCGGCGATCGAGATGTCGGTCTCGGTGAACCACTGAACGTCGTGCTCTCCGATCGCCGCGACCAGATCCCGGCCGTGGTGCTTGTTCACGAACGAGTTGTCGTCGGAGAGTTCCACGAACGGGTCGGCCCAGATCTCTTTCATGGCGTCGATCTCGGCGGAGACCTTCTCGACGGGTTTCGTCTTGTACCGCGGGCTCAGCAGGATCGACGATGCGCAGAACTCGCAGTGCCAGGGGCAGCCCCGCTGCGTCTGGACCGTGAGGCGGTTGTAGCGGTCCGGATCGAGGAGGTCGTAGCGGGGGATCGGCGAGTCGGCCAGGTCGAACGGAGCGTCCGGCCGGTAGATCCGCTTCTCCCTCCCCGCCTCGACGTCGGCGAGCAGCTTCCTCCACACCGGCTCCCCCTCGCCGACCACGACGATGTCGCAATGCTCGAGCGCCTCCTCCGGGACGGTCGTGACGTGGAGGCCGCCGATCACCGTCTTCACCCCGGCTGCGCGGAACCGATCCGACAGGGCGTAACACTCTTTGACCTGAGCGCTGAACGTGGAGAAGGCGGCCAGGTCACACTCCGGAAGCGGATCCATCTCGGTGATGTCGTCGACCTCGTAGTAGTCGACGTCGTGACGGTCGTCGGTGAGGGCGGCGAGCGTGAGAAGGCCGAGACTCGGCAACGATGCGATCGTCTTGCCTCGTTCCACGAACCCGGGCAAGCTGAGGCCGAGGGCAGTGAGTTCGGGGTTGTGGGCCCGAACGCCCGACATGGCGATGAGCGCGATCCGCATCGTTTCGTCCCTTCTCTCTCCAATCTATCCGGGCGCATGTGCGCCGCAATCAGGACTTCCCCCTACTCCTCCCCCTCTGTTCTCATCGTACGCCGCGGTGTGGAACCGGTGAAGGGTCGTCCGGCCCGTGACAACGGGTGGGTCCGTCGTGCAGAATGGGCCCATGCCGGCGAACCTGACGCCCGACTACAAGCGAGCCGAGGCCGCGTACAAGCGCTCGCGGGATCCCCGTGAGCGGCTGGATCTCCTCCAGGAGATGCACCGAACCATCCCCAAGCACAAGGGCACCGAGCATCTGCGCGCCGAGATCAAGACGAAGATCAAGGAGTTGCGCGAGGAGCTCGCCGGCCCCTCGAAGGGCGGGGACCGCAGTGGCCCGCGCACGTTCATCCATCCGGAGGGAGCCGCCCAGGTCGCGATCCTCGGCCCTCCGAACACGGGCAAGTCGAGTCTCCACGCGGCGCTGACCGGCTCGCACGCCCACGTCGGCGCATACCCGTTCACGACCCTTCACCCGGAACCGGGGATGCTGCCCGTGGACGATGCAGCGCTGCAGCTGGTCGATCTGCCGCCCATCTCGCGGCTCCATCCGATCCCCTGGATCGGGAACACGCTCCAATCCGCCGACGGCGCCCTGCTCGTCATCGATCTCGGCCAGCCCGGATGCGTCGAGCAGATTCTCGAAGTCCAGAGCATCCTCGCCGACCGGCAGATCACGCTCACGGGATCGTGGAGCGGAGAGCCGGCACCCGGCGATGATCCGTTCGCGATTCGACTCCCCACGCTGATGATCGCGAACAAGGCCGATGCCATCAGCGACGTCGAAGGCGACCTGGCGGTGTGTCGCGAACTCGGCGATCTGCACTTCCCGACGATGACGGTCGCGGCCTCGACCGGGCAGGGTCTCGACGAGATCGGCCCGTGGCTGTTCCGCAACCTCGAGATCGTGCGGGTGTACACGAAGGCTCCGGGGAAGCCCCCGGACATGGAGCGGCCGTACACGGTCCGCCGGGGCGCCACGGTCGACGACGTCGCCCGGCTGATCCATCGGGATCTCGCCGCGGCGTTCCAGCATGCCCGCATCTGGGGACGCGGATCGTACGACGGACAGCAGGTCGGGAAGGACCACGTCGTCGAAGACGGCGACATCCTCGAAGTCCACACCTAACCGCAGCGAACCCAGGGTTCTCTGCGCCCTATGTGGCGTCTCCGGCCCGCGGTTCGCCGGACATCCCGGGCTTCATGGAACCTTCACACTCCCGACCCGCCGATCTTCACATCCACGCGGTTCTATGGGGGCGTCTTCAGAAAGGAACAACATGATCCGCAAGATCGCCCTCGGAGTCGCGGCAGCGCTCCTCATCATCGGGCTCCCCGTCGCTGCCCTCGGGATCTCACGGACCGCCGCGGACCCAGGAACGGCCACGATCCAGACAACGGTCGTGGATTCGGCGGTCCCGACGGCCGCGAGCCCCGTCGCCGACCAAACCCAGACGCAAGCCCGCCGGCAGCTCCGCATCCATGCAGAGACCGGCGTTCCCGAAGGCGTCACTCCGACCCAGACGCGGCAGCGACTCCACACACAGGACCAGGCCGCCGCTCAGGCGCCAGGGAGCCCGCGAGCGCAGATGCAGGGACACGGCCACGGCACCGATGCCCGGGGAACGCAGCCGGGAACCGGAACCGGGAACCAGTTCGGTAGGAACAACGGCGGCCGCGACAACGGTGGGAGAATGCACGGAAACAACACATCCGGCACACCCGGCGAATGCACCAACCCCGACGGTCCGATCGGCACCGGACCCGCCGGCGTCAACGGCTGAGACCCAGTCACGATGAGAGCGGGTCGTCTCCTCCCGTCGACCCGCTCTCATCTACGATCACACCATGGCACGCATCCTCGTCGTCGACGACGAGCCCAAGATCCGGACGATCGTCACCTCCTATCTCAGGCAGGAGGGCTTCGACGTGTCCGAGGCGAATGACGGCCCATCCGCCGTCGCGAAAGCCGAACGGCTCGATCCCGACGTCATCATCCTCGACGTCATGCTCCCCGGATTCGACGGCATCGAGGCACTCCGACAGATCCGCACCCGATCCGACGTCTACGTGATCATGCTGACCGCACGCAGCGAGGAGACGGACAAACTCATCGGCCTCTCCGTCGGCGCCGACGACTACGTGACGAAACCGTTCAGCGCCCGGGAACTCGTCGCACGAGTCAAGGCCGTGCTCAGACGCAGCCGAACGGGCGGCGAGCCGACGCCCGAGACGCTCACGATCGGGGACCTGTCCCTCGACCACGCCAAGCGAACGGTGACGGTCGCCGGTTCCCCGGTGGAGTTGACCGCACTCGAATTCGATCTCCTCGCGGCGCTCATGGGGGCGCCCGATCGCGTGTACAGCCGGGGACAGCTGATCGAGAAGGTGTGGGGATGGGACTTCTTCGGCGACGAACGGATCGTCGACGTCCACATCCGCAAGATCCGACAGAAACTCGGTGACGATCCGACGGACCCGCGATACATCGCGACCGTCCGCGGCGTCGGCTACCGGTTCATAGCCACCGCATGAAGACGTTCCGCGGCCTCGGAGCCCGTCTACTCCTATCCCACCTGGCGGCGATCGCGACCGCGACCGGAGCCTTCATCGTCACGTTCCGTCTCCTCGCTCCGGAGGTCTTCGGGCGGAGGATCCAGGGTGCGGGCGGGCCGGGAGGACCCGGCGGATCGGGCGGCTTCAGCGGTCCCGGAGGATGGGGCCACGCCGTCATCGAGACGTTCGAGAGCTCCGTCGACACAGCCATCCTGATCTCGATTCTCGTCGGCGCAGTCGCGGCGGCGTTCGTGGCGTGGATCATGACCCGCCTTCTGACCCGTCCGGTCGAGGACATCCGGCGCACGGCACACTCGCTCGCCGACGGCAACTACGGCGAGCGAGTCCCGGAGCCGACGATCACCGAACTAGGCGAACTCGCACGGGACGTGAACGAGCTCGCCGCTGCGCTCGAATCGACCGAGTCCAGGCGTGCGCAGCTCGTGTCCGACGTCGCTCACGAGCTGCGGACACCGCTGACGTCTATCGACGGGTACGTCGAAGGTGCGGCGGACGGCATCTTCAGTCCCGACGAGATGCTCGGCGCCGTCACCGAAGAGACACGCAGGATGCGCAAGCTCGTCGACGACCTGTCGCTCCTCTCGCGCGCCCAGGAGGGAGTGCTGGAGCTCGACCGGGTCGACACCGATGTCGCAGGTCTCGTCGAGTCCGTGGCGGAGCGTCTCCGGCCACAGTTCGTATCCGCCGACGTGGGGCTCATCGTCACCGGCGATCCGGCGTTCGCATCGGTTGATCCGGAGCGGCTCGGTCAGGTCTTCACGAACCTCATCGGGAACGCATTGGGCCACACGCCCTCCGGGGGGACCGTGACCGTCGAGACGAGCCGGACGGCGGCGAGGATTCAGGTCTCCGTCTCGGACGACGGCGACGGCATCCCGCCGGAGGATCTGCCGCACGTCTTCGATCGCTTCTACCGGGGCACCACGACCGGTCGTGCCGGAACGGGAATCGGCCTCGCGATCGCCCGGAGCATCGTCGACGCGCACGGCGGCGAGATCACGGCACGCTCCGAAGGACCCGGGACCGGTGCGACGATGACGGTCCGTCTCCCCGTCTGAGATCGGTTTCGCCGCACGACCGCTGCATCCACGCGAACCTCGACGGGATCCGAGGCGCGTGCCCCGGAGAGCGGTCGGCCGCGGTGATAAGGTTCGACGGTGAAACCACCGCAACTCATCATCATCGGCACACCCTCGGTCGATCAGGTCGAGATCAACGGCGAGACACTGAACACGATCGGTGGATCCGGATTCATCTCAGCCGTTGCCGGACGCCTCGCCGGCGCCACGACCGGTCTCCTCGCCCGGGTCCCGCGCACGCTCCCGTCCGGCATCGCCGCAGCGTTCCGACCGGGCGGAGTCGACCCTGGAGGGCTCGTCATCGCGGACGGCCCCCTTCCGGGATTCCACATCTCCTACGACACCGACGAAGCGGCAACCTACCTCGCGCTCGAGACGGGGATGGAGGCCGACCTCCGAGCCGATGATCTTCCCCGAAGGTGGCTCTCCGCCGAGTGGGTCCACGTCGGGTCGCTGGCGGCATCCACACACCAACAGCTGCAGTTCGTCCGGGGCCTCCGGCGACGCGGCTTCCGCGGCGGCCTTTCCGCAGGAACGTTCATCATCGCAGCAACGTCGGAGCCGTCGCCCGTTCGTGAACTGTTCTCCCTCGTCGATGTCGGCTTCATGAACGAGGAGGAAGCCTCGCACGTCTTCCCCGGTGAGATGCCGTCGGGAACCGTCGTCTGCGTCACGGCCGGCAAGTCCGGAGCGCGACGCTGGGACGGTTCGTCGTGGTCGGAGCACCCGACGGCGTCCGTCGTCGCCGTCGACCCGACCGGAGCCGGGGACTCGTTCGCCGGCGCCTACCTCGGTGCGATGCTCGCCGGTGACCCGGATCCCGTGGGAACCGGCCTGCGCGTCGCCTCGATGACGGTCGAGGGCCCGGGCGCCGCCCCCATCATCGAACGCCTGCCGGAAGACGCATCGGTCCAACCCGACGTGTCGGACCGCGACACCGAAGGGGTCGTCATCGACCGGGACCGCATCCAGAGCCTGGGCAAGCGCCTCAGGGACATCGCCGGCACCTCGTCCCTGTCGTTCTGTGGCTCTCCCTTCCCGGACGATGGCGAGGCGCTCGCTCTGGAGTCTCTCACGATCGGGACGCTCCACCAGTACGGCTTCTGGGCCGACACGGATCACGGCTACGGCGGACCCATGTGGGCCACGATCGAGGGGGTTCGCAGGAAGGGCTCGGACTTCATCTGGCACGCTTTCACGCGGGCGGTCCGAGACGATCCGTCGATCATGGATCCCGACCGGCTCGCGGCCGACCCGCTGCTGTTCGACGAAATCTGCACCGACGACGAAGGGACCTGCCCGATTCCCGACGTCGGATCGCATCGGGTGCTGCAGCAGGCCTACGGAGTCGCCATCGGCCGACTCGGGGGGATCCGGGCGCTCGTCGATGAGGCCAACCACTCCGACGATCCGCTCGGCACACTGCTGTCGGCCCTCACCGATCTTCCGGGCTTCGGCGAGGACCCTCTCGCGAAGAAGGCGAACCTCCTGGCTCTCATCCTCGCGAACCGTCCGGAACACTTCCTCCATATCGACGACACGAGCGCGATCGCTCCGATCATCGACTACCACAACCTCCGAATGGTTCTCCGAACCGGATCCGTCGTCGTCGAGAACCCGGATCTCAGGAAGGCTCTGGAAGAGCGGGCGTGGACATCCGACGCCGACGAATCGGCGCTCCGTCACGCCGCCTACACGGCCACTCTGGCACTCTGCGAGAGCTCCGGCCTCGATGTGGGAGCGGTCGACGGTTTCCTCTTCGGCCTCGCTCGCAGCACGTGTGTCGAGATGGAGGAACCGGACTGCCCGTCGTGCC
>JAOZRW010000029.1 GCA_029939995.1 Acidimicrobiia bacterium | reverse complement strand
AACAGCCACGTGCCGAAGAACAGCTGCGCGGTGGTGAAGCTCAACTTGTACAGGTCCATGGACAAGAACCGCAGGCTCTCAATCTGTGCCGGGGAGAAGGTCCCTGTGAAGCCGGGGGCATCTGTCGACAGCATCGCAAAGATGAGCGGGAAGTAACTCGCCATCTGGATGGCAACGCCGATCGCGTTGAGCAACAGGAAGAGCAGCGCCAGATCCGGATTCACCGGCCTGAGAAGGACGTACAGACCCCAGGCGGCCATGACGAAGAGCAGGGCCGAGAGCAAGCCGAATACGAGCGCAGCAGCGAACCGTGACGAATCGGCGGTGAGCACTTGGTAGGTGAGCTCGGTTTCGCCGATTCCGATGTAGCCCAACCAGCCGGAGAGCGCCATGGCAAGAACGAACGCAACGTACAGGCCGCCCGTGATTCTGGCGAGTCGTTTTCGCGGGATCTCGACGATGACACCCGAAGACACATTCTCCCCAATCCCCGACTCGGTGACGGTTGCAGCAACCCCAGTCTAGAGAGTCTTGGCCATCCGCATCGAGCCGACGGGTGTGCCCCGGGTTGGTCGGCCCGAGGATCCGTCGTCACTCGCGATCGGCTCTCGACGGGATCGAAACCGACGCATTCGACAAGAGGATTCCGATCACGGAACCCAACGGCGGCGGTGCCCGCGAGTGGGGGGTCCGGCCGCTACAGGGCGGGGACTGATCCAATCACCGCCCCGAGACATCACGGTGAACCCAGGCAGTCGGGTTGTAGGCATCATCCGGACACGGGTGAACTACCACAAGACTGCTGTGATCATCCGTTCCCTACTCGTCGACGGCATCGATGGCCCCGCCGAACCGCCGGTCCCGGGACTGGTACTCGGCGATGCAGCGGGCAAGCTCGCGGCGGTCGAAGTCGGGCCACAGGACGGGCGTGAACACGAGCTCCGAGTAGGCGATCTGCCAGAGGAGGTAGTTCGAGATGCGCTGCTCCCCCGATGTGCGGATCAGCACGTCCGGATCCGGCATCTCCGGCAGGTAGAGGCGATCCGCCACCGTGTCTTCGTCGACGTCGACCGGGTCGAGCGTGCCGGCCGCGACCTCCGCTGCGATCCGCTTCGCCGCCGCTGCGATCTCGGTCCGTGCCCCGTAGTTGAACGCGTAGACCATGTTCAGGTTGGTGTTGCCCGCCGTCTGCTCCTCGGCGATCCGCATCCGGTCGAGCACCGCCGGAGGGATGCGTTCGTCGTCGTGATCGCCGATGAAGATGACGCGCACGCCGAGTTCGTCGAGTTCGTCTCGCCGCCGTTCGAGCAGATCGACGTTGAACTCCATGAGGAACGCCACCTCATCCGGGTCCCTCCCCCAGTTCTCCGTGGAGAACGTGTAGACGGTGAGCCATCCGATACCGAGTTCGAGAGCGCCGTGGACGACGTCGAAGAGCGCCGGCTCTCCCCTGGCGTGTCCGGCGGTCCGGTGAAGACCGCGGGCGTTCGCCCACCGGCCGTTGCCGTCCATGATGATCGCGACGTGTCGGGGCATGCGTCCTCGATCGAGCGTGTGTTCCGTGTCAGGCATCGAGAAGCGCCATCGAATCGAGCCCCCGTTCGAGATGGTATTCGAGGAACCGCCGGGTGACACCGAGCGACTCCCTGCTCATGGAGAGATCCGGCTCGGGGAGCGCCGACAGGTCCGAGGTCGCGATCGCCGCGAGGTAGCCGGTGAGGCCTTCACGCAACGCGTACGACCCGGGGGTTCGGCACCGGTCGCAGAGAACGCCGCCGGCGGCGAAGCTGAACCGCGTCAGTCCGTCCGTCGCTCCACACCCTGCACAGTGGGTGAGGGCCGGGGCGACGCCGATGATCTCCGCCGCTTTGAGCAGATATCCCGTCAGCAGGTCGGGATGCACGTCTCCACCGTCGAGCGCCCGCAGCCCGCGCTGGAGCAACAGGAAGAGCCGGAGGGTCGGCTCGTCCTCCTGGGCGACGAAATCGGCCACTTCGATCATCGTTCCCGCTGCTACGACCCGATCGAGATCCTGTCGAAGCGTCGGGAACGCCTCGATGATCGACACCTGCGTGATCATGTCGAGGTTCTTCCCCTCGTAGAGAACCAGATCGACGTGAGTCAGGGTTTCGAGGCGGCCGCCGAAGCGGCTCTTGGTCTTCCGGACACCTTTGGCGACGGTCCGCAGCTTCCCTCGGTTCGGGCTGAGAATGATCACGACCTTGTCGGCTTCGCCGAACGGATACGACCGAAGCACGATCCCCTGGTCGTTGTAGAGCGCCATGGAGACCAGGGTACCTGCCGGTCACCGAACTCGGCTCCATCAAGCTGCAAGCCACAAGCTGCAAGCCACAAGCTGCAAGTAGGAGACTCTGTCTGGTCGGACGCGTCGGAGAACGGCCGGTTCTTCGAAGTCTTGGAGCTCGCAGCTTGGAGCTCGCAGCTTGGAGCTCGCAGCTTCAATCTTGGAGCTTGCAGCTCCTAGAACCCCATGCGGTCCAGGGTGGACTCTTTCCGCTGCCAGTCCTTCTCGACTTTCACGCGAAGGTCGAGGTAGACGGGGACGCCGAAGAGGCGCTCGAGCTCCTTGCGGGCTTCGACACCGACGGTCTTGATCAACTCGCCGCCCTTGCCGATGACCATGCCCTTCTGCGAATTGCGTTCCACGTAGATCGACATCGGAATGAACAGAGCACCGTTGTCCCGTTCTTCGATGTCGTCGACCATGACGGCCAACGAGTGCGGCAGTTCCTCGCGGAGACGGCTCAGGTACTTCTCTCGCACCAGCTCCGCGGCGATGAGACGATCCGGCTGATCGCTGTGCATGTGCGGCGGGAAGAAGAACGGCCCCTCGGGCATCAGCGCTTCGACCTCCTCACGGAGCACGTCGAGGCCTGCGCCTTTGAGCGCCGAGATCGGCGCGTACGCAGCGAAATCCCACTCCCCCGCTCTCGCAAGCTGCGTGAGAACCTCGTCGCCGGAGGCCTGGTCGATCTTGTTCACGGCGACGACCACGGGCGCCTTCGCTTCGGTGAGGCGCTCGGCGATGAGCCGGTCACCCGGCCCGATCGGCTGCCCCGCGTCGAGCACGAACAACACCGCGTCGGCTTCGGCGATCGATCCGTAGACGAGCATGTTGAGACGCTCGCCCAGGACGTTGCGCGGCTTGTGGAGGCCCGGCGTGTCGACGAGGACGAGCTGAACGTCTCCGTTGGTCGCCACACCGCGGATCGTGTTCCTCGTCGTCTGGGGACGAGGCGAGGTGATCGCCACCTTCTCTCCGACGAGGGCGTTCACCAGCGTCGACTTCCCGACGTTGGGTCGACCGACCACGGACACGAAACCGGATCTCGTCATCGTCGCCTCACCCGAACGCGGGCGACCCGCCTGCCCTGCACGTCTTCTGCCGTCACGATGACATCTCCATACTCGAATGATTCTCCGATCGCGGGGACCCGACCCGCCAGACCCAGCACCAGACCGCCGACCGTGTCCCATTCCTCGTCGGGGAACTCGACGCCCAGCGTGTCGGCCAGGTCGTCGACGTCGAGGCGAGCATCGACCAGGAACTCGCCCGACTCCATCGGAATCAGCATCGGCTCCTCCTCGTCGTACTCGTCGACGATCTCGCCGACGATCTCCTCGAGGACGTCCTCGATCGACACCAGGCCCGCCGTGCCGCCGAACTCGTCCACGACGATGGCGAGATGCTTCTGCTTCGCCTGCATCTCGCGCAGGAGCTCGGAGATCGGCTTCGTCTCTGGAACGAAGTAGGCCTCGTGGGCAAGTTCGCGAGCCGGGCGCGACGGCGCCGCCTCGTCGTAGAGCGTGAGCAGGTCCCGTGCGTAGAGCAGGCCCGTGATGTCGTCGATGTTCTCACCGGTGAGCGGGATCCGCGACCGACCCGCCTCGAGCACGAGATCGACCGCGTCGTCGGTCGACGCCTCAGCCGGGAGCGTGATCATGTCGGTTCGGGGAACCATCACCTCTCGGACGATCGTGTCACCGAACTCGATGACCGACGAGATCAGCTCGCGTTCCTCACGATCGTCCTCATCATCTTCTTCGTCGTCTTCGTCCTCGTCGTCGGACACGAAGTCGTTGGCGGCGTCCCCGATACGGATCGCAGCGGCGAGGACCCGAACGAACCGGTCGGCGAACGACCGGGGTCTCGATCGGCCGATCGTTCTGGGGATGAGATCGGAGAGGAGGACGATGATCAGGGTCATCGCGACGAACGCAACGCCGAGCTGCCAACCGGAGCCGAGTTGCCAACCGGACAGGAGCCGCTCCATCGCCCAGCTCGCCGGGATCACGGCGAGGATCAGCAGTGTCGTCACGACCGTACCGAGCGCGGGTTGGATGCGGTGCCGATCTTCGAGGAGATCGGCAACCATCTGGGCACGGTGGTCACCGTCGGCGGCGTCGCTCAACGCATCCGCTCGGGGTGTCCGGACGAGCGTGGCCCCTGCGGCGCGGAGGATCGCGGTGAGGAAGAGCAACACCCCGGAGAAGACGAAGGCGGCGGTGATCACGGGCGGACCCTCCCCACACGCGCGAGAAGATCCCGTTCCCTGGACTCCATCCTGAGGGCGTCTTCATCCGCCTCATGGTCCCACCCCAGGAGGTGGAGGAGACCGTGGACGACCATCAACGCGAGTTCGTCCTCGAACGGAACCCCGCGCTGATCCGCGTTGCGGTGGACGACGGCGGGGGCGATGAACACGTCGCCGAGCTCGATCGGCGGCCCACCGGGGCTGCGGGTCGGCGGAGTTCCGGGCGTGGCGTCCTCGATGGGGAACGACAGGACGTCCGTGGGCCCGGTCTTCCCCATGTGCTGCCGGTTCAATTCCGTCATCTCGTCCTCGCCGATCAAGACGAGCGACACGCCGGTCTCGGGATCGAGTCCCTCTGCTTCCAGCACGGTTTCGGCGAGCTGCAGCAGCTCTTCCGTGACGATGGGTTCATCCTGCTCGTCGGCGAAGAGGATGTTCACCCATCCTCCTGTTCGGCGCCCTCGACGCCCTCGACGATCTCGGCGTCGGCCATCGCAGTCGGCAGCGCGGCCGCGGTCGCTCCGGAGGCGACCTTGGGGCCGGGGAAGCCGGGGTATGGGACGCGAGCGTGGTAGTACCCCATCAGCGCGCGAACGAGCTCGGCCTTGATCTTCGTGAGATCCCCGAAGGTGAGCTCGGATTCGTCGAGCTGACCGTCGTCGATCTTCTCGGCGACGACCGTTTCGACCACGTTCTTGAGACCGGTGGCGGTCGGGTCTTCCTGATGTGCGTAGGCCCGGGCTGCGGCTTCCGTGGCGTCCGAGATCATCACGATCGCCATCTCCTTCTGCCGCGGCTTGACGCCGTGATGGCGGAACAGTTCGGGATCGACGTCCGGATCGGTCTCGAGCGCCCGGTGGTAGAAGTAGCGCATGAGGCTCGTGCCGTGATGCATGCGGATGCCGTCGGCGATGTCCCGGGGGATCCGGTACTGCTTCGCGAGCTTCAGTCCTTCGGTGACGTGCGACCGGATGATCTGAGCGGATTCTTCCGGCGGCAGCGTGTCATGCGGATTGGAGACGCCGAACTGGTTCTCGACGAAGTATTGGGGTAGGGCGACCTTGCCCAGATCGTGGTACCAGGCGACCGCCTGGGCGAGCAGCGGATCGGCCCCGATCGCCCGTGCGGCGCGACCGGCCAGCGACCCGACGAGCATCGAGTGGTTGAAGGTCCCGGGGGCCTGCTCTTCGATCAACCGGAGTGCCGGGTGATTGCGATCCAGCAGATCGAGGAGGCCGAGCGCCGTCGTGATGCCGAACGCCGTCTCGAAGAAGGAGACGAGACCGAGTGAGATGAGACCGGCGATCACAGCCCCGGTGAACGCCCATACGGCGGACATGCCGACGCTTCCGTCGCCGAACGCCCACTCCACGACGGCCGCGACCGGTGCGACCGTCAGAGCCGTGAGCAGCACGGCGATCCGTAGTTGCCGGCGGGACGAGACGCGAGATACGAACGCAACCGGGACCATGACGGCGATGCCGGCGAACACGGTGAAGGCCAGATCGAGGGTCGCCAGTGCCGTGAACCCGGCCATGGGCACGGCGAGCACGACGGCGGTCCGCGGGTCGAAGAGGATGGCTGCGAGGAACCCGATCGCGACCGCCGGGATCAGGTACCCGAGCGCCCTGTTGTCGGTGGCGATCAGTTCGGGAAGACGCGACATCAACGCCGATAGGACGAGCAGGATCGCCAGCAGCGCCATGTGACGCGGCTCCGTCCACTGGGTCGGGGCGATCCTCCACAGCAAGAACGCGGCGAGCAGGATCGAGAGGATTCCGAGCAGGGCGAACGCCACGCGGGACGTCCCCCCGGTGACATCGGGCTTGTACAGGTCGAGTTGCTGGATGGCCTGGAACTCGGTCGGGCCGATGATGTCGCCCTCCTCGACGATCGTGTCCCCGAGCCGGTAGGTCACGGTCACCGGTTCAACGGCCGCGGCCTTGGCGTCACGCTCGGCGGCCGTCGCGGCTTCGTCGGTCTTGAGGTTCGCCTGAAGCACGTTGCCGACGAGCTGAGCGATGGAGTCCCGAGCCAGGCCCTGCTCCTCGTTCGGGAGGCCGATGACGAAGATCGGGGGTCGGGTCAGCGGGCTGAGGTAGTAGTCACGGCGCTCGGTGAGATCGGTCGGCTTGATGCCGGCTTTGAGCTCGTCGTTGACGATCTGCAGGCTCTCCTTCTCGATCTCGGGGAATACGGCTTCTTCACCGTCGATGACCCGGTCGAGGTCGTTGTTGTAGAGCGTCACGAACCCCGGTACCGCATCTTTGAGCGTCGGGTGCTGCGCCTCGAGAAGCGTGATCTGCTCCTCGACCGTTCGGCGCGGCAGCGTCGTCGTGGTCGTCGTCGGTGGAAGCGTCGTCGTGGTCGTCGTCGAGCTCGTCGTCTCTCCCGGCTCGGTCGAGCTCGTCGTGGTCTCGACCGTCGTCGAGGTGGTCGACGACGTCGGAGGTGGGATCTTCGACTCGTCGATGGCCCCTTCGCGCAGATCGCTGAAGAACGAGTTGACCTCGGTGATCACGGTGATCGTCGCCTGGTTGTCGTTCGTGAAGACGGTCTCGACGCTCTGCCGGGCCGCTTGTCGTTTCGCGTCTGTGGCGGCCTCGTCGATGATGGGGTCGGTGGACCGCGGTGCGATGAACGTCTGCGGAGCAGGTTGTCCGATCGCGATCTCCGGTGGTGTCTCCTCCCCCGTGTCGTGCCCGACGACCACGATGAACGAGACGAGGATCATCGCGATCGACAGGATCGCGATGTTGATGAGTGCGTCGCGATTCAGCTTCATGAGCGCTGATCCTCGAAACGGCGATACGCCTCGACGATGGCTGCCACGATGCGGTGCCGAACCACGTCGTCGGCCGTCAGTTCTTCGAACGCGATGCCCTCGATGCCGGAGAGCACGCCGGCGACCATCTTCAGCCCCGATCCGCGTCCTTCGGCCAGATCCACCTGGGTGATGTCACCGGTCACGAGCATCTTCGAGTTGAATCCGAGCCTCGTGAGGAACATCTTCATCTGTTCCGGTGTCGTGTTCTGTGCTTCGTCGAGCACGACGAATGCATCGTTGAGGGTGCGGCCGCGCATGTAGGCGAGCGGTGCGATCTCGATCGTTCCCCGCTCCATGAGCCGGGCGGTCTCCTCGGGCCCGAGCATCTCGTAGAGCGCGTCGTAGAGGGGGCGGAGGTACGGATCGACCTTCGCTGCGAGGTCACCGGGGAGGAAGCCGAGACGCTCACCCGCTTCGACGGCGGGACGGCTGAGGATGATGCGTTTGACTGCGCCGGACACGAGGGCTTCGATCGCGCATGCCATCGCAAGATAGGTCTTGCCGGTTCCCGCCGGTCCGATGCCGAACACCAGGGTGTTGTCCCTGATCGCATCGACGTACCGCTTCTGCCCGAACGTCTTCGGCCGGACGTGGCGACCCCGCCCGACGGCGATCGATTCCGTGAACACGCCGGAGGGGCTCGGGATGTCCCTGCGGACCAGATCGATGACGCGGGCGACCCGGTCGTCGTCGAGTCGCTGGCCCTCCTGTACGACGATGAGAAGTTCGTCGAGCACCGTCCCCGCTGCGGAGGCCTCGCCTTCCGGCCCGGTGATGTTGATCTCGTTGCCGCGCGCCACGATGCGGGCGAGGGGGAAGGCGTCCTCGACCCTCCGCAGGTGCACGTCGCGTTCACCGAGCAGCTCGACCATGAGGTGGTTGCTCGGGACACGGACACGGATGTCATGCGTTGTAGTGCTGGTCACAGGAGGAGATCCTCGTAGTGGGAGGACGCGGGTGGAGAAGCAGGGCCCATTGGGTGATGATGAGTATATCCGCGGCGTCCGTCAAGCCATCGTGTATGGGCGCGGTTCTTCGATCGGGTACCGGGCCGGCGATCGGCTCGATCGATCAGTTCGCGGGGCGAGCGGCGATGCGGATCTCGTCGAGGTGCCCGGCGAACGCGTCTCCGTCGCCGATGAGGCGTGAGAGGAGGCGGAGATCGTCGCGTCGGACGGTGAGCACCTCCCCGTTGAAGTCCTGACGCTCTACCTGGATCGCGGCGAGGAAGCGTTCGAGGATCTCTCCGACCGGCCCGTCGAGGCGGTCGAGACGGCCGAGATCGATCGTCACCTTGTCGGCGTCCATCTCCGGGGCCGTCGGTGACGGTTCAGGGGGCAGGAGTTGAACGACCGGCACCCCGTAGTACCCGGCGAGCCGGTGAAGCCGCGGGACCGACAAGCTCCGCTCACCGCGTTCGTACGCGCCGAGCACCGCTGCTTTGAACTCCCCCTCCGACAGGCGTTGCACGTCCTGCAGCGAGAAGCCGCGCTGACCCCGAATCGATCGGAGTCGTTCCCCCACCCGTTCATTGTACGAAGCCATGGACGCCTCCCGATGCTGCTGCCCAGAGCGGTGCCCTAACCGCTCTCAGTGGGCATTGTACGTCGTCGAACACGGAGAGTGCAAGACCGAATCCGCCCAGGGGCCGGGTTTCTTCGCCGATCAGCGTCGGAACAGGCGCCGTTTCGGCGGTGTGGGCTGCTCCTCGCGGAGTTCTGCGTAGGAGCGAAGCGCGTCTTCCTGCTCATCCGTGAGATCGGTCGGCACGGCGACGCCGATGTGCACGAGCATGTCCCCCCGGCCGCGTCGCTTCAAGCGGGGCATCCCTTTCTTCGCCAAGCGATACACCGTCTCCGGCTGCGTCCCCGCGGGGAGATCGATCGTCTCGGTAGCACCGTCGATGACGGGGACTTCGATCGTCGTGCCGAACACCGCTTCGCTGATCCCGATCTCGATCCGGTGGTGGAGTTCGTCGCCGTCCCGGTCGAACCGCTCATCCGGCTCGACCCCGACCTCGACGTAGACATCGCCCGATGGGGCGCCCCGCTCGCCGGCGCCTCCGCGTCCGGAGAGCCGGAGCCGCATTCCGTCTTCGACTCCCGGCGGGATCTCGACGGTGACCGACCGGTCGATCGTGACCAGTCCGCCTCCTTCGCATTTCGTGCACGGGTGTTCGATGATCCGCCCCTTGCCGTTGCATCGACTGCACGGGGCCACGGTCATGATCCGGCCGAGGAACGACTCCCGCGCCACCTGGACGCTCCCCGCCCCGCGACAGGTCGGGCACGTGACCGGGTCGTGTCCGGGCTCGGATCCGGTTCCGTTGCATCGGTCGCACGTGCCCGGCGCGCGGAACTCGATCTCACGGCTGACGCCGACGGCGGCCTCCTCCAGCGTGAGCGTCACGGTTGCCCCGATGTCTGGGCCGCGCCGCGGACCGTTCCGACGCCCCCCGAATCCGCCGCCGAACCCGCCGCCGAAGAACTGCTGGAGGATGTCGTCGAGACCGCCGAACTGGGAGAAGAGATCTCCCCCTCCGAAGACCTCGCCGCGATCGTACCGCGCTTTGCGCTCCGGATCCGAGAGGACCTCGTACGCTTCCGCTACCTCACGGAACCGGGCTTCCGCCGCGGGATCGCCGGGGTTCGCATCGGGATGTGTCTCCCTCGCGAGGCGCCGGAAGGCTGCTTTGATCTCGTCGACGGTTGCATCGCGCGAGACACCGAGGGCCTCGTAGTAGTCGTTCACGAGTCTGCACCGAGCCTCTCCTCGAGATTCTCGCCGACCTTCTCGACGACGCGGATCGTCCGGCGGTAATCCATTCGCATCGGACCGATCACGCCGATCCGGCCCGATCCTCCCGGTCCGAACGGGGCGCTGACGACCGCCAGATCGAGCTCGTCACCGAGTTCCTCCCCGATCCGCACACTCGTGCCTTCGGTCGACTCTCCGAGCATGGCCTGAATGTCGCTGTCCTTTTCCAGGAGGTCGAGCATGCGGTGCACGATGGCCAGGTCGGCCCAGAGATCGGCCAGCTGGCTCGTCCCGCCGACGAAGAGATCCGGTCGGCCGCTTCCGCCCCGCTGGATCTCCTCGTGGACCGGGTCGATGATCCGCGCTACGAGATCCGGTAGATCGGCGCCGGAGAGCCGGTTGTCGGCGCTCGCCTCGTCGCGATCCCGGCCCGCGTAGACGCGTTCGATGACACGCTCGGCCTCGTCGAGCTGGTCGGTGGTCGGCTCGAATCCGAGCGTCACGACCTGCTGGGTGACCTGGCCGTTCTCGGCGATCGTCACGACGAGGACAGCGCGGCCTCCCAGGTGGACGAGATGGATGGCGTGGATCCGTTCAACGTCGGTCTGGGGTCCGATGACGACGGCGGGGAGATGCGTGATGTCTGCGAGGAGGCCGGAGGTCTCTTTCAAGAGACGCGAGACCTCCCGATGGACTTCGCTGAAGAACTTCCGGATCCGCTCCTGTGTTGCAGATCGCAACCGCCCCGGCGAGCAGTGATCGACGTAGTAGCGGTATCCCTGGTTGGTCGGGATGCGACCGGCCGACGTGTGCGGCTGGACGGCGAATCCGTACGACTCGAGACGCGCGAGTTCGCTCCGCACCGTCGCCGAGGACACGTCGAGGCCGCTTCGTTCGACGATCGCCTGGGAGCTCACCGGTTCGCCGGTGACGACGTACTCCTCGACGAGGGCCTGCAGCACACGTGCTTTTCGATCGTCCAGCATCTTCAGAAGTTAGCAGTCCTCCTCGGAGACTGACAGAACGGATCGGGCGACCAGATCCGTCAGCAACGGTCGACCCACCCGGACACGACCGTCGATCGACTCGATCACACGGGCGTCGAGGAGGCGCCTCCCCTCCGCCGATTCCAGGAACGCCGTTCCGACGGAACCGGCCTCGACCCCGGCGGCGAGGCGCAGCCCGACCATGAAGCGTTCCCGCTTCCGTTCGAAGCCGTCGAGGTGCTCGCTTCCGGATCGTGGCCGTTCGCCGCGCTCGACGCGCTCGACGTACGCATCCAGACGGCGCACGTTTCTCGCACGCGTCCCATCCCGGTGGTCGTGAGCACCCGTCCCGAACGCCACGAACTCCCCCATCGCCCACGTCGACAGGTTGTAGCGGCACGCGTGCCCGGGTGTCGCCCAGTTCGAGATCTCGTACCGCACGAGCCCGATGGACGACGCCGCGGCGGCCAACGATTCCCACCGATCCGCCTGGACGTCCCCGTCGGGGGCCGGCGCACCGTCGCGAACGGACCGGCTCAGCTCCGTCCCACCCTCGACCGTCAGCGCGTAGGCAGAGAGATGCTCCGGGCCGAGGGTGAGTGCCCGGTCGACGGTCGATGCCCACGACGGATCCGTCTCGACCGGTGCACCGTAGATGAGGTCGATGTTGATCGTGTCGAACCCGGCGGATCGCGCGACCGTCACGGCGCGTTCGGCCTGATCCGGTGAGTGCCGGCGACCGAGGTAGGCGAGAACCTCCGGATCGAAGGACTGCACACCGAACGACACCCGGTTGAACCCCGCCTCCCGGAGCGCCGCGGCGTACCGGGGAGACCAGTCCTCCGGGTTGGCTTCGATGCTCACCTCAGCGTCGGATGCCAGTCCGAAGCGGTCGCGAAGGGCGATCAGGATCCGCTCGAGGTCGTGCGGGTCGAGGCGGGTGGGGGTTCCGCCTCCGAAGTTGACCGCTTCGATCGGGAACGGTCCGGACTCGAGGCCGATCTCGCCGATCAACGCGTCGACGTACCGTCCGGTTTCTTCAGCCCCGGGTTCGCCGGCGGCTACGACCGCGAAGTCGCAGTAGGGGCATCGCCGTGCACAGAACGGCACGTGCACGTACGCCGACCGCCATGATGACGCTTGCGCCGCGAGGGCGACCGAGTCGGGGCTCACGGGCCGGTCCGTCACTCCCCCACCGATCACATGTCCAGCTTCAAGGCCGCGACGAAGGCCTCCTGCGGCACTTCGACCTGGCCGACCATCTTCATGCGCCGCTTCCCTTCCTTCTGACGTTCGAGAAGCTTGCGTTTCCTGGTGATGTCTCCGCCGTAGCACTTCGCCGTGACGTCCTTGCGCCGTGCCTTGATCGTCTCCCGTGAGATGATCCGCGTACCGATCGCCGCCTGGACGGGAACGTCGAACAGTTGCCGGGGGATCAGCTCCCGCAGCCGGGACACCATCGCCTTTCCGTACATGTACGCCTTCTCCCGGTGCACGATGGTCGAGAAGGCGTCGACCGGGACACCGTTGAGGAGGATGTTGACCCGGACGAGGTCGGAGATCTGATAGTCGTCCGGCTCGTAATCGAGCGACGCGTAGCCGCGGGTCTTGGACTTGAGCTGGTCGAAGAAGTCGAAGACGATCTCGGCGAGCGGCATGCGATAGTGGAGTTCGGCCCGCTCGGGTGACAGGTACGTCATCTCACCCATCACGCCGCGCCGTTGCTGCACGAGGTCCATCACCGTTCCGATGAACTCGGAGGGTGTGATGATCATCACCTTCACGAACGGCTCTTCGATCGAAGCCAGCGCCGCAGCATCCGGGAGGTCCTGTGGGCTTCGCACCGGGATCTGCTCTCCGGAGGCAAGGTTCGCCCGATATGCGACGGACGGAGCCGTCGCGACGAGATCGAGGTCGTACTCGCGCTCGAGCCGCTCCCGCACGATCTCCATGTGGAGCAGCCCGAGGAATCCGACCCGGAATCCGAATCCGAGCGCCCGGCTCGTCTCCGGCTGGTACACGAGCGAGGAGTCGTTCAGCCGGAGCTTCTCGAGCGCCTCTCGGAGTCGCTCGAAGTCGTCGCCGTCGGTCGGGAACAGGCCGGAGAAGACCATCGGCTTCGGCTCCCGGTACCCCGGCAACGCCTCGTCGGTCGGTGCCGTCACGTCGGTGACGGTGTCGCCCACCCGGATCAGGTCGATCTCCTTGACACCGGTGATCAGGTAGCCGACCTCTCCCGTAGTGAGGCGATCGATCTCCTCGGTGGCCGGACGCCGGATCCCGAGTTCGTCGACGTCGACGTCGAGATCGGTGGCCATGAACCGCACGGGTTCCCGTTTCGTGATGCTCCCGTCGACGACCCGGATGTGGCTGACGACGCCCCGGTACGTGTCGTAGAACGAGTCGAATACGAGCGCCCGCAACGGGGCATCCTCGACACCCTCGGGCGCGGGGAGGCGTTCGACGATCGCTTCGAGGAGATCCTCGATCCCCTCTCCGGTCTTGGCGGAGACGCGAATCACCTCGTCGGCCGTCCCTCCGAGCACACCGGCTACTTCCGCTGCAGCTCGATCTGGGTCGGCTGCGGGCAGATCGATCTTGTTCACGACGGGGATGATCTCGAGACCCCCTTCGATCGCCAGGTAGGCGTTCGCGAGGGTCTGCGCTTCGACGCCCTGGGACGCGTCCACGACCAGAACCGCCCCTTCGCAGGCTTCGAGGCTGCGCGATACCTCGTAGGAGAAGTCGACGTGGCCGGGTGTGTCGATCAGGTTGAACTGGTACGACTCGCCCGATGCGGCGATGTAGTCGAGCCGCACGGCGTTGGCCTTGATCGTGATACCCCGCTCGCGTTCGAGGTCCATCTCGTCGAGCATCTGGGCGCGCATGTCCCGCTCCGATATCGCACCGGTGCGTTCCAGCAGGCGATCGGCGAGCGTCGACTTGCCGTGGTCGATGTGCGCGATGATCGAGAAGTTGCGTATGCGCGAGGGCGCGGTCATAGATGAGATCCGGGGACGGGAACACCGAGTGTACCGTTGAGCCGTTCTCCTGTTATCGTTCTGTCTCGTTCCCGCACCTCACGAGGTTTGTCCCGCATGGCCAATATCCAGTCACAGATGAAACGCAACCGTCAGAACGAGAAGGCGCACGCACGCAACAAGTCGATGCGCTCCGAGCTGAAGACGCGTGAGCGTAACACGATCGCCGCAGCAGAAGCCGGTGACGCTGAGAAGGCCGAAGAGCTGCTGCGCGAGACCCAGAAACGTATCGACATGGCCGCCACGAAGGGCGTGATGCACGCCAAGACGGCGGCCCGCCGCAAGTCACGTCTCACCCGACGGGTGCGCACTCTCCTGGCCTGATCGCATGAGCGACCAAACGACCTGGCTCACGCCGGCCGCATACGAGAGCCTCCATCAGGAGCTCGAAGAGTTGACGACCACCGGTCGTCGCGAGATCAGTGCCCGCATCGCCGAGGCGAGGGCGCACGGGGACCTTCGCGAGAACGGCGAGTACGACGCAGCGAAGAACGAGCAGGGCCTCATGGAGGCCCGCATTCGACAGCTGAAGCACCTTCTCGACAACGCAGAGGTTCGTGAGGTCGAGAACTCGGGCCGGGTGGAGATCGGCACGGTCGTGACCGTGATCGACGACGACGGCGACGAGTACGAGTTCTTCGTCGCACCCGCCGAGAACAAGGTGGCCGGCATGCTCCTCGCTTCGCCGCAGAGTCCGGTCGGTGATGCGCTCCTCGGAGCCGTCCCCGGTGACGAGGTCAGCTATGACGCTCCCGGCGGGACGTTCTCCTACCGGGTCAAGGCTGTTCGCGTCTACGAGGGTTAGATGCAAAGACAGGCGTTCGCGCCGGTCTCGTAGCTCGGAGCTTGAAGCTCGCAGCTATCTCCCCAACCAGCGGCACATCGCGACCGTCAGTCGCTCGAGCGTGACCCGATGCGTCGGTTCCGGTGCCGTCTTGATCTGAAGGTCCGCCCGCGCCAGCGCTCCGAGGGCGAGACGCAGCGATTCGGCCTTGGTCGACGACCGCCGCTCCCACACCTTGCGGACCGGAAACGAGTTCGGCGCCGCCCCGACCCACGTGGCGTACGTCTCCAGGTCCGGAGCGATGGCCGCGAGCGACCGCTTCCGCACCTCCCCTTCGAGGAACGCCAGGACGACGAGCGGGTGCCCGTGCTCGAGGAAGTCCGCGAGACGGCGGAGCGCTTCCCCCTCGTTCCCGTTGCCGATGGCGTCGGCGAACAGCCACATCGGCTCGTCGGGACGGTTCGAATAGCGGCCGATCACATCCGCCTCGGTGACCTTCGAACCGTCGGCCGCGAGTTGATCGAGCGCCTGTCCAAGCGCCGCCACGTCCGATCCGAAACGCCGGAGTAACACCGACGCGGCGCCCGGCTCGAGCTTCAGATTCCGCGCCACCGCCGCCTCAGAGAGCCACCTCGATGCATCGCGCTCCCGGAACTTCTTCACCGACTCTGTGGTGCCGACCGAGCGGAGCTTCGTCCCGAGCGGAGCCGGGATCGCTCCCGACGTGACGAACACGGCGGTCACTGCATCCGGATCGGTTCCGACGACGAGCTCCGCGATGACCTGCGCCTCGCCCTTCAGGAGGTTCTGGGCGTCCGCGATGAGGACGCCGTCGGCCTCGCCGAACAATGACCCGCTCTGCAGCGCCGGCACGATCCCCTGCACCGACTCTCGCATCTGCCCGTCGGAGCTCTCCGCCGTTCCCTTCGCCGGCACGTCGATGCGCTGATGATCGGAGATTCCGGCGCGGGCGAACACCTCGCCGGCGCGGGCGAACATGATCTCGCGTTCGCCCGGCCCGGCGTCCCGCGGTCCGCTGATGACGGTGAATCCCACACCGTCAGTCTCCGCGTTCGGCGCGCACTGTGCAAGTCACGGCGATCCGAGGGGGATCGTGATGTCGCCTTCGTCCATCGTCATCCGAACGGCCGTGTCGCAGTCGGCGAGTACGGCGAGCGTCTCGGAAGCGGGATGTCCGTAGGTGTTCGGGCCCACGCTGATCACCGCGAGATCGCCGACGGTCGCCTCCAGCCATTCGGGGTCGGTCGATCCGGAGCCGTGGTGGGGAACCAGCAGGATGTCCGGTTCAAGCGGCGGGAGTTCTCGCTGTGCGATCGCTTCGATGTCGCCGGGCAACAGCAGCGTCCGGTCGGCAACGACCCAGAGCACGATCGAGCCGTCGTTCCGTGTGGCGTATCGTCGCCGAGGACCGAGCGTCGTGAGCGTGATCGCTCCCGCCCGGTACGAGATGCCGTCGGTGACGCGGTCGACCGGTATGCCGAGCCGTGCGGCGTCCTCCAACAGACCGGCGAGTTCCTCGCCGAGGTCCGGCTGATCCGGGACCCAGACACGGCCGATGGCGTGCCGGTCGACGACTCCATCGAAGCCGCCGACGTGGTCGATGTCGCCGTGTGTCGCGACGATCAGGTCGATGCGTCCGATGTGATTCCTCCGGAGCGCATCGGCGAGCACGATCGGGTCCCGACCGCCGTCGACGAGCACGACGGTACCGCCCGGGTCCCGCAACAGCACCGAGTCCCCCTGGCCGATATCGAGGAACGTGACCTCCGGAACCGATGGGACGCCCCCCGGAGCCATCGTGGAGACGGCCAGGACGGCGGCGACTCCCAGGACCGCGAACGGGCGGCTTCGGGGAACCCGGAGGAGAACGGCCACACCGGCGACGACGGCCACAGCGGCCGGACCGAGTTGGGGCCATCTCGACGCGAGCCCGGCGATCGCGAGAACCGCTCCGGCGGGGATGGACGCTGCGGTCACCGCGGGGCCCCATCCGCTCAACACGGCGAACGTCCCACCTACCGTCGCGGCCGTGACGAACGGGGCCGACAGCAGATTCGCGATCGGGGACATCAGCGGCACGGTCCCGAAGTGCCACAGCAGGACCGGGACGACGGCGACCTGTGCGGCGATGGCGGCTCCCAGGGTCATCCAGAGGAACCGGGGACGTCGTCCGGCGAACATGCCGGCTCCGACCATGATCCCGACCGTCGCGGCGACCGACAGTTGGAACCCGATGTCGACCGCGAGCTGCCCGGATCCGAGGAGCAGCACGATGACCGCGACACCGACGGCGATCCACGTATCGACGTTGACCCCCGCCGCAGCCGCTCCCAGTACGACGATCGCCATGAAGGCGGCACGCAGCACGGACGCCTCCCATCGCGTCGCGACGACGAAGATCGCCAGTCCGATCGATCCCACGATGAATCGCCGTTTCGGCCCGAATCCGATGAACGCGGTGATCGCCCACCATCCGGCCAGGAAGAGCGCGACGTTCGAGCCGGACACGGCGACGAAATGGGTGAGACCGGACCGGCGCAACGCTTCGAGATGGGCCGGACCGAGACCCGACGTGTCCCCGATGAGGAACCCGGAGATGAGCGCCTGAGGAGGATCGTCGAGGTCGAGAACGGACCGCACGCGCTCTCGCACCAGATTGCCGATCGCGAAGAACGGGCCTCCCGAGGTGCCCAGAACCTCGACCTTTCCGAGGGTCACGCGACCCGCGACCGGGTCTCCACGAATCCTCCCAGGTGCACTTCGCGCCGTGCCGGTCACGCGAACCGTCTGACCTGCGACCATCGGATACTCGTCGTCCGGGCCGACGGCCAACGAGGGCCCGGCCCATCCGACCCATCCGTCGGGCACGCGCAGTGCTGTGGGTCTCACGACGGCGGGTCGACGCGGCCCGTCGTCTTCGGCGACGACCGCTGCGAACTCGATGCGGCCCGACGGCACGTCCGCGTTCATCGTGGCGTCGATCCGCACACCGGCCAGCAACCCGGAGAGGGCGCCGACGGCGGCGAGAGCGATCACCACGCCGGTGGCTCTCGAGCGGATCGCCACCGTCGCCGCGCCGACCGCGATCGTGACGACCGCGGGAGCGCCCCAGATGAGCCCCCCGATCGCCCCCAGCCACGTGGCGAGCGCGGCAGCCATCACCCA
Organism: Acidimicrobiia bacterium; assembly: GCA_029939995.1. Lineage (GTDB taxonomy): Bacteria > Actinomycetota > Acidimicrobiia > Spongiisociales > UBA5794 > JAHEEL01. The sequence continues at coordinate 8,686 of JAOZRW010000029.1, read as the reverse complement.
TCTCCCGGCACCGGGTGGCACACGCACTCAGGGCACCGCGATCGCGTCGCGCATCCCCGCGAGCTTCGCTTCGCCGATCCCCCCGACGTCGAGGAGGTCCTCCACGGTCTCGTAGGGCCCGTTCGACTCCCGGTAGGTGACGATCCGGGCGGCGAGAACCGGTCCGACGCCGGGGAGCGCTTCGAGCTCGGCCGCGGTGGAGCGGTTGAGATCGATCCCGGCGTTCGCCGGGACGACCGACGAAGCAGCCCTTCCGGGCTCGGGAACGACGATCTGGTCACCGTCCCTCAGCGGCGCCGCGAGGTTGAGAGCACCGAGATCGGCGCGGGACACGGCGCCTCCGGCGGCGGCGATCGCATCGGCCACCCTCCCGGTAGCGGGCACGGTCACGAGACCGGGCCTCGCCACGGCGCCCGACACGTGGACGACGATCACCTCCGGAGCCGCGGTAGACGACACCCCGCGATCCATCTGAATCCCGGCCGGAGCAGCGCGTTGCGACCCGTACCACGCCCCGGCGCCGAGCGCGATCGCCAGCGCCACGACCAGGACGGTTACTCCGATACGGGGATTCGTTGTCGGCACACCGCCTCCATCTCGCGATGCGCCACCCACTCACTTCTATCACGAAGCGCCGGGTGAGGGAAGACTTCCGTCAGCCCAGGATGGAACCTGCAAGACGGATCAAGGCGGGATCGGCGGCCTGCTCGAGCCAGTCCATGAGGTCGCTGCCGAAGATCAGCAGGACGACGGCCGTCAGATTGACGCCGGCGTGCAGCATGATCGGGAGCGACAGGCTGCCGGTGCGCATGGCGGCGTATCCCAGCACGGCGCCGACGATGACGAGCCCGGGAAGTGCGGCGACGGCGCTCGGATCGAGAAGGTGGATCGATGCGAAGACGAGCGCCTGGACGAGAATGGCCCATGCCGGTGACATCGATCGGGAGAGGCGGGAGAGCAGCATCCCGCGGAAGAGCATCTCTTCGACGATCGGCGCGGCGATTCCAACCATCAGCACGATCAGGATGCCTTCGGTGACGGTTGCGGTGCCTTCCGTCAGCGAGGCGATGCTCTGCTGCGGCGCGCCGTCGGGGAACATCAGTCGCAGCAACGGTGCGGTCACGAGGGCGACGGCGCCCTGGAGCGCGAGGCCGGCCGGTATGCCCCACCAGTGTTTCGCTTCGATCCGCAGCCCGAAGTCCCTGGTGAGGCTGCCCGTTCCCTTCCACGCCGAAAGGATCCACATGACGAGGATGTTCCCTCCGGCCTGGCCGGCGAACGATGCCGCGAACGCGATGATGTTGAGTTCGTCGCCCTGAGCGACAACCACGGCAACCGTCGTGATGAGAGCTCCGACGAGTCCCCCGACGAAGACGAGGAACGTCTGAGGGATGCTCCACTCGACGTCCTGGAGGTAGTCGTTCACTGCGCTTCCGATCGATCGACGGCCCGGCGTTCGAACCGGATCGCACGGTAGGCCGCGTGATGCGGCAATCCGACCGCCCGCCCCTTCAGGTAGTCGCCGAGATAGCGCGTCGCGAATCCGATGCGGCCGAAGCTTCGCCACTGATCGACGTGCACCGACTCGTGGAGGAGCAGGGTCCGTGCCTCGCCGGACAGGACCCGTTCCAGGGCGTTCGCGGAGAGGTAGATCGCACGCGGCAACGTCATCGCTGCGACGCCACGGCCCCAAACGGCGGCCATCCACCGGGGGGCTTCGCGAACGGCAACGGTCTCGTATCCACGCGGGTCCGCGGCCACGCCGTTCAATCGCAGCGCCGTCCCGAGATCGAGCTCCCCGCGTTTCGCCATCTGAAGCACGATAGGCCGCCCGCGCGGGCATGGGACTCCGGCTTCCCGTGCCCGCTGAACGCAAGCTCCCCTCTACCATGACGCCTTCACTTCACCAGGATGGGACATGGAATACGACCACCGGGAAATCGAGCGCAGATGGCAGCAGCGGTGGGAAGCCGACGGCCTCTACCGATCCGTCGTCGATTGGGACCGACCGAAGCACTACGCGCTCACGATGCTCCCCTACCCGTCGGGTGATCTCCACATGGGCCACTGGTACGCGATGACCCCGTCGGACGCCCGCGCCCGCGTGATGCGGATGAAGGGGTTCAACGTCCTGTTCCCCATCGGCTTCGATGCTTTCGGGCTCCCCGCCGAGAACGCCGCCGTCCAGCGCAACATCCACCCCGCCGACTGGACGTGGGCCAACATCGAGCGGATGCGGCGCCAGCTGCGGTCGATGGGCGCCATGTTCGACTGGGAGCGGGAGGCCGTCTCCTGCGACCCGGAGTACTACACGTGGACGGAGTGGCTGTTCCGGGAGTTCTACGAGGGTGGCATCGCCTACCGCGGCGAAGCGATCGTCAACTGGTCGCCGACGCTGCAGACCGTCCTCGCGAACGAGCAGGTGATCGACGGCAAGGACGAGCGAACCGGCCAGCCGGTCGTCCAGAAGCGGATGGAACAGTGGTTCTTCGCGATCACGAAGTACGCCGACGAGCTGCTCTCGTTCGAAGGCATCGACTGGCCGGAGCCGGTCAAGGCGATGCAGACGAACTGGATCGGACGATCAGAGGGCGCCGACGTGATCTTCACGACCGACGGCGGCGAGGAGATCTCGGTCTTCACAACGCGGCCGGACACGCTGTGGGGAGCGACGTTCATGGTCCTCGCACCCGAGCACCCGCTCGTCGACGAGCTCACCACCGACGAGCGTCGGGAGCTCGTCGATGCCTACCGGACCGCGGCGGCGGGACGGTCGGAGCTCGAGCGCATGGAAGCGGACCGGGAGAAGACCGGTGTCTTCACCGGCGGCTACGCGATCAACCCCGTCAACGGGGAGCGCATCCCGGTGTGGATCGCCGACTACGTGCTGCTGTCCTACGGCTCCGGGGCCATCATGGCCGTGCCGGCGCACGACCAGCGCGACTTCGCGTTCGCCCGCACGTTCGACCTCCCCGTGGTTCCCGTCATCCAGCCTGCGGGAGGTGACCGCCTCGACGGCGCCACCATGACCGAGGCGTACGTCGGGCCCGGCCGCATGGTGGACAGCGGGCCGATCGACGGCATCGAGACGAACGATGCGAAAGGCCGGGCGAACCCGTCGGTCGCCGCCGCGATCGATTGGCTGGAGGAGAACGGCCGCGGTGCCGAAGCGATCAACTACCGGATGCGGGACTGGCTGATCTCGCGGCAACGCTACTGGGGCGCTCCGATCCCGATGCTCTTCCGCAGCGACGGAACCATCGAGCCGGAGCGAAACCTGCCGGTGCTGCTCCCGGAAGCCCCCGAGTTCACCGGAGGCCCGAGCCCCCTCGCAACCGACGAGGAGTTCCTCGCAGCCGTCGACTCAGAAGGCAATCCCGCCCGGCGCGAAGCGGACACGATGGACACGTTCATGTGCTCGTCGTGGTACCAGTACCGCTACCTCTCCCCTCACTTCGACAGCGCCCCGTTCGATCCGGAGGAGGCGGCGTACTGGCTCCCCGTCGACACGTACACGGGCGGTGCCGAGCATGCGACGATGCATCTCCTCTACACCCGGTTCTTCACCAAGGCCATGCGTGACCTCGGCGTCTTCGACGACGCCGCGAACGCCATGCGCGACCACGGGCGGGACCCTGAGGGGTTGTTCGACGAGCCCATGACGATGGTCCGCAATCAGGGCCAGATCCTCGGGGAGGAACGTCACGGCGACCGCCTCGTGATCGCCGGGGAGTGGTCCGACGGTCGTTTCGTCGCGGAGCACGTTCGCGTCGACGAGAACGCTCCGGACGATGCCGGGCCGGTCGTCGGCGAGCTCCTTCGCCGAACGGAGCGCTCCCTGCAGGTGAAGACCGCCGACGACATCGTCATCGTCGAAGTCGCCGAGGGCGCCGTCATCGAGGTGCCCGGCATCGATGGCGTCAACGACGTCACCCAGCTCCGTCACCATCTCGAAGTGCAGCGCATGTCGAAGTCGAAGGGGAACGTGGTCAACCCCGATGAGCTCGTCGAACGGTACGGCGCCGACACCGTCCGCACCCATCTCATGTTCGCCTTCGATTGGGAGAAGGGCGGGCCGTGGGACTCGCGCGGGATCGCCGGCGCCCGGCGCTTCATCGACGACGTGTGGAGGATCGGTACCGCCGGCTACGCCCCCGGTGCGGTCTCCGGCGAGGCGTCGCTCGGACTGCGCCGTTCCGCCCATCAGACGATCGACAAGGTCGACCGCGACATGATGGCCTTCAAGTGGAACACCGCCGTCGCTGCGCTCATGACGCTTCGCAACGATCTGCTCGAGGCTCGCAGGAACACGAACGTCTCGGTCGAGGCATGGGACGAGGCTGTGGAGATCCTCCTCATCCTCCTCGCCCCGATCGCTCCGCACGTCACCGAGGAAGTGTGGTCCGTTCGCGGACACACGGAGAGCATCCACCTTCAGGCGTGGCCCGTGTCGGACCCCGAGGTGGCTGCGGATCAGACGGTGACGCTCGTCGTCCAGGTCAACGGAAAGGTCCGGGACCGCATCGAGGTCGCCCCCGACATCGACGAGGAGAGCGCCATCGCCGCGGCGATGGGCACCGAGCGCATTCAGGAATGGCTGGCGAAGGGTGAAGTCCGCAAAGTGATCGCCCGTCCGCCGAACCTCGTCAATCTCGTCATCACCTGACCACCCCTCTGCGAACCCAGGGCTCGTAGGCGCACATAGGCGCGTTTGCGGCCCACGGTTCGCCGGCGCGCGTCTACTCCGCCGCCACTTTGGCGGCAGTCGCCGCCTTGCGCGCCGCGATCGCGATGAGGTCCCACACGGGTGCGAACGGCGGGGCGTAGGCGAGATCGACCCACTCGAGCGTGCCCGCGGCCATGCCGTCCCAGATCGCAGTGGCGAACGTGTCGATCCGCTTCCCCGCTCCTCGACCGCCGACGACCTGTGCCCCGAGGAGGCGTGCGGTTCCCCGCTCCGCCGTCACCCGGATCGTGAGCGGTTCGGAGTCGGGCATGTAGTGCGCGGCGGTGCCGCCCTTCACCGTCACATCGACGGCGTCGATTCCCGCGGCTTCGGCGTCCGACGTCCTGAGCCCGGTTGAGGCGATCTCGAGCCCGTGGACCCGGGTGATCGCGGTGGCGAGAACTCCGGGGAAGGCCATGTCGCCGCCGGTCATGTTGATGCCCGCGACGCGGCCGGTCTTGTTCGCGACCGTGCCGAGGTGGAGGTTCACAGCATTGCCGGTCACGCGGTGGGCGGCTTCTGCGCAGTCTCCGGCGGACCAGACACCGTCGACCCCGGTCAGCTGATGGTCGTCGACGGCGATGGCGCCGGTCACACCGAGCGGGATGCCGGCGTCGCGAGCGAGCTCGGCGACGGGTCGTGAGCCGATCGAGAGCACGACAACGTCTGCCGGGATGGTCTCGTCTCCGATCGAAACCCCGGTTACCCGGTCGGTACCTTCGATCCCTCCGACCATCGCGTCGGTGAGCACGTCGATCCCCATCTCCCGGACGGCGTCCGCGACCTGGTCTGCCATCTCCGGGTCGAGCGTGCGGGACAGGATCGTCGGCAGGCCCTCGACGATCGTGACGTTCCATCCCTTGACCTGGAAGGCTTCGGCGACCTCGAGTCCGATGAAGCCGCCGCCGACGATGACGGCGTTCCCGCTGCCCGCGTCTGCGATCGCTCGCAGGGCGGCGGTGTCGCCGAGTGTGCGCAGCGTGTGCACGCCGGCGAGGTCCTTGCCGGGCATGGGAGGCACGAAGGCCCGGGCGCCGGTCGAGATGAGGAGCTTGTCGAACCCGGTCTCGGACGTGGCCTCGCCCTCGTGGTCCCGGACCTCGACGACTCTCCGGTCGAGATCGATCGCCGTCACCTCGTGTCGGAGGTGCAACTCCACGCCGGCCCTGGCGAACTGCTCGGGGGTGCGGGCGATCAGCCGGTCGAGCGGGTCGACGAATCCGGCGATGTGATACGGCTCACCGCATGCCGCGTAGCTGGCGTAGTCCCCCATCTCGAACGCCACGACGTCGAGGTCCCGGTCTCTCCGTCGCGCCTGGCTCGCGGCCGTCATCCCCGCAGCGTCGGCCCCGATGACCACCAGTCGTTCACCCATTCGATCCTCCTGTGCCTTCAAAATGCTTGCCTGACCCTAAAGCCCCCACGCCCCCAATCCATTCCACCCGATACCCAGGGTTCTCTGCGTTGTATATGCCGTCTACAGCCCGCGGTTCATAGAGCGCCCCCATTCCGCGGGCCCGGGACGGCAAATAGGGCGCAGAGAACCCTGGGTTCGTGGCGTTAGCGGCCGATGTCGGGGTCGGTCTGGGTGACGCGGCTGCGGATCGTGTAAACCGAATCTCCCGAGAGGATCCCGCCGCGGCCGAACAGACGGCCGTGCTGCCAGTTGGAGAGGCCCAGCTCCGGCTTGTCGAGGGCGTACTGGCCGTCGACCCACCGGGTGAACCCGTTGCCGACGAACGGGGCATCGACGAGATCGAAGAACCGGTCGTGAGCGGTCTCGTCGCTCTCGACGAGCGAGACGACGAAATGCGGGCTGTAACGGTTGAAGAGCCGGGCGGCTTCCTCGATCGACGGGACGACCGCGAGCGTGACCTCGGGACTCTCCTCCCACTCCCACTCGTCGCCCAGACCGGACTCGGGGATGGTCTCCGCCTGGTACTCGCGATGGTTCCCGTCGGCTCGGGCGACGTCCACCATGCGCGCGAACCAGGCCTTCGGCACGGATCGGGCCGACGCTTCCAGCACGTGGAGTTTCGCCGGAGCGCGACGTCGCTCACCGGCCCGTTCGAGGCCTCGGAGGAACGCGGGAACCAGGTCGTCGGCGCGTTCGGCGACGATGCAGCAGGTGTTGAGCGTGTTGCAGACCTTCCGATCCAGCGAGTGGTAGACCGCGGCCTCGAAGGCGTCGGTGTCGGCACCGGCCCCGGCAACGATCCAGGCTCCCCCCGTGCCGTGAAGGCTGACCGCGTTCCCTGCCTGTCGTGCCACGGCGCCGAGTTGCTCGGTCGCCGCACCCGAACCACGGGCGACGGCCAGGGCCAATCGCGGATCCGAGAACATCGCCCATCCCGCCGCATGCGCAGCGCTGTCGACCAGCGCCGCTGCACCGGCCGGGAGCCCCGACAGCAGCAGTGCCGGACGCAGGGCGTGCTCGACGATGGCCCGCGCCGTGCCGAGTGCGTCGGAGCCGATGCGGAACACGACCGTGTTTCCACTCCGCAGGACGCCCGTGGCGTCGGCGAAGACGTTCGGTCGCCCCTCGAAGACGAAGCCGACGATGCCGAGACCGTCTCGCACCTGGTCCACACGCCACCCCTCATGGTGGATCGTCTCGGCGACGCTCCCCCGGCCACCGGGGGCGTCCCGCCAGGACCGGAGACCCGCGATCATGTCCGCTCGCATCCGTTCGCTCAGCTCGAGCCGTGTCGCCGATCGCCCTCGAGAGCGAGCGCGAGCCACCTCGGTCCGGTTGGCCGCGGCGATCGGAGCGAACGATCCGTCGTCGGCCAGCGTCGAGGCGAACATGTCGTAGAACCCGCTGATCTGCTCGTCGGAGACGGTGCCCATCCGGTCGAACGCGTCGGATGCTGCATCGACCGCCGCCGTCGCGATCTCCTGTTCGCGCGCCGGTATGTGCAGGAGAGTCCCGTCGGCCTGCATGACGATGAGCCGGTCTCCCGGCTTGAACGCCGCCGCCAGGTCGTCGTCGACCCTGGTGATCCGGTCGCCGCCCCAAACGATCGGCATTCCTGCGGTGAGTTGATCGAGTCGTTCCATGACCTGACCCTAGAGCCGATGTGATCTCCATGCCCAGCATCGCTACGAGGAGAGATGAGCGATCCACCGATGTCCGGGTGCGAGGTCAGGAGGGTGTCGTGCGACGAGGCACCGCGCGGACATGGAGAGCGGAAAGGGTCGAGTCGAAGCCCTCACCGTCCCGGTCTCGCCTTGAACGACGGAACGACTCAAGTACCGCTGGTCAGCGCCGGTTCGCCAGCGACATCACGACCGACAGGATGATCGTGAGCACGACGCTTCCGATGATCGAGATGTTCCAGCCGAAGAAGAACTTCATGACGACGAGTACCAGGACGAAGATGCCCAGGCTCTTCAGCGCCTGCGCTGTCTGCGGGTTCACGTCTACCTCCATTGGCGGAATCGGCAGGAGGGTAGCGAGGTGTGCGTATGTTGCACGCAGCGTCCATCGGAAGCCCTCCGAGAAGGCGGACGGGTGTGGATCGCCCCTTGCCTCCCATCCCGGGAGCGGCGGGGATCGAGAGTACTTCCCGACGCCTCCCAGGGACGGGCGCCTCGCACCGACTCCACCATGGAAGAAACCCCGCAACCGTTGGAGCTGCAGGGTTTCTCTCCGGTGGAGCTGAGGGGATTCGAACCCCTGACCCCTTGACTGCCAGGCGGACTCAGAGGGTTTCACTGACAGGCGGAAATGCCCGGAAACACCCTCTGACCGGGGGCTTTGTTGCTCAACAGCTTTCACTGTTTCTCACTGTTTTTCACTCTCCCGCGGACTCTCCGCGGACTCTTGAGCAGAATGACGACCCATCATGAAGCGCAAAACGCTCCCTCGGGATCAGAGCTTCGACGCCGGCCTCACGATGCCGTCCGTTCCCGAATCCACTCGGCGAGCGCCCCAACCGCGTCTTCATCTCCGGATCC
>JAOZRW010000121.1 GCA_029939995.1 Acidimicrobiia bacterium | reverse complement strand
CCGGGTCGAAGACGATCGTCTGCACGCCGTCGATGTCGGCCGGCACGGGGAGCACGATCGTCCACATCAGGATGAGGATGCCCACGATCGCAGCCAGGATCACGCCGAGAATCGGGATCGTCGCTTCCTTCGCTCGCGCTCCCGGGACCGTGCGCAGGAGGTACCCGCCGACCGCGAACACGGCCCCGACGATGATCCAGCCGAGGAACCCACGCATCGACTCGATCCCGACGGGTGAGAACGACACGCCCCACGGCCCGACCAAACCGCCGAGCAGGACACCGGTCCCGATCCCGATGAGGACCGTTCCCAGCTTCCGCGGGGACATCTTGCCGCCGATCCGGTAGATGGCGAAGGTCGCCACAGCCAGGAAGACGACGATGCCGACCGAGAGCCACACCCTCATGAACTGCTCGACCGGATACGCCTGGACCATGAGCAGGCGCATGTTGTAAGTGACGGCGTCCCACCGACGCTCGGGGGCGAACGCGAACCCGAGGAGGCCACGGTAAGCGAACAGGATGACGAGCACCGACACGACCGTCATGACACCCGACGCCGGTGTCGAGAACAGGTTCTCGTGCAGCCAGAGGCTCGCCCGCCGCGGCGGCGGCTCGGGGGCCAGTTCGTGCGTGTCGAGGAGTTCGATCGTCATCTCAACGCTCCACCAGTTTCATCTTGCGGTTGTAGTAGTTCACGATCGCAGAGATGACGAGGCTGCCGGTCACGAAGAACGCCATCCAGATGAGCACCACCGGCAGCGACTGTCCGGATTGGTTCATGATCGTGGTTCCGACGGCCACGATGTCGGCGAAGGCGACGCCGATGCCGAGCGAGGTGTTCTTGAACAGGTTGAGGTACTGGTTGCCCATTGGCGGCAGGATGATCCGGAACGCCTGCGGAAGGATGATGAGCCGCAGGTACTGCGACCGGGTGAGTCCCAGCGCCTGTGCCGCTTCGGTCTGTCCCTTCGAGACGGCAAGGATGCCGCCGCGCACGATCTCTGCGACGTACGTTGCGGTATAGAGGGTGACACCGGTCCAGACGGCGAAGAACGGGATCGACATGACCATCCCCGTCGTTCCGTAGTTGACGAATCCGGCGCCCTTGATGATGACTTCCGGCTTCTGGAACACGAAGGGAGTCCCTCCGTTGCTCGCGAAACTGTTACCGAGCCAGTCGAAGACGTTCGAGAGGCCGATCAGCGCCAGCTCCGGGATCGAGACGCTCTCACCGGCCACGGTCGTGATCGTGACCCCGCCGATGACGAACGCGAGAACAGCGATGATGAGGCCCGAGACGCCGGCGAAGATCACCCGGAACCAGTCGTCGTCGGTCATCTTCCCGAAGCCCGCCGGTGTTCGTCTCGACTCGAAGAAGTTCCTGATCCACAGGGCCGCGACGACGATCGAAGCGGCGGCGACGACGATCGGCACGAGGATCGGCGGGAGGCTCGCGACCAGGTCGGCGATCCAATGCCACACCGGGGAGAGAAAGCTGAGGATCGGCCACGCGAACCACCCGATCACCGCAAAGACCAGGATCGTCAGCAGCCGGAACGTCAAGGGATAGCTGGGATTTCCCGTTTCCTCCTGGATGCGATGCCTCCACCGGGACACGTACTTCCCGACGATCGCACCCACGATGATGAACGTGAGCCACGGCCAGAAACCACCGTCCCAGAAGACCCAGCTGAACGCGAAGCCCTTGTTCGACGTCTTGAACCAGTAGGTGCCGACGTCGTCCGTGGTGAGCGACGGGAGTGTGATGGCGAGAGCCGACCAGAAGAAGATCTGGACGAGGAGCGGGATGTTCCGCAGGGTCTCGATGTAGACGGTCGAGATCTTGTTGACGATCCAGTTCTTCGAGAGCCGGCCGATGCCGATGAGCGTCCCGAGGATCGTCGCCGCGAAGATCCCGGAAATCGTGACCCTCAAGGTGTTCATAGCGCCCACGCTCAGGGCCCGGATGCCGCTGTCGGGTGAAGTGTCGATGCCCTCCCGGATGTCGACGCCCGTCGGATCGGTCAACCACTTGAATCCGAACGAGATCCCCGACTTGGAGAAGTTGTCGAACGCCTGGGTGCCCAGGATGACGAAGAGCGCCGTAACGGCGAGGAGCGCCACAATCTGAGCCAACCACTTCAGGAACGTGGCGTTGCGCCATAGCGGCGTCTTCTCGTGCTGCTGAACGGCTACAGCCACCGGATCAATTCCTCCCGCTGATCCTCATCAAACTCCGTCGAACACTGCACCATAGACGAAGAAGAGGCGAGGACGCTAGCGCGTCC
>JAOZRW010000120.1 GCA_029939995.1 Acidimicrobiia bacterium | reverse complement strand
ACCTCTGGATCCTGTGGACCGACTTCTTCGAGCCGAAGCACGTCGAGCAGTTCCCGAACCTCCACGACCTCTTCTGGCGTGCGACCAAGGCGGCCGGCGCTGCGAAGAAGTCGATGAGCGTCGAAGCGCAGCAGGAGATGATCGATCTCGTCGCCGAGGTCGCCGACGTCTTCTGGGCGACGGAGAAGGCGAAAGGCGCAGGCGTTTACCCGCCGGCGTAGGAGAACGAGTCCGTGGGAAACACCTGGACGATCAACTACCTGCCCGAAGACGGTGGGCGCCTCACCGGCAAGCTGTCGGTTGGTGCCGATGAGGTCCGGTTCGACGCCCTCTACGACTCGTCGAACAAGGAAGTCATCAAAGGGATCCTCGGATCGGTCGGTGCGTTCGCCGCGACCGGTGGGCACGCCGTCTACGTCCACAACACCGACACCGACTTCGAGATCGTGCTGCCGAGGGCCGAGATCGCATCGGCGGAGCAGGTCAAGAAGGGGATGATGAAGCGGGCCGTCATCACGATGACCGACGGCAGCGTGTTCGTCTTCGACTACGGGATGCTGTCACCGAAGAAGCTGATCGCGGCGATCAACGGATAACGTTCGTCGGAAGGTCCGGCCGGATCGCGGCCGGACCCTCCGTGATAGCGTGTGGGCACTGTGAAGCGACGATGAGCGAGACCGTGGAGACCCGTGTGTACGGCTACCGGTGGGTCGTGCTCGGCGTCTTCGCCCTGCTCAACGCCCTCGTGCAGATGAACTGGATCACGTTCGCCGCGGTCACCGGCGACGCATCCGACTTCTACGGGGTGTCGGTGCTGAACATCGGTCTGCTGTCGATGATCTTCATGATCGTCTTCATCGTGATGTCCGTCCCTGCGTCGTGGGTGATCGACACGTACGGCCTTCGCATCGGCGTCGGCGTCGGCGCCGCGTTCACCGGCGTGTTCGCCCTCATGCGCGGCACCTTCGCCGATGACTACACGATGGTCGTGATCGCCACGGTGGGCCTCGCGATCGGCCAGCCGTTCGTGATGAATGCCATCACGAAGGTCGGTGCCCGCTGGTTCGCCGTGACCGAACGTGCCACGGCTGCCTCGGTTCCCTCCCTCGCCCAGTTCATCGGCATCATCACAGCGATGGTCGTGACCCCCATCCTCGTCTCGAGCTACGGGATGGACGGGATGCTCCGCATCTACGGCCTGGCGACGGCCGCCGGCGCCCTGGCCGCGATCGTCCTGATCCGGGAACGGCCGCCGACCGCTCCGAGCCTCGTCGACGCTGAAGAGCGGTTCGCTGTGTTCGCCGGCCTGCGGCACATCTTCCGCCAGCGCGACATGTGGATCCTCCTCGTCGTGTTCTTCGTCGGGCTCGGGATGTTCAACGGGATCAGCACCTGGATCGAGCAGATCGTCGCGCCGCGCGGCTTCGATCCGGAGCAGGCGGGTCTCATCGGCGGATCGATGCTCGTCGGAGGCATCGTCGGAGCGGCGGTGATCTCCGTGTGGTCGGATCACTCCCGTCGCAGGAAGCCGTTCCTCGTCATGGCGCTCGTCGGCGTGCTACCGGGACTCGTCGGCCTGGCGTTCGCCTCGCAGCTGCCGATCCTGCTCGCAGCGGCGTTCATCTTCGGGTTCTTCCTCATGAGCGCCTATCCGGTCGGGATGCAGTACAGCGCCGAGGTCAGCTACCCGGCCCCCGAGTCGACCTCGCAGGGCTTGATCATCCTCGCAGGCCAGATAGCCGGCATCGTCTTCATCTTCGGGATGGACGCGCTTCGCGACGGTCCGGACGCCTCGATGACCGCATCGCTCAGCGTCTTCATCGTGCTGACCGTCGCGACGATCGGCCTCACCTCGTTCATGGGCGAATCCCCGATGATCATCGCTGAACGCGACCGCGCAGAGCGGTGATCCGGGAGTCGTTTCCGTCACACCCGGCTCGTACGGTGTCCACATGCTCCGACCGGAGGGGGTACCGTGGATGCTGCAATGGCAACGACCGACCAGATTGATCGCACACCGATGTCTTGGGCCGAGTACGAGGCGCTCGACGACACGGTGCGCGGCGAATACATCGACGGGGAGCTCGTCATGAGCCCTTCGCCGACTCGACTTCACCAGAACGCCTCGTCGCGGCTCTGGGCCATGCTCGACGCCGCGGCGCCTCACGGAATTCAAGTGACACAAGCCTGGAGCTGGCGGGTTGGATCCGACGAGTTCATCCCGGACGTGATCGTGTTCGACGAGACCGACGAGACGAAGCGGCTCACCGCGACACCGTATCTCGCCGTCGAGGA
>JAOZRW010000119.1 GCA_029939995.1 Acidimicrobiia bacterium | reverse complement strand
CTCCGATGCTGACGTCGGCGGCGCTCGACGAGGTCGGCTACGCGGCGGGAACGGCCGCCTCGACCATCGGCGTCATCAGCCTGCTGGGCGGTGCGATGCTGTCGCCGTTCGTCGACAGGGCGATCCGGACGACGGTCACTCCGTTCGCCGTGGGAGTCCTCGTATTCAGCGTCATCGCCGCGCTCGCCGCAGCGTGGGCCAACGGGGGACGTGCCCGGACGACCACGGCGTAGACGAACCGGGTCGGCCGTCCGATGTGCCGAGTCTCCGGATGGCCGCGGATCGATCCGCCCGCGACCCGTCAGTCGAGCCGGGCCAGAAAGTCCATGATGGCGGGATTCACCACGTTGGGGTGGGTCATGTTGGATGCATGGGGCGCGCCGGGTACCGGGACCATGCCGCGACAGTCCGGGAGGTCGTCGCAGAGCTTCTCCGCCGATTCGATCGGGATGGCGAGATCCTCGGTTCCGTGGAGGATCAGCGTGGGGCACGTGATCTCGTGGACCCGTCCGGTGATGTCGTCGCGGCCGAGCAGGCAGTCTCCCGGGTACTTCACCGTCGATCGGTCGCGGGACTCCCAGATCCCGATCCACTTCTCCATGAGATCCGGGTCGCCGAGGATGAGCCCGGCGACCATGGTCGCGACTTCCCCGAGGGGCTGATCGCTCAACCAGTGATCGATCATGTCCCGGTAGCCGGCGAGGGTCTCCGCGTCGTCCATGTGGACGCCGGAGTCGATCAACACGAGGCCGCGAACCCGGTCCGGATGGGCGATGGCCGCGCGAAGCGACAGATAGCCGCCCTGGGACATGCCGAGGAGAACGGCCTCATCGATGCCGAGGTGATCCATGAGAGCGACCGCGTCGTTCGCCGAGTCCCAGTAGGTGAAGGGGCCGTCGACCGGGGTCTCCCCGAAGCCCCGCTCGTCCCACGTGACACACCGATACGTGTCCGAGAGCGCCTCGATCTGGGCGTCGAACATCGTGCGGTCCATGAGGAACCCGTGGCTGAAAACAAGCGCCGGCCCGTCGCCCCCGGTGTCGTCGTAGGCGATGTGCTGACCGTTGACTTCGGCTACCGGCATGGCGACTCCTTCGCTGGGACACTGCTGCACTTCGAGCACTGGCAGCAACTTACTACCGGATGTCCGGCCCTGTGCCGACCCCTCCACTGCGATCGTTCCGTCGGCGAGATAGGCTGTTGATCATGAAGACGCTCGTGACGACGGTGCTCGCGGCGATGCTGTTCGCCGGTGCTTGCACGACGGGGGCCTCATCCGACTCCGTGCCGGAGATCGATGACGGCACACGGGCGGAACTCGCAGCCCGGGCGTTCACACGGGCATGCATGGACGTCATCTGCGCCGGAGCGCCGATCTACGCACCCGATTCGACGCCGGATGCCGTACGGGAGGAGATCCTCGCGTTCACCGACGAGGTCGAGTACCTCGACGAGGACCAGACGGAGCAGAAGGCCGATGCGAATGGTCGCTTCCCCGACGGCGCGGTCATGATCCGCGTCCGCACGGTTCACGGCACCGAGCGAGACGGCGTGGTGGCGGTCGACGTCGGCCTCTCCCGTGGGCCGCACGATTTCGTCGGGAGAACCTACCTGTTCGTGTGGGACGGAGCGCAGTGGAACGACACGTCGGCCGACGCCGTAGACGTCACCACGACCTCCGCCGTCTCATGAGACGGAACTCCGGAACGGGTGACGTCGCAGCGAGTTGACGGTCGAAGCGTCAGTCGCCGAAGCTGATGCCGAGACAGCGGGCCGAATCGACCCATGGGTGATCGAGAGGAACGATCTTGCGTCTTCCCGCAACCTCGTCCAACGGCACCGCCACGAGTGCTCCGGCACGGGTTGCAACCATCACGTCGGCGGCGCCGGAGGCGACGAGACGGGTCGCCTGGGTTCCGAGCGTCGTGGCGAGGTTTCGATCGTTGGCCGACGGGGCGCCACCGCGCTGGACGTGCCCGAGGATCGTCACCCGCGCCTCCAACCCGGTCCGCTCTTCGAGCGAGCGTCGGAGCGCCGTCGTGTGGTCCACGGCCCCGGCGCGCAGCGTGGCGAGAGCATCACGTGCTCCGTCCTGCTCGGCACCTTCCGTGGCCTCGATGCGGTCGCGGAGTTCCTGCTGTCGTCGGCGATACTCGAGGGGACGGCTGCCCTCGGCGATGGCGACGATCGAGAACGTGCTGCCGGCTGCTCTGCGGTCGGTGATCGACTCGACGACTCGATCGAGGTCGTACGGGACCTCCGGGATGAGGATCACGTCCGCCCCGCCGGCGAGTCCTGCGCCCAGCGTCAGCCACC
>JAOZRW010000118.1 GCA_029939995.1 Acidimicrobiia bacterium | reverse complement strand
GCTCGTCGGGCTTGTTGCAGCGGTCATGCTGGGGCCCGGCGTACCGGCCGCGCTGGGCGGGCTGGTCGTCCTGCGGGAGTCGTTGCTGTTTGTCGGTCTCGCGACCAGGCGCAGACGGCTGCTGCGCTCGGCGTTCGTGGTGGACGCCGTGGTCCGCAGGGCGCTTGGGCTGCTCGCGAGCCTCACGCTGGCCGCCTTTCTGGCGGGGGACGACGCGGTCGGGCACGCGATGGCGCTCATCGCAGTTCCAGGCGCGGCACCCGTCACGCTCCACGTCGAGGCCGGTCGTGTTCAACTCTGCTTCCATACCCCCGCCGTGCTGGAGCTGCCATGTGATAGCGAGGAGGACGAGCGCCTGGCCATGGTGCTTTGTCGTCTCGTGAAAACTCCGGGCGGACGAGCCGCCCTGACACACCAGGCGATCGCCGACGCCTTCGGCAAAAACAGCCGCCAGCACTGCCAGAACCACTTGCAGAAGTTCATGCGCGCCGGCGGTAGCCTGGCTCGCATGGTTCTGAACGGTCGATCAGGTCGCCCGCCGGTCGTCCACCCCGTGATGCGAGAGCGAATCGGCCGCTTGTGGGAACGCGATCCGCTCGTCAGCATCGAACAGACTCGGGCTCGACTGGCCGCCGAGCCTGCTGCCGTCGACGTCCCTGTACCCACGATCGAGCAGCTCCGGGCCATGCGCCATTTGGACGGCAACCTCGTCCTCGTGCGCGGCGCCGTCCGCCGGCTTGTCGAGCGTGATGGATGCGGCCTGCGAAGCTCCGTCCTACAGCGGCAGCTCTTCGAGGTTGTCGATGCCCAGGACGAGCGTCTGCGCCGTGCCGGCAGCAAACCCGCGGTGCTGTCCGGCTCGCTCGAGTTGGCCCGCGAGCTCGCACCGTCGCCGACGTCAAAACGGTCGCGCACAGCCGAGGCTCTGCTCGGCGCGCTGCGAAGGCTGGTGACGGTGCCCCGTGCCGAACAGGAAGAACAACTCGTGGCGAGCATCGGTGCCGAACATCTCGCGCCCCTGCACTACGGCGTCCTGTACTGCCTGCTGGGGCTGAGCATCGGCCAGGTCGCCGCCCTGGTACGACGCTCGAAAAGTGTCGTCTATCGAGGGCTGGTACGACTCTGCTCGTGCCTCGATGCGTTGGACCCATGGCCCGCCGCCAAACGCTTCAGCGGCGTGCTCGCCCTCGACGAAAAGTGGGTGAAGATCCCGAAAAGCTACACGAAGGACGAGCGGGAGAAGGGGAAACGATGGCGCTACGCCCACTTCGCCGTCGACGCGCTCACCGGAGACCTTCTGCACGTCGACATCTTCGAACGCTGTGACGGCGACTCCGTGCGGGCCTTCCTCGTCGACCTGCGCGCCAAGGGGATCCGGCCCAGGGTCGTCGTCACCGACATGCTCGGCGCCTACGCCAACGCCATCCGCGAGACCTTCGGGGCCCATGTCGTGCACCACTACTGCCTATTCCATCACCTCCAGGCCGTCCGACACCGCCTGCGCGACAAGCTCGGACCCGACTGGAAGAAGCACGCGCTGCTGCGCCGGCTCGTCACGCGCATCGACGACATCTACCACTGCAAGACGCGGCGCACCGCCCGGCGCCGCCTCGCCCGCGTCCTGACCATGCGCGACGAAGTGCTCGCCCACTTCCCCGACGTGGGCACGATCCTCGACACACTCGAAAAGCGTTTCCCGCTCGTGGCCAACGCCATCGGCCGCAGCCACATCCCCACGACGAACAACGTGACCGAGAGGACGATCAAGGCCTTCCACCGCCACTACCGGGCGATGGCCGGCCTCGAGTCCATCGAGACCGCTCACATCCAACTGCGCCTGTTCCGCTTCTTCTACCGGCTGGCGCCCCTGCGAGAGCCCGCCCGAAAGGAGGATCGGGGCCTCAGCCCCGCCGAGAAAGCCGGCTTCACGCTCCGCGCCGTCCCCATCGCCGACTACGTCCGCCGCTTCTGCGAAGCCTGGGAAGAAGACGGCCCGCTGGCCCTGCGTGAAGAGCCATCGCGGGCACTCGACGACGCCGCCTGACCTGAGCACAACGCGCGGACCCTCGCAGGTCGAGGGACCCGTGCGTCCACTGGGCCCCGCTCCGACACGCCAGCGCCCCATCCAACCCGCTCCCGCCGATTCCGTCCTCCTCCACCGCACCGGATCGCTCCCCGCACCCGGCAGAAAACCCGACTGCTTGAGAAGGCCCCGACGGGGAACGGTCTCCGAAATCTAATTGTCGCTGATGTCGATTTCTAGTTGACGCTGAGCACTCAGGTCACCCAATCGAGCACCATGAAACGGCGCGGTCCCCGT
>JAOZRW010000028.1 GCA_029939995.1 Acidimicrobiia bacterium | reverse complement strand
ATCCACTTCTCCGATCCGGTGTTCACCGACCTGCACGGCGACGAGGTTCGGGCGATGTGGCACATGTTGTGCCGGCGCGGCGCGGGGCTCGACGTGATCTTCGGCCACGTCCACGCCGAAGACGGAACCGGCGGTGCCCACTGGGAAGCCCGCTACACGCTCAAGAAGGGCGGCCCGCAGATCCACAACGTCGTCGAAGCCACCTTCGAGTTCCGCGACGGCCTGATCGTCCGACACCGGGACGATTTCGACCTGTATGCGTGGACGCGCATGGCGTTCGGCCCGACCGGGACGCTGCTGGGCTGGAGCAGCCCGTTCCAGAACAAGGTCCGGGCAACGGCGATGGGCGGGCTGCGGAAGTTCATCGAAGCTCATCCCGAGTACGACGCATAGGAGCGTCGGGGTCGAGCCCGATCTCACACCGCCGCCTCCAAGCCCCCTGCGTCGCTGTGCCCCGCTTCCTCCCCCGGGCAAGCCGGGGGGAGGCGGAAGGCAGCCTCGACCGTCCGGTACCGTTCGCACATGCACGATTGGGACTCCCTCACCGAGGCGGGACGGATCCGGCGGCTGCGGCCCCTCGCCGAACGGGCGCTCGGAGAGTTCCCGATCGAGCCGCTGCGTCTCCGGCTCGTCGGCGGGTTCACGAACGTCATCTTCCGGGTCGACACGACCGACGGTCCGTACGCGCTGCGCGTCGACCTCCATCAGGACCACTCCGACGAGCACGTCGACATCGAACTCGCCTGGCTCGATGCTCTCGCTCGCGACACGGACCTCGACGTCGGTCGCTTCGTCCCTGCGCGTGACGGTCGCCGCTACGTTCACGCCTCGGCACCCGACGTCCCCGGCGAGCGTCGGTGTGTTCTCTTCGAGTGGGTACCGGGTCGGACTCTCGGGGCCGGACCGACGGAGGTTGGATACCGTCGGCTCGGGAAGCTGTCTGCCGGCCTCCACCTCCACGGTTCGGAGTTCACACCGCCGCATCCGCCGATGGCGTGGGACCGGGTGTTCTACTGGGACGAGTCGGTCGATCCGGTCGTCGTCTTCGACCCGGAGATGGCCCGCTACTTCGAGGGTGGTCGTCGGGAGATCCTCGACCGATCCATCGAGGCCGTGGAAAGGGCGTTCACCCGTCTCGACCCGGCCGACGCCCAGGTGATCCACGGCGACCTGCACCCCGACAACGTCCACGTGTCCCGGAGCCGCCTGATCGCGTTCGACTTCGAGGACGTCACCTGGGGGCACCGCGTCCAGGACGTGGCAATCACCCTCTTCTACGAACGCGATCACCCTCGCTACACCGATCTTCGGGCCGCATTCGAGGACGGATACACGTCCGTCGCTCCCTGGCCGGTGACGTACGACGGGGAGCTCGAGCACTTCATGGCGGCGCGCACGATCAGCTTCGTCAACTACGTGGCGAACCTCCACGACGACCCGTCCGGCTACTACGACGTCGCGTTCCCCCGCCTCGAACGCTTCCTCGACACGTGGGCGAGCTGACCCGCCGGCGGGCGCGCCGGAGGAACCGACCGGAAGGTCACCCACCCTCGTCGGTGATGGCGTCGGCGAGCCGGACCGCGTCGATCCCGAGCCCGGACACGCCGATCCCGCGGTAGCCCCACCCCGCGAGGTGGAGGCCCGGATGAGCGACCAGCCGTTCGTCGATCTCACGCATCCAGGCGACGTGACCGACCTCGTACTGGGGAATCCCCGGCGTCTGCCGCACGACCCGTGTCCACGTCGGCTGGACCGGGATACCGATGACCCGGGATGTCTCTTCGATCATCAACGCGACGAGCTCGTCGTCGGTGCGCTCCATCACGCCGGGATCGGCGGCGCCTCCGTAGATGCCCTTCGCCAGGTGGTGTCCGGCCGGCGCACGGCCCGCGGCGTACTGCGATTCGAAGAGGATCCCGAGCGCGTGGAGGCCGGCGTCGGGTCCGATGAGGGCACCGAAACCGATCGGCAGCGGCACGTCGGCGGCCCTGCCGCCGATGCCGATCACCGCCACAGGCGCCGTCACTCCCCGATCGACGACCTCGGAGACGTCGTCGGGCAGCAGCGGCGCGGCCCGGCGCGGGGCGAGGGCGAGGATCAGCGACCGGGTCGTGAACTCGCCGTCGACCGACCATCCGTCCGCGGTCCGTTCGACCGCCGTCACCGGACGGCCGGGACGGAACCCGTCACCGAGGTAGCGGGCGAGATCGTCGGCGAGCCCGGCCATCCCGTCCGGTGCGACGTGGACGGTCTTACGGACCCGCGGCTCGTCCTTCGGCCGGCTTCGCATCTTCGCGATGGCGCCGCGCACGAGCGAACCGGCGGCGTCCTCCCAGGCGACGATGCGCGGGAATGCCCCTCGCATCGAGAGGCGGGCCGGGTCGCCTCCGAACACGCCGTGCGCCATCAGCGTCCCACCCATGCGCCCCATGCCGGGACCGAAGCGGCGGCTCAGGTAGTCGAGGATCGATTCGTCGTCGGAGCCGGGCTCGGTGTGGACCCACGGCTCGCGGGCCGCCCGCAGCTTCGCCCTCCACGGGACCAGCGGCGCGAGCAGGGCGGCGGGCGAATCGGGGATCTCGATGAGCCGGTCCCGGTCGTAGACGTAGCGACGCTTCGATCCGTCCAGGGCCTCGACGACGCGAACGCCGGCCGCGTCGAAGATCGGGGTCAGCTCGGGTGTGGGGAGCAGCAGCGATCCGGCGGCCGGTTCGAGCAGGTAGCCGCCGTCGTTGATGGTCCTGGCAACCCCACCGGGTCGGTCCGCCGCTTCGAGGACGACGACGTCCCTCCCGCGGCGTTTCAGCTCGGCTCCGGTGAGCAGACCGGCGAGACCGCCACCCACGATGATCACATCGGTCACAGTGCCACCTCCACGACGTCGGCGAGCATGGGCCCGACCTCCGGCCGATCGTTCATCACTTCGGTCCGCCGGTAATCGGTGATGCCGACCTTGTCGGCCCGGTCCCGGAAGAGCATGTCGACCTCGTAGAGGGTCTCGATGTGGTCGGAGACGAACGACAGCGGCACCATCAGCACGCCGGTGTGCCCCTCGGCGGCGAAATCGGCGAGGACCTCCTCTGTGCCGGGTCCGATCCACTTGATCGGCCGGGTCCGCGACTGGTACCCGATGCGGGTTTCGACGCCGTCGGGAAGCAGCCTGGTGACCGCATCGGCCGTCGCCCGGGTCTCCATGGGATAGGGATCGCCTTGGTCGACGACCCGGACCGGCAGGCCGTGGGCGCTGAACAGGATCGGCACCCCGTCGGGGGCGTCGTCGAGCGCTTCGAGGATCAGCCTTGCCTGCAACGAGACGTAGCCGGGGTGATCGTGCCAGGTGCGGATCACCGAGATCTCCATCCCGGGTGCGATCCGGTCGACGACCCGGCGCAGTTCCGCCTCGGACGAGCCGGTCGTCGCGAACGAGTACTGGGGGTAGAGGGGGAGCATGACGATCCGCTCCACGCCGGCCAGGAGCAGCCGGTGCACGGCCTCCTCGGTATCCGGTTGCGTGTAGCGCATAGCGACCTCGACGGGAACGTCGCGACCACGCCGGCTCAACTCGGACTCGAGGAGGCGGGCCTGCTTGTCGGTGATGTCGAGGATCGGGGAGCCTCCCCCGATGAGCCGGTAGTTGCGGCGGGCGAACGGGCCGCGCGCCTTGGCGACCATCCAGCCGAACGCTTTCGAGAGGGCCGGACCGCCGGGGATCGGAACGAGGTCGGGATCCTCGAAGATCGACCGGATGAACGGCTCGACCTCCTCCTGGGATCCGGGCCCACCCATCTGGGCGACGATGATTCCGGTTCTCGACATCGCAGCTCCTCTCACACGGTCCGGGAGAAGACCGGACGGTCCACCTTGGTTGCCAGGTACGCGTCGAACGTCATGGCGACGTTGCGGATGAAGATCGATCCGAGCTCGGTGGCCCGGATGCGGTCGTCGTCGACGATCGCCATGCCCTCGGGAACGAGTTCGGATGCCGCCCGTTCGAGTTCGGCGGCGAAGTAGTCGGCGAAGACGATGCCGAACCGCCCCTCCACGTCGGCGTAGACGACCTGCGAGTTGCACATCAGCTCGGTGATCACGTAGCGGCGGATCCGGTCGTCGTCGGAGAGGGCGACGCCCCGTTCGATGGGGAGCTCTCCGGCATCGACCGACGTGTAGTAGGAGTTGAGCCGCTTGTGGTTCTGGGCGTAGGCGCCGGCGACGTCGGAGATGCCGGATGTGCCGAGGGCGATCATCTCGGTGCCTCGTTTCGTCGTGTACCCCATGAAGTTGCGCGACAGCGTGCCGTCCGCGGCGGCGATGCTCAGCTCGTCGTCGGGGAGCGCGAAGTGGTCCATGCCGATCGCCCGGTAGCCGCCGCCGACGAGGCGCTCGGAGACGAGGGACAGCAGCGCGAACTTGTCGTCGCGGCCGGGCAGCGTGCCCGGATCGATCCGCTTCTGGTTGGGCTTGACCCACGGCACGTACGCGAACGAGTAGACGGCGAGACGATCGGGCCGCATCGTGAGGATCTCGTCCATCGTGACCCCGAACGATTCGACGGTCTGGCCGGGGAGCCCGTAGATGAGGTCGACGTTGATCGACGTGAATCCGAGCTCGCGGGCGTCCCGGTACAGGTCGAGGGTCTCCTCCTCGGTCTGGTGCCGGCCGATCGCTTCCTGTACCGCCGGGTCGAAGTCCTGGACGCCGAGTGACAGCCGGTTGAAGCCGAGCTCGCGCAGCGTCTCGAGATGCTCGCGCGTCGTGACCCGCGGGTCGACTTCGAGAGCGACCTCGGCGTCGTCGGCGAGCGTGAAATGCTCGAGGATCGAACGGTGCAGGAAGGCGAGGTCGTCGGGCGAGTAGTACGTGGGGGTGCCGCCGCCCCAGTGGTACTGGGTGATGGTTCGCCGATCCCCGAGCCGGTCGGCGAGGATCTTCGCTTCATCGACGACGCGACCGAGGTAGGCGTCGGCGACGCTCTCACGTCGGGCGATGACGACGTGACAACCGCAGAACGAGCATCTGGCTTCGCAGAACGGCAGGTGCACGTAGAGGCTGAGCGGACCGTCGGGACGTTCCGCGGCCGTCGCGAGCCGCCCGGCGTAGTCGCCCGCCCCGAAGGCGTCCGTGAACTCGACGGCCGTCGGGTACGACGTGTAGCGCGGGCCGGGACGGTCGTAGCGGGCGAGGAGCTCCGGGGTCAGTTCGATCATGGTCGCTCCCCTCTCACCGCTGCGATCATCGCGGCGACGTTGTCTACCGGTGTCGTGCGGTCGATGCCGTGCCCGAGGTTGAAAACGTGCCCGGGCCTGCCGGCGGCCTCGTCGAGGATTCGTTCGACGGCGCTCCGGATCGTCGTCGGGTCGGTCAGCAGAACCGCCGGGTCGAGGTTCCCCTGAATGGCGTGGTCGTAGCCGATGCGGCTCCATGCCTCGTCGAGGGGAAGGCGCCAGTCGATCCCGTAGGCGTCGGCACCGACGGCGGCGACCGAGTCGAGGAGGTGCGGGGCGTGGGGAGCGAAGTAGATCGTTGGCACGGCAAGCCCGTCGAGAGCGGCACGGGCGGCGGGGAGGGCGAAGCGCTGCCACTCGTCCCGCGACAGGATCCCCGCCCACGAGTCGAAGAGCATCACGACGTCGGCGCCGGCGTCGATCTGGGACGCCAGGTAGGTCCGCATGGATCGGCCGAGGGACGTCAACGCCGCGAGGGACGTCTCCGGTGCGCCGGAGAGGGCCCGGCGCAACTGCAGGAACGTCTTCGAACCGCCGCCTTCGAGGAGGTAGGCGGCGAGCGTGATCGGAGCGCCGGCGAAGCCGATGACGGCCCGGTCGGCGGGGAGATCGCGGCGTACCAGATCGATCGCGTCGGCGACGAACCCGACCGCCTCGGGGGCGAGGTCACCGAGGTTCGCGACGGCCTCGATCGTCATCGGCTCGAGCTGCGGGCCGGGTGCGAACTCGACGTCGACGCCGAGGCCCTCGAGCGGCGTCATGATGTCGGAGAACACGATCGCTGCGTCGAGATCGAATCGGCGCACCGGCTGGAGCGTGATCTCCGCGGCGACCCCGGGTCGGCGGATCGCTTCACGGAACGAGTAGCGGCTGCGAAGCTCCCGGTACTCGGGGAGGTAGCGTCCGGCCTGGCGCATGAACCACACGGGCGGGTGGTCGAGCGGCTCGTGTGCGAGCGCGGCGAGGAGCTTCATCGCACGGCCTCGCGGATCGCTTCCTCGAGGGCGACGAGAGCCCGGTCGAGCAGACCGTCCAGATGCGCCTCCATCAAGAACCACGTCTCGAACGGAGACGGCGGCAGCAGCACGCCCCGGTCGAGGGCGGCGTGGAAGAACCGCGCGTACAGGTCGCCGTCGAGGTCGGCGACGTCGTTCCACGTGGTGGCCCGTTCGGCGCCGAGGAACACCCCGATCATCCCGCCGACCCGGTTGACGACGCCGGGGAGACCCACGTCGCTCATCGTCGACAGCAGCCGGTCGGCGATCTTCGCCCCGGCTTCGTCGAACCGTTCGTAGAGGGACGGCTGCTGCTGGATCGCCGTCAGCGACGCGAGTCCGGCGGCGGTCGCCACCGGGTTCCCGGCGAGGGTGCCGGCCTGGTAGACGGGCCCATCGGGTGCGATCATGCGCATCAGCGACTCCCGTCCGCCGTAGATGGCGGCGGCTGTGCCGCCGGCAACGACCTTGCCGAGCGTCGTCAAGTCCGGGGTGATTCCGTAGCGCCCCTGTGCCGAGTCGGCCGCGACCCGGAACCCCGTCATGACCTCGTCGAAGATCAGCAGCGTGCCATGTTCATCGCACAGTCGACGCAGGCCGGCGAGGAAGCCGTCGGCGGGTGGGATACAACCCATGTTGCCGGCGACGGGTTCGACGATGACCGCCGCTACGTCCCCGCCGGTGAGGTGGTTCTCGACCAGCTCGAGGTCGTTGTGTTCGGCGATGAGCGTGTCGGCGACGGTCCCGTCCGGCACTCCGGGGCTCGACGGAACGCCGAAGGTAGCGAGCCCGCTGCCGGCGGCGACGAGGAACGGGTCGGCGTGACCGTGGTAGGACCCGGCGAACTTGACGACCCGGGGGCGACCGGTCGCGGCCCGGGCGAGACGCACCGCCGACGCGGTCGCTTCGGTGCCGCTGTTGACCATGCGGACGACGTCGACGGAGGGTGTCATCTCGACGATCTTCTCCGCGAGTTCCACTTCGGCGATCGTGGGGATGCCGAACGACGTGCCGTCGGCGGCGGCGCGCTGGACGGCTTCGACGATCGGCGGGTAGGCGTGCCCGAACAGCAGCGCTCCCCATGAGGCGATGAAGTCGATGACTTCGCGCCCGTCCTCGAGCGTGACGATGCCGCCCGAACCGGAGACGGCGAACGGCGGCTCGCCGCCGACGGCGAGGAAGGCGCGGACGGGCGAGTTGACACCGCCGGGCATCACGCGGCCGGCGCGTTCGAAGGGGGTCATAGCTGCTCCCGTATGAGTCGGGCGGCGTCGAGCGCGAAGTAGGTGATGACGATGTCGGCGCCGGAACGGACGATCCCGGTGAGGGATTCGATGATGATGCGGTCGCGGTCGATCCAGCCGGCCGCGGCGGCGGCTTCGACCATCGCCATCTCGCCCGACACCTGGTAGGCGACGAGGGGAAGGTCGATCCGGTCGCGGAGGTCTCGGATGACGTCCTGGTAGGGGCCGGCGGGCTTGACCATGATCATGTCGGCGCCCTCGTCGACGTCGAGGAGGGCTTCGCGTCGGGCTTCGCGGGCGTTCGCCGGGTCCATCTGGTAGCTGCGCCGGTCGCCGAAGGCGGGGGCCGACTCGGCGGCGTCGCGGAACGGCCCGTAGTACGCCGACGCGTACTTCACGGCGTACGAGCACACGGCGACGTTCTCGTGCCCGGCGGCGTCGAGGCCGCTACGGATCGCGGCGACGCGCCCGTCCATCATGTCGCTCGGAGCGACGACGTCGGCTCCGGCGTCCGCATACGTGACGGCGGCTCTCGCCAGGCTGGGGAGCGCGGCGTCGTTGTCGACCTCGGTGCCGCGCAGCGGGCCGCAGTGGCCGTGGATGGTGTATTCGCAGAGGCAGACGTCGGCCCACAGCACGAGATCGGGGACCGCTTTCTTGATCGCTCGCAGAGCCCGGGGAACGGGGCCGTCGGGGTCCCAGGCGGCCGTGCCCTCAGGGTCCTTCTCATCGGGGATGCCGAAGAGGATCATGCCGGCGATACCGGCAGTGGCGGCCTCCCGGGCGAGGTCGACGACCCGGTCCACGGATCGCTGGGCGTGGCCGGGCATCGTCGCGATGGGCCGCTCGATCCCTTCGCCGTTGACGACGAAGGCGGGCAGGACGAGTCGGGACGGGTCGAGCCGGGTCTCGGTGACCATGCGGCGGATGGCCGGGGTGCGGCGCAGTCTGCGGGCCCGGACGGTGGGGAACCCGGTCATGTGATCACCTCTCTCAGTGCGGAAGCCATGGTCCCGAAGCCGGGGACGTTCGGGACGGCGTCGGCGATGACGTCGTGGAGTTCGAGGGCGTCGGCGGTGGGCCGTCCGATGGCGGCGACGACCATTCCGCCGGTGTCCCGTGTGAGGAACCAGCCGTCGACGGCGGAGGCCGAGGCGAACACGACGGCGTCGGCGGGTTCGTCGCCGGGGGCGACCGGCAGGGTCCGGTAGATGGGGACGGCCGACACGACGGGCACCATCGCCTGCAGAGCGGCGATCACCACCGGGTCGGTTCCCTCGGCGTGGGGGAAGACGGCGCGCCGGATCCCGGTGAGCGTCCGGGTTCGTTCGATCAGCTCCCGACCACCTCCGGTGCCGATGACGGCGACGGTGCCGCCGGCTTCGGTGACGGCCCGGGCGGTGGCCGGGCCCACGGCGGCGACGGGGACGGGCGGCATGTCGCCGTCCGGCCAGAGGAGCCGGATCGTGCGGGCCGAGGTGGCGAAGATGAGGTCGACGCCGGCGGCGGTGAGACGAGCTCCGGTGAGCAGGTCCTCGTCGGCGACCTCGACGGTGATGCACGGCAGCGGGATCGGCGTAAAGCCGAGGTCGATGAACGGCCGGGACGCCTCGGCGAACCGGTCGACGCTGGTGGTGATGGCGACCGTGGTCACAGGCTCAGCCCCTTCCGGGCGGCGGCGACGACGTCCTGCGGGGCGTCCCCGCGAACGGTGACGCGGCGGGGTCCGCCGTTCTCGTCGGCGAAGGCGTCCATGCGGATCGCGGGGCCGTCCCACGATGCGATCGCACCGAGGGCCGATCGGCACCCGGCGCCGGTGGCGACGAGCAGACCCCGTTCCGCTTCGACGAGGGGCCGCAGTTCCGGGTCGTCGATGGATGCGAAGAGGTCGCGGAGCGGGTGATCCGTCGCGGTTTCGACGGCGAGGACGCCCTGGCCGGGAGCGGGGATCATCGTGGCGTCGTCGAGCAGTTGGGTGATCCGGTCGGCGTGGCCGAGCCGTTCGAGGCCGGCGGCGGCGAGGATCGCGGCGTCGACGGCACCTTCGGCGACCTTGGCGAGGCGCGTGTCGACGTTGCCGCGCAGTTCTGCCGTGGCCAGGTCGGGGCGGAAGAGACGGAGCTGGCTGATGCGCCGCGGGCTCCCCGTGCCGACGACGGCGCCGGGGGGCAGGTCCTCGAGGGTCGCGCCGACCATCGCATCCCACGGTGTGGCCCGCTCGGGGAAGGCGACGAGGGTGAGCCCGTCGGGACCGGCGGTCGGCAGGTCTTTGAGCGAATGGACGGCGGCGTCGGCCCTGCCGTCGAGCACCGCGATCTGCACGCTGCGGACGAAGGCGCCCATCTCGGTGAGGGTCGCGACGGGAGAGATCCGGTCGAGGTCGCCGCTGGAGTCGATCTCGACGAGCGTGACGACGACGGATCCATCGGCAGCCCGGAGTCGCTCGGCGACCCGGTTGGCTTGCCACAGGGCGAGAGCCGAGCGTCGGGTCGCGAGTCGCACCTCAGTCGCCATCGCCGACTCCGAAGACTTCGGCGAACACCGGCGCCGCCTCCGCGCCGTGCTCGTTCGACGACAGGTACGACAGTGGACGGTGCAGCACCCGGTGGGCGACGGTGTTGGCGAGCTGTTCGAGCACCGCAACCTGGTCGGGGGTGGCGTCGAGCCGGCCGGAGAACCTGCGCACTTCCTCTTCGACCGCCCGGTTCGCCTCGTCGAGCATCGCGGCGATGACCGGGCCGACCTCATGGTGATTCTCGAGCCGGGTCCACCGTCCCGCGACGCCGACGGCGATGCGACGCTCGACTTCGTCGGGGGCCCCGACCCGCCGGACGGAATCGGCGAGCGCGTCGAGGTTCAGGTAGACGAGCCGGTCCGATGCGGTGTCCGGGGCGAAATCGGGTGGCATCGCCAGATCGATGAGGGTCAGCGGCCGCTCCCGCTGTTCGAGAGCCCCATCGAGGACGTCGACGGCGAAGAGCTCGCGCTTCGACGACGTGGCGGAGATGACGACGGGGAAGGTGGCGAGTGCGAGTGGGGCTTCCGCCATGGGCCGGACGGCGTCGGCGGTGAACGACACGGCGTCGGGTCGCCGCGCGTAGACGGTCACCGCGGTCCCTCGCGATCGAAGGAGATCGGTGGCGGCGTGAGCCATCCTCCCGGCGCCGAAGACGGCCACCCGTTCGGCGCCGTCCGCCACGTCGGCGGCGACGATCGCCATCGAACCGGCCGCCGAATCGGTGAGAGTCCGGCGTGCCGACCGCGCCTCGGCGATCGCCGCCTCGAGGAACCGTTGGAAGCCGCCGCCGATGCTGCCGGCCTCCCGCCCGAGATCGATCGCCGCGCGCATCTGCCCGAGGATCTCCTGCTCTCCGACGACGGGGCTCTCGAGACCGGCGGCAACGCGCGTCAGATGCTCGAGGACGTCCCGGTCGCGGCGAATGATCGGCTCGGGAAGCACCTCATCTCCGTAGAGGAGCCGGAGCACCCGACGGAGTGCCCGTTCGCAGCCGGTGGTGACGACCTCGATCCGGAGGCAGGTCGCCAGCACGAAGGCGTCGATGCCCTCGTCGGCCACGCGGGCGAGCACGTTCCGGAGCTGCTCGTCGCCCAGGCTCAGCGACGCTCGCCGCGACGCGTCGACGCCCGGGTGTGCGAACGATGCGCCGGCAACGGTGAGTCCGGATGTCATCAGCCTTCTCGCTCCGATCGGTACGGAAGCGTGGCCGGATCCCTCGTCGCCGTGTGTCTCCGACAACAACATCGGCTCGTCGTGACCCACCACGCGCCTCTCCGCAGGAGACGCTATGTCGCCGTCGTGCCGACAGACAGTCGGCAAGCGGCCGCGGTGGTGGTCTCGATCCGTGGCGTCGAACTCGCAGCGAGCGAGCCACCGGAGAGCCCTCCGGGTCTGTGTGATATCGTGCGGGACGTCCCTGCAGGGAGGAACGGTCATGCCCGACACGAGCAACCGGAAGCGACCCCTGAAGACTGCATCGACGCTCGACGCCCTCATCCCCGTCATCGCCCTCGTCGCGCTCCTCGGCGCCTCCGTCTACCTCTACGGGGGCGACGCGATCGGCGGCCCCGTCCAGGTTGCGCTCATCCTCTGCGCCATGCTCGCCGGGATGATCGGATACAAGAACGGGCACTCCGTCGAGAAGCTCGGCAAGGCCGCCGTCGACAGCATCTCGACGGCGATCGGGGCCATCTTCATCCTGCTCTCGGTCGGGTCGCTGATCGGCACGTGGAACATGTCGGGAACGATCGCCACCATGGTGCACTGGGGCCTCCAGTTCCTCAGCCCCAACTGGTACTACGTCGCCGCCGCCGCCATCTCGGCCGCGATCGCGCTCGGCATCGGGAGCGCATGGACCGTCATCGGCACACTCGGCGTGGCCCTCATCGGCATCGCGACGGCGCTCGGCGTCTCCCCCGAGATGACCGCCGGCGCCGTGATCTCCGGCGCCTACTTCGGAGACAAGATCTCGCCCTTGTCGGAAACGACCAACCTCGCGCCCGCCGTCGCCGGAACCAACCTCTACACGCATATCCGGGCGATGATGGCAACGACGATCCCGTCGATCATCATCGCCCTCGGCCTCTACACCTTCTTCGGACTCCGGGAGGACGTCACCGACGCCTTCGACATCGGCCCGGCGCTCGACGCGATCGAGAGCGTCTTCCACGTCGGCGTCCTCACGATGATCCCGCTCCTGCTCGTCATCTTCCTCGCCGTGCGGAAGGTCACGCCTTCGCTGTCGATCATGGCGGGTGCGCTGCTCGGCGGCATCATGGCCGTCATCCTCCAACCGGACGTCGTCCTCGGCTTCGTCAACGATCCGACGCTCGCGACCCCGTGGGCCATGATCAAGGGCGTCTGGGACGCGATGGCGACCGGCTTCGTCGCCGACACCGGATTCCCCCGCCTCGACATCCTCCTCAGCGGTGGGGGGATGTCCAGCATGTTGACGACGATGTGGCTGATCATCTCGGCGCTCGCCTTCGGCGGCATCATGGACTACACGGGGAGCCTCGCCCGGCTGATCGATCCGCTCGTGCGGAGAGCCAAGCAAGATCGGGCGATCGTCGCTGCGACCGGCGTGACGGCGATCGGCATCAACGTGATCGCCGCCGACCAGTATCTCGCGATCGTGCTCACGGGGAACATCTACAAGACCGAGTACGAGGAGCGGGGCATCGCGCCGCAGACGCTCTCGCGCGAGATCGAGGACACGGCGACGGTGACGTCACCGCTCATCCCGTGGAACAGTTGCGGCGCCTACGTCGCCGGCACGCTCGGCATCGAGACCGTCGCATATTTCCCGTTCGCGTTTTTCAACTGGATCAACCCGATCGTCTCGTTCATCTACGCGGCGCTCGGCTTCCAGATCAAGCGCGTCGACCCCGGAACCGCGTTCGAGGAGACGCCGGAGGAAGCCAAGTTCTACGGCATCGGAGGCCAGAAGGCCGACGAAGTCCCGCTCGAAGGGGACTGACTCCGAGCGAGCGCCGGATCCGTGACACCCCCGATTCACCGCTCTGCGACGCGACCGCTCAGTCGTATACGGGGTCGCGCAGCACCGGGCACGTCATACAGTGGCCACCGCCGCGGCCGCGGCCGAGTTCCGAGCCGTCGATCTCCCGGACGGTGATCCCGGCCTTGCGGAGTCGAATGTTCGTTCCCTCGTTGCGGCTGTAGCCGATGACGACCCCCGGTTCCATCGCCACGACGTTGTTGCCGTCGTTCCACTGCTCGCGTTCGCGGGCGAACACGTCGCCCGCCGTCGGGACGACGCGCAACTCGTCGAGGCCGAGGGCGTCCTGGACGACCTCGAGCCAGCCGCGTTCCTCGATGACGACCTCCGGCGTTCCGTCGTCACCGGGGTAGTAGCTGATCGGCGTGATCGTCCGGACGGCCGGCTCGAAGATCGTGACGAGATCCCGGTCGCAGAAGGTGAAGATCGTGTCGAGGTGCATGCTCGCCCGGTCGGGTGGCATCTTGGCCGCGATCACCCTCGTAGCCGCGTGGTTGTCGAACAGGGCCTGAGCGACCTGGCCGACGGCCTGGTAGGTGGTGCGCTCACCCATCCCGATGAGCACGATCCCCTTGCCGACCGGCATGATGTCGCCGCCCTCCATCTTCGCCTCCGCCCAGTTGGCGGTCGGCGGGTCGCCCCACCAGATCTTGAAGTCGCCGCCCTTGAACTCGGGGTGGTACTTGTAGATGGCCGCCATGTGGAGGGACTCCTTGTGGCGGGCCGGCCAGTACATCGGGTTCAGCGTCACACCGTTGTAGATCCACGCCGAGCTGTCGCGGGTGAACAGCTGGTTCGGGAGGGGCGGCATGACGAAGTGCGCTGCAGCCCACGCTTTCCTCGCGACCGCGCGGAAGTCGGGAGGGAGGTCGTCGACGGTGACACCACCGATGAGATAGGAGACCAGTTCGGTCGGCTGCATCTCGTCCATCCACGCTCGCAGCTCGCGCTGCCCGTTGAGACCAACCTCGTTGACCGTCAGCCGGTTGTCCAGCAGATAGGCGCGGCCCTCCGGATCGGCGACCACATCGGCGAGCAGCTCGTGCACCCGCATCACCTGCACGCCGAACTCTTCCCTCATGAGGTCGACGAATACGTCGTGCGCTCGCCGTGCCCGACGAACCCAGATGACGTCGTCGAAGAGGAGCTCCTCGGCGTTCGACGGCGTGAGCCGCTCCATCTCGAGACCCGGGCGGTGAACGATCACCTTCCGCAACTTGCCGACTTCGGAGTGAACCCCATACTCAGCCATGACACGGCTCCCTTCGACCCACGGGACTCGCCGCGAGCGCTCGACGATCGACCGATACTCCCATTATGCACGTTCGCGACCGGAGCCGCCGGGCCACGCCCAATCTCGCGATGATGCATCTCTCCCCCGGTCGGCGATGGCTGGTTTCACTATGCTGACCGGGGCAAGGCTGTCGGCGCCACACCGCTCGCCGTCGTGCGGCGTGGGGTTTCCTTCGAACGGGAGGCGAACGTGACCGGAAGCGACCGCAAGGACGACCCGACGACCGACCGAACCGTCGACGAGGGCGACGCACCGGCGAAGAAGTCGAAGTTCAGCTTCCCGACGGCCCTCACGGTGCTGGCGATCGTCCTTCTCCTCGTGTGGGTCGCCGCGTTCTTCATCCCCTCCGGCGTCTACCAGCTCAACGAGGACGGCTCCCCGATCCCCGAGTCGTATCAGGAGATCCCCTCGTGCAGCACGGTTGATGAGGGCACGTTGTGCGTCGACAAGTCGCCGCTCACGATGTTCCAGAACCTGTGGGTCGCGACCCCGAACGGCCTGTACGGGATCGAGGACGAGACCGGGAGCGTCCAGGCGTACAACCAGGGCTTCCTGTTCGGGTCGGCGGAGATCTTCCTGTTCGTGCTCGTCATGGGGGCGTTCATCGCCGTCACCATGAAGACGGGAGCGATCGAACTCGGCATCAAACGACTGGCGCTACGGTTCCGCAACAGCCCCACGTGGCTGATCGTCATCCTGATGGCGGTGTTCGCCCTCGGCGGGACGACGTACGGCATGTGGGAGGAGACGCTCGGGTTCTACACCCTGATGGTCGCGCTCGTGCTCGCGATGGGCTTCGACCGGATGGTCGGCGTCGCGATCATCTTCCTCGGAGCCGGCACCGGCGTGCTCGCGTCGACGGTGAACCCGTTCGCCACCGGCGTCGCATCGGACGCTGCAGGCATCTCGATCGGGGACGGCCTGCCGATGCGCGTGCTGATGTGGCTCGTCCTGGTCGCCGTCGCGATCCTCTACGTCCTCTGGTACGCGAGACGCGTGCAGGCGGATCACTCGAAGTCGATCATCGGGTTCGACATCGACGTGGACGAGTCGGAAGCCTCCGGAGACGTCGCGAAGTTGACGACCCGTCAGACCTGGGCGCTGGTCGTGTTCGGCGCAGCGTTCGTCATCATGATCTACGGCTTCATCCCCTGGGGCGACCTGTGGCAAGAGCTGTTCGGCGGTGACTTCCCGCTCCCCACCATGGCGGACCTCCTCGGTGATTTCTACTTCACCGAGGCTTCGATGCTGTTCATCGTCGCCGCCGTGATCATCGGCGTCATCGGCGGCCTCGGCGAGAAGGGCACCGTCAACGCGATGGTCGCGGGCGGCGCCGACTTCCTCAGCGCAGCGCTCGTCATCGTCGTCGCGAGGGCGATCACGATCATCATGAAGAACACGTTCATCATCGACACGATCCTCAACTGGATGGAGGGCGTCGTCAGCGGTACGTCGAGCGTCCTGTTCGCCGAGCTGGCGTTCCTCGTCAACATCCCGATCGCGTTCCTCGTCCCGTCGTCGTCGGGGCACGCCGCGCTCGTCATGCCGATCATCGCCCCGCTCGCCGACTTCGCCGGTGTCGCGCGGGCGCTCGCCGTCACGGGCTACCAGTCCGCATCGGGACTGGTGAACCTGATCACGCCGACGTCGGCGGTGCTGATGGGTGGTCTGGCACTGGGGAAGATCGGCTACGACAAGTATCTGAAGTTCGTCGCACCGTATCTCGGCATCGTGTTCGTCATCGTGGCCCTGTTCATGGCCGCCGGGACGTTCGTGGGCTGAGACGGTGCGCATCGGGACCAGAATGGGCCCGACGCAGAGAGAGAGGACCCGACCGTGGCGTACAACCTGAAGAACCGGAGTTTCGTCAAGGAGCTGGATTTCACCCCGAAGGAGATGGCGTTCCTGCTGGATCTGTCCGCCTGGTTGAAGGAAGCGAAGTACGCCGGCACCGAGCAGCCGAAGCTCGTCGGCAAGAACATCGCACTGCTGTTCGAGAAGACGTCGACCCGTACGCGGGCGGCGTTCGAGGTCGCGGCGTTCGATCAGGGCGCCCACGTCACTTACTTCGATCCGTCGGGTTCGCAGATGGGGCACAAGGAATCGATCGCCGACACCGGCCGGGTCCTGGGCCGCATGTACGACGCCCTCGAGTACCGCGGGGCGTGGCAGAAGGACGTCGAGGAACTGGCGGCCCACGCCGGCGTCCCCGTCTACAACGGGCTGACCGCCGAGTGGCATCCGACGCAGATGCTCGCCGACTTCCTCACGATGCACGAGGCGTCGAAGAAGCCGTACAACAAGATCTCGTACGCGTTCATGGGGGATCTCCGGTTCAACATGGCCCGGTCCCACATCGTCATGGCCGCCCTGATGGGCTCGGATCTGCGTCTCGGCGGCCCCGCCGAACTCGCCCCGCCGGCGGACGTGCTCGAGGCGGCATACGAGATCGCCGAGCACACCGGGGCGAAGATCACCGTCACCGAGGACCCCGCCGAGGCCGTCGCAGGCGTCGACTTCATCCACACCGACGTGTGGGTGTCGATGGGTGAGCCGAAGGACGTGTGGACGAGCCGCGTCGAACTGCTGAAGCCGTACCAGGTCAACACGGAGCTGATGGCGGCGTCCGGCACCGACGGCGTCCGGTTCATGCACTGCCTGCCGGGGTTCCACGACATGAACACCGTCGTCGGCAAGGACATGATGGAGCACACGAACATGCCCGACGGCCTCGAGGTCACCGACGCCGTGTTCGAATCGCCGGCGAGCCTCGTGTTCGACCAGGCCGAGAACCGGCTCCACACGATCAAGGCGGTGATGGTCGCCACGCTGGCGTAGTCCGCTCCGGAGCGCGTCCGGCGGGGAAGACGACATCGTACGGAAGTTTCGCGTGCCCGAAGATGCAAGGCCGCCCGGCGTCTGGTGAGCGAATCGCAGCGGCCGCGACTCTGTGATACTTCGGTGACCCGGACGCGCCCCGAGAGGTACCTGTGAGCGACGACACCACCAAGAAGAACAAAGACGACGCGAAGCCCGCCGACGAGAAGAAGGCTCCTCCGGAACATCACGAAGAGGCCGTCGTCACGACGAACCACACCGTCACCGTGGACGGAACCGACCTGGCGTACACCGCCACGGCCGGCCGCATCGTGCTCAAAGAGGACGACGACACGAAGAAAGCCTCGTTCTTCTTCACGGCGTACACGAAGGATGGCGTCGACGACCCGTCGACCCGGCCGATCGTCTTCGCGTTCAACGGCGGACCCGGGTCGTCGTCGGTGTGGCTCCACCTCGGGGTCCTCGGTCCCAGACGCGTCGAGCTCGACGACAAGGGCAACAACACCGTGACGCCGGGGAGGCTCGTCGCCAACGAGCACACGCTGCTCACGCACGCCGACCTCGTGTTCATCGATCCGATCTCGACGGGGTTCACACGGGCCATCGACAAGGACGAGGAACGGTCCTACCACCATTTCGAGAAGGACATCGAGACCGTCGGCGACTTCATCCGCCGCTACCTCACCCGCTACGAGCGGTGGGCGTCACCGAAGTTCCTCGCAGGCGAGTCGTACGGCACGACCCGTTCTGCAGGTCTCGCAGGCCATCTGCAGACCCGGTACGGGCTGTTCCTCAACGGAATCATCCTCATCTCGTCGGTCCTGAACTTCCAAACGATCGCCCTCGACGCGAAGTCGCACACGTTCCACCGGGGCAACGACCTGCCGTACGTCGTCTACCTGCCGTCGTACACGGCGACCGCCTGGTACCACGGCGCCCTCGCCGAAGATCTCCAGGACCGGGAACTCACGGACCTCCTCGCCGAAGTGGAGACGTTCGCAAGCACCGACTACCTCGTTGCGCTCGAAGCCGGCTCGCGGATCGACGAAGACACGTTCGACGCCGTCGCCACGCGCCTCGCCCGCTACACCGGGCTGTCCGAGACGTTCGTCCGCCGCTCGGACCTGCGGATCGAGAAGTTCCACTTCATGAAGGAGCTGCTGCGCGACCGCGGGGTCACCGTGGGTCGGCTCGACTCCCGCTACCTGGGCGTCGACCGTTACGACGTCGGGTCGATGCTGGAGCACGATCCGTCACTCGACGTGTGGATGGGGCCGTACTCGGCGATGCTCAACGACTACGTGCGGCGTGAGCTCAACTACGAGAGCGACCTCGTCTACGAGATCCTCAACCCGAAGGTGTGGCCCTGGAACTACGAGAACTTCCAGAACGCCTACGCCGACGTGTCGGAGACGCTGCGTGACACGATGACCCGCAACCCGCACCTGCGGGTGTACATCGCCAGCGGATGGTTCGATCTCGCGACCCCGTACTTCGCGACCGAGCACACGCTCGCTCATCTCGGGCTCGAGCCCGCCCTGCGCGACAACATCGAGGTCTCCTACTTCGACGCCGGCCACATGATGTACGTCCACGCCCCTTCGATCCGCAGGCTCGCCGCCGACATGCGGAGGTTCGTGGAACGCGCCACCGGCTGACGGGACCGTCCGGGACCGGGGGAATGCCGGAGGCGGCGACGCCGTTGGTGGATGCATCGCAACGAGAGGGATCCCATGGCTCGCGGCCGTGTACGTGTTGAAGACGGGCAGAAGAGAGTTCGCGTGTATCTCGGCGGCGAGGTGATCGCCGACACGACCCGCCCCAAGCTCGTGTGGGAACGGCCGTACTACCCGGTCTACTACTTCCCCCTCGACGACGTCCGCCCGGACGCGCTCGTCGAAACGGGTGAGACGAAGCGCTCACCCAGCCGCGGTGACGCCGACCTGTTCGACGTCGCGAGCTCCCGCCGCACCGCGGAGCGAGCCGCCTACCGGCACGCCGGATCCCCGATCGAGGAGCTGCGCGACATGGTCGCGTTCGACTGGGACGCCATGGACGCATGGTTCGAGGAAGAGGAAGAGGTGTACGTCCACGCCCGCGACCCGTACACACGGGTCGACATCCTCCAGAGCTCCCGCAACGTTCGCGTCGAGATCGACGGCGTGACCGTCGCCGACTCAGATCAGCCGCGGCTCCTGTTCGAGACGGGTCTGCCCGTCCGCTACTACCTGCCGAAGACGGCCGTCCGCTTCGAGCATCTCACAGCGACGGACACCGCGACCCGCTGCCCGTACAAGGGGACCGCCAGATACTGGTCGGTCGACACCACCGGCAACGTCCACGACGACGTCGTGTGGGGGTACGACGCGCCCGCCCGCGAGTCCATGCAGATCGCCGGCTACGTGTCGTTCTACAACGAGAAGGTCGACATCTACGTCGACGGCGTGCTCGAGGAGAAGCCGAAGACGAAGTTCTGATCGTCCGAACGCGGAGAACCGCCGTTCTGTGGGCCGAAAACGCGCCTATTTCCGCCTGCGAGCCCTGGGTTCGCAGCGCGGGGGAGGGTCACGGGGTGCCGAGGAGCCGTTCCACGGCCGTGCTGATGGTCGTGTCGCGGAACTCGTAGCCGATCGAGGACAGGCGTTTCGGCACGACCCGCTGTGAAACGAACGCCGTCTCGGCGGCCGCTTCCTTGCCCATCCGTGCCTCGATCGCGAACCGGGGGATCGTGAGCGCCGTCGGTCGGTGGAGGGCGGCGCCGAGCGCCTTGGTGAACTCCATGTTCGTCACCGGAGCCGGCCCGACGAGGTTCACCGGCCCCGCGACGTCGCCGTCGATGAGCGCACCGAGCGCACCGACGTAGTCATCGATGGTGATCCAGCTCATCCACTGGCTGCCGTCGCCGATCTTGCCGCCTGCGCCGAGCCGGAAGATCGGGAGAAGCGGGCCGAGCACGCCACCGGTAGCCGAAAGTACAAGTCCGGTCCTGAGGTGCACCACGCGGATACCGGCGTCGTCGGCCGCCCCGGTGGCCGCCTCCCAGTCGCGGCACAGATCGGCGAGGAAACCCTCCCCTCGCGACGAGTCCTCGTCGAGCAGCTCGTCTCCCCGATCGCCGTACCAGCCGATCGCGGACGCCGACAGGAGCACACGGGGCGGGGCTCCCGACGCAGCGAGGGACCGGCAGAGCAGGCGGGTGCTGTCGATCCGCGAGCTGCGCAGCAGTTCCTTGCGCCGTGCCGTCCATCGGGCGTCGCCGATCCCGGCGCCGGAGAAGTGGATGACGACGTCGAACCCTCCGACGGAGTCCGGGTCCAGGATCGAACGAGCCGGGTCCCACCGGATCTCGTGGGGCCCGTCGGGCTCTCTCCGGACGAGCGTCGTCACGCGATGGCCGCCGGCCAGGAAGTGTCGATGTGCGGCCGTGCCGAGCAGGCCCGATGCACCGCTGATGAGGATGTTGTGGCTCATGGGATGCCTCCGTGACGTCGCGTTTCAAACCGTAGTGGAACCTCGAGCCGACCCCGCCCGGTTCCAGACGACGATCACGGCGCCGGCCGCCGCGGCGGACAGGGCCGACAGCAGCCACATGAGATCGTACGATCCGGTGCGGTCCACGATCGCCCCGAAGATCGGCGGCGCGATCCCCAGCCCGGTGAGGAATCCGAACAGGACGACGCCGGATGCGCGGCCCGTCGATCCGATGCCCGCTTCGACCATCACGGCGAGCATCCCGACCGAGTTCCACGAACTCGATCCCGAGGCGATGAGAATCGCCGCGGGCCACAGCAGCCAGGCGGCGGACGCTCCCGACGCGTAGAAGAGGACCGCCGCGGCGACCGACAGGGCCGCCATGACACCGAGCGAGCCGCGGAACGCTCCCGACCGTTCCGCGTACCGGCTCCAGAGGATCCTCCCCGGAACGGCGGTGAACGCGATCACCGCCGCCGCGATCCCCCCGAGGACTGGGCTGAGCCCGAGCGACTCTTCGGCGAAGAGCGGAACGAGGTAGGTGACGGCACCGGAGAAGCCGAGCAGGAATCCGTATCCGGCGAGCCACCAGATCGCGGCGGGGAGACGGCCGGAGCGACCCGCGCTCTGGGTCTCCGACGCGGGTGCCGCGGCGGGGATCAGCCACACGGCCAGGGCGGCGAAGACGAGAGGGACGGCGGCCACGACGAGGTAGGCGCCGCGCCAGCCGAGCGCGATGGCGAGCGACGGCACGACGAGACCGCCGAGGAAGATGCCGGCCTGAACCCCCGACTGCTTGACGCCGGTGATGACGCCGCGCTCACCCGCTGGGAGATCTTCGGCGATCAGCTTGTTCGTGGCCGGGTTCGCCGTGGCCTGGGAGAAGGCACCGGCGAGCGCACCGAGGAAGAGCATCGCATATCCGACGGCGGTGCCGAGGAGCAGGAACGTCGTCCCGGACAGGACGAACAGCGTCACGATCGCTCGCTTGCCGCCGATCCGATCGGTGATACGCCCGGCGATGGGTGACAGCACGGCGGCGGCGATGTTGACGACCGCGAGGATCGCTCCGAGCTCGGCGCGCGTGATCGAGAGGTCGTCGATGATGAACGTGGCGAGGATCCCCAGCGACGCCGCGGTGAACGTCGCCGCCCCCATGGCGATGAACAGCATGGAGCTGAAGGCCGTACGGCGGGCACCGGTCAACGATGTGGTCACGCCCTGATTCAAGCCGGGTCCGGAGGCCGGCGGATCGCCGCATGTCGGATTCCGGCTGCGCGGACGTCGGTATCGTCAGCGAACGGCGAGCAGGCTCGATTCGATGACCCACCCGACGACAACCAAGGAGCACCATCCGGGCGAGCAGTCCCGCGTGTGGGCCCAGCTCGGTCTGCTCTCCCTCATGTGGGGCAGCGCTTTCCTGATGATGAAGGTGGCCGTACCGACCGTGCCGGCGTTCGCCATGGCGGCGTTCCGGGGGCTTCTCGCTGCGGGACTGCTCTGGCTCGTGGTCCACTTCGCCAGGAACCGGGGAGAGCACGAGGAAGCGAGCTGGGTTCCCGCGATCATCCTCGGCACGGTCAGCGGATGGCTCCCCAACGTGCTCACCGCGTGGGCGCTGCTTCGCCTCGACAGCTCCGTCGCCGGGATGCTGAGCGCTGCGGCTCCGATCTTCGTCGTCGTCTTCGCCCACTTCTTCCTCGCCAGCGAACGGCTCCGGGGCATCCAGATCGCCGGAGTCGTGATCGGTCTGGGCGGTGTCGCCCTCATCATCGGCATCACGCCCGCCTCGTTCGGAGGTCAGGACCTCGCCGGTCAGCTCGCCATGGTGGTCGTCGCCATCGCCTACGCATCCGGGACCGTCTACGCCCGCACGATCGGACGCCAGGACGCGACCCGCCTGGCGATGCGGCAGCAGCTCGTGTCCGGCGGCGTCGCCGCCCTCGTCGCCATCGCACTCGAACAGCCCTGGGACATCAGGCCCGAGCCGGTGGCGCTCGCGGCGCTCTTCGCCCTGGCGATCTGGGCGAGCGCGCTCCCCATCTGGCTCTACTTCCGGATGCTCGCAACCACGAGAGCAGTCACCGTCTCGCTCGTCGCGTACCTGATACCGGGTGTCGCCGTGCTGCTCGGAGCGCTCGTCCTGGGCGAGGCCCTGGAGCCGTCGGCGGCCGTCGGACTGGGCGTCGTCCTGCTCGGCGTCTACATCACGACCCGACCCCGCAAGGAGTTGCCGACCCCGCCGGTGTCGGCGGCGGGCATCCAACCCGACGACGCCGACACCCCCTGACCCGCCCCGAACCCAGGGTTCTCTGCGCCCTATATGACGTCTCCGGCCCGCGGTTCGCACGCCCACCCGCGTGATCTGCGCTACCGATCGGCGAACAGGTCCGGGCGGTCGGTGATCACTCCGTCGACGCCGGCCTCGATCAGGCGAGTGACCAGGTCCGGGTCGTTCACGGTCCACGGGATCACCGTGTGCCCGACTGCGTGCGCCTCCCGGATCGATTCGGCGTCGACGGTTGAAGCTCTCGGCGACCAGATCACCGCGCGATCGTTCGCGAACGCCGGAAGCGCCGCACGACCGACGGCTGTGAGGACCGCCAACCGGATCCCCGGGTCGGCACGATCGATCGCCTGGAGCGATCGGATGTCGAAGCTCTGCACGATCACCCGATCGCGGATGCCTCGCTCGTCGACGATCTCGAGGATGCGCTGCTCGAACGGCCCGACCGTCTCGCCGTCGAACCCGTCGCCGATCGCCGACGGGTCGCCCCTGTCGCGTTTCGTCTCCATGTTGAACTGCACCACCCGGGCGTTGGCGCGCTGCCGGTCGGTCTTGGCGTCCGAGGCGGCGTACCGCTCCACGAAGTCGAGCAGGTCGTCGAGCGTCACGATCCCATACTCGTCGCCCGCGACCGGCGTCGGTCGCGGATCCTGCTGTGGGAACGCGTCGGGATCCGGATTCCGGTCGCATCGGAACCACCGCAGTTCCTCCACCGTCAACGATCGGATGGCGAGCGCGTCCTCCGGGGTGTCTGCTCGGTCCGGATCCGGAACGTCCGGCGGAGCCCCCGGCTTGAGCCCGCACTTGGCGGGGTCGACGATCGGATCGTGCCAGACGACGACCTCGCCGTCCTTCGAATAGTGGAGATCGAACTCGAGGGTCGTCACACCCGAGTCGAGCCCGGCCTCGAACGCCGGAAGCGTGTTCTCCGGCTTCAGGCCCCGGGCACCGCGGTGCCCTTCGACGTCGAACCCGTCGGGCATGACCGGTCCGACGGTCGCGGTGGATGATGCGGGCGTGGCACCGCTCGTGCAAGCCGCGAGCAGCAGCCCTCCGGTCAACACGAAGACGCTGAGCGTCGAAGTCCTGTGATTCACGTGACCCCGAGCGTACCGGGCATACGGCGGGTCCGGAGATCCGGACCCGCGGGACGCGTCTTCACAGAAAGATGACATCTCTCTTGCAGATGCCGCACATCGACCTGTCACCGTTGTGTCGTAGAGATCCCGACAGAAGGAGTCGATGATGAACAGACGGATGACGATCCTCGCGGCGTTGATCGCCGCCACCATGGCGATCGGTGTGATCCCTGCGCTCGCCGTGGGCAACGACACCGCAGGGGTAGACCGGGCACCCCGAACGTTGCGGGCCGAGCGTCCGCGGCCCGAACGCACATTCCCGCCGGAATGGATCGGCCAAACCGCCGACGAAGTCCGGGACCGTGCCATCGAGCGGGCGGCCGAGATCGAAGAGCGAATCGCAGACAACGACCGTCTCACCGAAGCAGAGAAGGTTGAGATCCTTGCGAACCTCGATGCGACGCTCGACGCCATCGCCGACCTCGACGAGCCGGCCGAGATCGTGGGAACGATCGTCTCACGCCGCCAACTCGAGCGTCTCTCCCTGAGAGCGGAGCGACGCGGAGATTCTGTCGACTACGACGGGCACATCGCCCGCGACGTCGAACGGTTCTCGCTTCGACTCGACCACCTCACGAAGATCGCGGGCTGGGCGGCGGCCGCCGGCGAGGACGTGAGCGCGGTGACCGGGTATCTCGACAACGCATCGGCGCTCCTCGAGGTCGCCGATGGGACGGGCACCGTCGAGGAACGCCACGACGCCGCTCACATCGCCCGGGCATGGATGACCCAGGCAAGCGTCGCTCTCATGGCTCTGTAGATCCCGAGACCCCCACCGGGCGTGCACCCGGGGTGGAGGAACCAGGATTCGCGACGACGCGGTGGGTCCCATCGGCCCACCGCGTCGCGACGCGCGTCACACGATCCTGAAGATTCGCGTCCCGTCTGCCGATACACCCAGGACGGAATACGACGCGACGAGTGGAGAGCCGTGCAGACTGATCACGCTGAAGTTGATCCGAACCCGGAAGATCGCTCGACTTCAGAACCTTCGAAACACGAGCATCCGGGCAACGGCAACCCCCTGCGGATACTCGTCGTCGACGACGGCGCCGAGACACCGGCGGTCCTCCGTCACCTCGCCGACGGTGTCGAAGATGGATCCTGCGTCGTCGAATGCGTCGTGACCGTCGCCGACGGATTCGGTGCTCTCATCGGAGACGGGCCCGACGTGTGCATCATCGCTCACCACATCGGTGCGCGAACGGGGTTCGATCTGCTCGCCAGGATCAACGCCGAAGGCCTCCACGTGCCGATCATCTTCGTCGTCGGTTCGGGTGACCACGGCACGGGAGCCGCCGCCGTCGCTGCAGGAGCCACCTCCTACATCGTGGAAGACGATCTCTCGCCGTTGATGCTCGATCACTACATCCATCACGCGATCGATCGTCAATCGACGTTGTTCCGCCTGTCCGAAGCAGGAATCGCGGTCGATGGCGGCGCGCCGACGAGAACACAGATACTGTCCCACATCTCCGGACGGCTGTCGGGCCCGGCATCAACGATCCTGCAGACCGCCCGCACGTCGATGGACTCGCAACTGCCGCCGGACATCGTCAAGTCGCTCGCAACGATCGAAGACGAGGCCGCCCGACTCCTCACGCTCACCAACGACCTCGTCGATCTCTCCATGCTCGAGTCCGGCCACCTCCAGATCGACGCCACGCCGTTCGATCTGCGCGATCTCGTCTCGAGCGTCGTCCGCATCGTCGGACCATCCGCAGCGGAACACGGGATCGAGATAGCCGGCAGCGTGGCCGATGAGATACCCACATCCGTCATCGGGGATCCGAGCCGCCTCCGCCTCGTCCTCGTCCGTTTCCTCGACAACGTCACGGCACAGGCGAACGGCGATCGGATCGATCTCGAAGCGGCCGTACACGGATGGGGCCCCGACATCATCACCGTGGGGTTCTCCGTGTCCGTCGGGGCCGAAGCCCCGCCCTCGAACGATCCATCCGGAGCTCCACGCGAA
Source organism: Acidimicrobiia bacterium (assembly GCA_029939995.1). Taxonomy (GTDB): domain Bacteria; phylum Actinomycetota; class Acidimicrobiia; order Spongiisociales; family UBA5794; genus JAHEEL01. The sequence goes on along the minus strand of JAOZRW010000028.1, from coordinate 1,303 downwards.
CGAGATCGGCACTCCCCCGGATCGGCAGCCGATCCGCTCAACATCCCGGTCGCTCTGGAGATCGTGTCCCGAATGGGAGGCAAGGTATCCGTCACGTCGAACGACAACTGCGTCACCGGCATCCAGTTCACCGTCCGATTCACGATCCCCGATGACGCCCAGGGACGCCCCCTCCTTCGGGGGCGGTCACCGATCGATACGCCGGTTCTCATCATCGCCGATGCCGTCGAGCGACGTCGCGAGCTCATGGGGATCCTCGGCGAGGCGAAGTTGCCGTACCTCGTCGCTTCCAGCGCGGACGAGTGGGTCGAGTCCGGTCGAAACACGGACGAAGGGGCCGCAGCGCCGGCGATCGCGGTGATCGAGTCGGCCACCGACTCCTTCGACGCGTGCGACCGCTTCCTCGAGCTCACACAGGCATCGATCCCCGTCATCGTCATCACGGCTTCCGGCCAACGGGGAGACGCCGCCCGCTGCCACGAACGAGGCATCCGGGGCTACCTGTCGAGACCGATGACGCCCGGGGATCTCGCCGACAGCATCCGCGCTTCGATGGCGCTCATCGAGTCGGGGGACGACAGGACGCTCGTTACACGCCACTGGCTCCGGGAAGGCCGCAGGAGCCTCAACATCCTCGTCGTCGACGACAGTTCGACGAGCCGCTTCCTCCTGACGCGCATGCTCGACCATCGCGGGCACTCCACGAAGACCGCTTCCGACGGGGAGGAGGCCATCGCCGCGGTGCAGGAGAACCAGTTCGACGTGGTTCTCATGGACATCCTGATGCCCGGAATGGACGGCTTCGAAGCGACCCGGCTGATCCGTTCGATGAACGACGGGGCGGCGAACCACCCGCTGATCATCGGCGTGTCGGCCTTCGTCGACGAGAGCTACCGCGAGCGCGGTCACGCGGCCGGCATGGACGACTTCCTGTCCAAGCCGCTCCGCCCCGACGATCTGCTCGCCGTAGTGGAGCAACAGCCGGCTTCCGACCGTACGTAGACCTCTACACATCCGACGCCGCCCCACCGACGGCACGCCTTTGCCTCCCGGGAGTGGCCTCATGACCTGAGCGGTGACGCTCGCCGCCGTGCTCTCCCGCTTCGTCATATCGATCGCCGCCGGCCTTCATGCATTTCGGCACCCGGCACGCTCTCCCTCGGAACGCTTCACGTAGGGTGCACCCGAGTCGGGCCCGCATCACCGCGCCGGGATCGCCGTGCCGTCCGTTCACGGAATTGCCGAATGCGCACGTATCTGCGATTATGTGGGGCACAGCGGATGATGACGTGTTTCACCGATT